>NZ_JBVJCO010000030.1:82227-114478 GCF_055588525.1 Kitasatospora sp. NPDC041988
TTCGATCCTCCCCCCCCCCCCCTCCCCCCCCCCCCCCCCTTCCCCCCCCCCCCCCCCCCCCCCCCCCCCCCCCCCCCCCCCCCCCCCCCCAGGGTGCCGACCTCAGGAGGTCAGCGAGGCCTTGCGGGTGGAGATGACCAGGTCGACGAGACCGTACTCGACGGCCTCCTCGGCCGTCAGGATCTTGTCGCGCTCGATGTCGTCGCGGACCTGCTCGACGGACTTGTTCGAGTGCTTGGAGAGCATCTCCTCCAGCTGCTCGCGCATCCGGAAGATCTCCCTGGCCTGGATCTCCAGGTCGGACACCTGACCGCGGCCGGTCTCGGTGTACGGCTGGTGGATCAGGATACGGGCGTTGGGCAGCGCCATCCGCTTGCCGGGGGTGCCGGCGGCGAGCAGTACGGCCGCGGCGGAGGCCGCCTGGCCCATGCAGACGGTGGTGATGTCCGGCTTCACGTACTGCATGGTGTCGTAGATGGCCGTCAGGGCCGTGAACGAGCCGCCGGGCGAGTTGATGTACATCTGGATCTCGCGGTCCGGGTCCATGGACTCCAGGCAGAGCAGCTGGGCCATGATGTCGTTCGCGGAGACGTCGTCCACCTGCGAGCCGAGGAAGATGATGCGCTCCTCGAACAGCTTGGCGTACGGGTCGTACTCGCGGATGCCCTGCGAGGTGCGCTCGACGAAGCGCGGGACGATGTAGCGGCCCTCGGCACGCATGTCCTCGACGCGTGCCTTGGCGCTGGACAGGCTGGGGATGTTCATGGGGGTTCTAGTCCTCCGGAGCGATGTGGCTGTGGTCTCGTGGGATCCGGGGCCGAGGCTCAGGCGCCCGTGCCGCCGCCGCCCGGGACGTCCGCGGCGCTGTGCATGATCGCGTCGATCAGGCCGTACTCCAGGGCCTCCTCCGGCGTGAACCAGCGGTCGCGGTCGGAGTCCGCGGTGATCTGCTCGAAGGACTGGCCGCTGTGGAAGGCGATCAGCTCGGACATCCGCTTCTTGGTGCGGAGCAGCTGCTCGGCCTGGATGCGGATGTCGGTCGCCGAGCCGCCGAGACCGGCGGACGGCTGGTGCATGAGGATGTTGGCGTTCGGCAGCGAGAAGCGCTTGCCCTTGGCGCCGGCGGTCAGCAGGAACTGACCCATCGAGGCGGCCATGCCCATCGCGATGGTGACGACGTCGTTCTTGATGTACTGCATGGTGTCGTAGATCGCCATGCCGGCCGAGATCGAGCCGCCCGGGGAGTTGATGTAAAGGAAGATGTCCTTGTCCGGGTCCGCGGCCAGCAGCAGCAGCTGGGCGGTGATCTTGTTGGCGATGTCGTCGTCGACCTGCTGGCCGAGGAAGATGATCCGCTCGTTGAGCAGCCGGTTGTAGACCTGGTCGCCCAGGCCGCCGA
The DNA here is from genome assembly GCF_055588525.1 of Kitasatospora sp. NPDC041988. Taxonomy (NCBI): domain Bacteria; kingdom Bacillati; phylum Actinomycetota; class Actinomycetes; order Kitasatosporales; family Streptomycetaceae; genus Kitasatospora; species Kitasatospora sp. NPDC041988. Next base: position 83,627 of record NZ_JBVJCO010000030.1, read on the forward strand.
GCACGTCACCAGAGGCGGCGTGCGGCGCCATCGGGCCAGGCATCTGCATCTGCGGGAACGTCACTTAGCCACCTGCTCAGTCGATTTGGACGGTCGCTCCACGGCCGTCACGATGTCGCACAGCTTCCGGGTATCACGTCGTGATTGGTGCTGTCCATGGACCCTAACGCGCAGGCCGGGCCGCAGAATCCCTCACGCAGAACTGTTCGCTGTGAGCGCAGGGTTCACGGCGCGCCCCGCCCGGAACCGCGGGGAACACGGCGGGCCCGGACACCGTGTACGGCGTCCGGGCCCGCTGATGTGTCAGGGCAACCGGGGCGGTCAGGCCTCGGTCTTCTCCTCGGCCTCGGCCTCGGCGGCCGGGGCCTCGGCGGCGACGGTCTTGCCCGACTCGTCGGTCTCGTCGTCGTCGAAGTTGATCTCGTTGCCCTCGGTGTCGACGACCTTGGCGGCCTCGACCACGGTGGCCAGCGCCTTGCCGCGGGCGACCTCGCCGACCAGCAGCGGCACCTGGCCACCCTGGACGACCTGCTGCGCGAACTGGTCCGGGCTCAGGCCCGAGCCGGCGGCGCGGCGGATGAGGTGCTCGGTGAGCTCCTCCTGGTTAACACCCAGCTCCTCGTCGGCGACGATCTGGTCCAGGACGAACTGGGTCTTGATGCCCTTCTTCGCCTGCTCCTCGGTCTCCGCCAGGAACTCCTCCTCGGTCTTGCCCTGGGTCTCCAGGTAGGTCGCGAGGTCGAGGCCCATCGGCTCCAGCTGGTGGTGCTCGAGGTTGTGCTTGCGGGTCTGGATCTCGTCCTTGAGAAGCTTCTCCGGGAACTCGATCTCGACCAGCGCCAGCAGCGCGTCGAGCACCTTCTCCTGGGCCTGGGTGGCCTGGTCGTACTCCTTCATGCGCTCGAGGCGCTTGCGGGAGTCGCCGCGCAGCTCCTCCAGGGTGTCGAACTCGCTGGCCAGCTGGGCGAACTCGTCGTCCAGCTCGGGCAGCTCCTTCTCCTGGACGGCGGTGACGGTGACGGTGACCTCGGAGGTCTTGCCCGCCTGGGTGCCACCCTTGAGCTCGGTGCTGAAGGTCGCGGTGCCACCGGCCTCGAGGCCGACGACGGCGTCGTCGATGCCGTCGATCAGACGGCCCGAGCCGATCTCGTAGCTGACGCCGGCGGCGGTGCCGTCCTCCGGCACCTCGCCGTCGACCTTGGCCTCGAGGTCGACGACCACGATGTCGCCGGCGGCCGCGGCGCGCTCGACGTCCTTGACCGAGGAGAAGCGCTCGCGCAGCTGCTCCAGGGACTTGTCGACGTCCTCGTCGGTGACCACGATCGGGTCGACGGTGACCTCGATGGTCGAGAAGTCCGGGAGGGTGATCTCCGGGCGGATGTCGACCTCGGCGGTGAACTTCAGGTCACCACCGTCGGCGATCTTCTCGACACCCTCGATGTTGGTGATGTCGGGCTGTCCGAGAACCTCGATCTTGCCCTCGTCGACGGCCTGCGTGTAGAAGCGCGGGAGAGCGTCGTTGACGGCCTCCTCCAGCACGGCGCCACGACCGAAACGCTGGTCGATGACCCGGTTCGGGATCTTGCCCTTGCGGAAGCCCGGGACCGAGACCTGCTGGTTGATCTTCTTGTACGCCGCGTCGAGGCTGGGCTTGAGCTCCTCGAAGGGCACCTCGACGGTGAGTCGAACCCGGGTCGGGTTCAGAGTCTCGACGGCGCTCTTCACGGTTTGGTCTCCTATGGGCTTGCGGTCAGGTTGCCTCCGCCCTCCCCATGCCGCCGGCCGGGGCCGGTACGGGCGGGTCGGGCGAGACGGGCGATGGGCGGTTGGAGCTGCATCTCCCGTGGGGGGTGGACGGTGAGCGTGACTCCTCGCCCTCGTGCGGTTGACCTGGGTTGACGCCACAGGGACTACCGCCAGCGCCCCATCCTACCGGTACCACGAAAGGCGGACGCCAGGACGCCGCCGCCGGGCGGCGTTCAGCCCTTCCCGGCGGGCTCCGGGACGGCCTTCCCGGACGGCTCTCCGGTACCCCCCGCCGGTACCTGGCGCATGGTGGCGGCGGCGTCGGAATCCCGTACCAGCAAGGCGATCACGGCCGCCACGAGGGCCAGGCCGGCCGCGGTGAGGAAGGCGGCGCGGTAGGCGGTGAGGTTCGCCACGGGCGTACCCGAAGCGTTCACGGCGAGGGGGCCGACGGCGGTCAGCACGGTGCCGAGCACCGCGACGCCGAGCGCGGAGCCGAGCTGGCGCTGCGCGTTGTAGAGGGTGGAGGCGGCGCCGGTGGCGCGCGGGGTGATGGTGGCGAAGGCGGCGGTCTGCGAGGGCATGAAGACGTGCGACATCGCATAGCCGGTGAGGAACATGAGGGCGCGCACCGCCCAGAGGTTGCTGTCCGGCCCGATGGTGGCCATCAGGGCGAGGCAGCCGGCCACCACGGTGGCGCCGGCGACCAGGATCCGGCGCGGGCCGATCCGCGGGTAGAGGCGGCCCGCCACCTGGGAGGCGAGCATCACGCCGAGCGCCTCGGGGAACACCATCAGGCCGCTGTGCAGGGCGTCCATGCCGAGCGCGTCCTGCATCAGCAGCGGGAAGAGGTAGAGCATGCCGAGGAAGGCGGCGCCGGAGAAGAGCGAGAGGAGGTTGGTGGTGCGGAATATACGGTCCCGGAAGAGCCGCAGGTCGAGCATCGGCTCGGGGCGGCGCAGCTCGACCACGACCAGGGCCGCCAGCGCGAGCAGGCCGACGAGCGCCGATGCCAGGATCCGCGCGCTCCCCCAGCCCTCGGACGCGCCCTCGGAGAGCGCGTACATCGCCGCGCCGAAGCCGGCCGCGGAGAGCAGGAACCCGGCCGCGTCGAACCGGCCGGCCCGCTCGGCGCGGTAGTCGGGCAGGAAGAGCACGCCGAAGACCAGGGCGGCGATGCCGACCGGCACGTTGACGATGAAGACCCAGTGCCAGGACCAGCCGTCCACCAGCCAGCCGCCGAGCACCGGCCCGGCGGCTGGGGCGACCGCGGTGGGCAGCATCAGGATGCGGGTGGCCCGCATCCGCTCCTCCTGCGGGAAGGCGCGGAAGAGCATCGTCATCCCGACCGGGGTGAGCAGGCCGCCGGCCGCGCCCTGGAGGATCCGGTAGAGGGTGAGCGAGGTCATCGAGCCGGCCGCGCCGCAGAGCAGCGAGGCGACGGTGAAGAGGGTGAGGGCGGCGAGGAAGACCCGGCGGGTGCCGTAGCGGTCCCCCAGCCAGCCGGAGAGCGGGACGAAGACGGCCAGGCTGACCAGGTAGCCGACGTTGATCACGCCGACCCCGGCGGGGTCGGTGCCGAACTGGCGGCCGATCGCGGGCAGCGCCACGTTGACGATCGTGGTGTCCATGATCGACATGAACAGCGAGGCGACGAAGACGACTCCGACCGCGATCTTGGGGTTCATCCTCATCGGAGCTCCAGCTTTGGGTGAAAAATCAACCACCTACCATGCCGGACCCGCTCCGAAGATGCCAACGGAGCCCGAAGACGCCAACAGGGCCCCGCCGAGGACGAGACCCTGCCGCACTGTCGGGGTGACCGGATTCGAACCGACGGCCTTCCGCTCCCAAAGCGGACGCGCTACCAAACTGCGCCACACCCCGTGGTGCCGAGAGGAAGCGTACACGCCGGGCCCTGCCGGTTCGCCGACATATCCGAGGCCCTCACGACGAATGTGGTGTGCGCGGAGCCGACCGGACCAGGTACGCTGTTCCCGACCTTCCGTCCGGCGACGGCCGGGGGATCATGCGGGCGTAGCTCAATGGTAGAGCCCTAGTCTTCCAAACTAGTCACGCGAGTTCGATTCTCGTCGCCCGCTCCAACTGTCCGGCCCCGGAGAGACGTCACCGTCCCTCCGGGGCCGTTCGCTTTCCCGGCGACACCCTCCGACGGCTCGTCAGCCGGTCAGAGGCCGAGCCGTCCGGCCCGCGCGGCCGCCCGGTCGAGCAGTTGGTGGACGTCGGCCTGGCGGGTGGTCGGGCGGTCGTTGTACTCGTCCGGGGAGTTCGCCGGGCGGCCGGTGGCGTGCAGCACCTCCATCAGCTGGACCCGGGCGGTGCGGACGGTCAGCGGGGTGCCGTAGCCGTGGGCGAGGACGGCGGCCTGGGCGCCGAGCAGGCAGACCCGGCCGGCCTGGTCCCACATCGCGCCCTGCAGCCAGCCGTGGGCGCCGATGTAGCGGGAGGCGAGCCGCAGATGCTCGGCGGCGGTGACCGGCACCGGGCGGGCCGGGCGGCGCAGCGCCCTGTCCAGCAGGGTGGCCCGGGGCAGCGGGTGGCCGGCGTGCCAGGGCTGCACGGTGGAGCCGTGCAGCGGGACGTACGGGACCGGTGTGCGCGCCGGGGCGGGCAGCGAGGCGAGGTAGGCCTCGATCTCGGCGACCAGGCCGGAGCCGTCCGGGGTGAGGAGCGGTGGCGGAGGGGGCGTCAGGTCGGTGCGGGGCATGCGGTTCTCCAGGCGGTGGCCTACGGTTGCCGCTACCCAAACTGGGGCATTCAGGACATTCCCGCGACCGGAGGGGCCGGGGCCCAGGCTCCCGGGCGGTTTCCCGGTGGGGCTCCGGGCCGATAGCCTCGGCGGCGTTCGAGCGCAGTTTCGAAAACACTGCGAGCCGAGGCGGCTGCGAGCCCGAGGTGGAGGAGTACCCGTGCGTCCCCAGGACCGACTGGCCGTCATACAGCGCTGTGTGGTCCAGGAGATGGCGCGCTACGGGCAGGAGTTCACGGTCGACGGCGAGGTGGTGCGCGGGCCGGGCACCACGGCGGTGGCCGTCCGCGAGCACCCCGGCCAGGACGGCGCCGGCCACGTCGACCTCGGCTACGTCCTCCAACTCGGCCGCGCGGACGGGCCGGTGGTCTGGGACTGCGCGGCCGGCCTCGGCAAGACCGAGGAGGAGAAGCTCGCCAACGCGGTGCGGATGTGGGCGACCACCACCGCCTCGGCGCTGGTCGAACAGGAGCAGGGCCGGGGAGAGCACGGCGACCACGCCGACCACCCGGAGCTGCCGGGCTGGCACGCCGTCCAGGGGCCGGCGGCGGTGTTCGGGTTCGGCAACGAGCGGCTGGCCGGCTGGCTCGCGGAGCACCGGGTGCTGCCCGCGCTGGCGCCGGCGCTGCTGCCGGAGCTGGCCGGGGGCGCGCCGAACGGGGTGAAGCTCTTCCTCGGCGGCAAGGCGGGGGACGACGTCGCCGAGGTCCGGGTCAACGGCGAGGTGTCGGAGGCCGCCTCGGCGGCGCTGCGCGCGCTGGACTGGCCGCGCGGCGAACGCCTGTGCTGGGCCCGGCTGTTCGTGCTGCTGACGGCCCGCGGGACGACGCTGCGGCCGGCCACGCCGACGGGCGCCGCGGCACCCGCGGCGGTCCGGGCGCCGGCCGTGGCGGCGGCGCGGCCCCGGGGGCTGTTCGGGCGCTGGCGGCAGGCCAGACGGGCCGACCGGTGAGAGCCGGCCTGCGCCGCACCCGCCCCGGGCCCCGGACGAGGCCCCCGGGGGTCAACTGGCGATGTTGGAGATGCTCTTGGCGATCTGGGTCAGGAAGTCCTGGATCGGCTTGGCGGCCGTGCTCTGGTTGAGCATGAAGCCGAACAGGGCGGCCAGGATGAAGTGCCCGGTCTTCAGCTGCTTGTTGCGGATGAAGATGAAGCAGATGATGCCGAACAGGACCAGCGCGGAGACGGAGAGTGCCACCCGGACTCACTTCCTCGTTTCATAGCGGGGTGCCAGCGCCTGACAGCCCCTGCGAAGCCGGACCCCGGTCTGTCCGACGGTCCCGAGGCGGAACGGCAGTTCGTCCGACCTGTCCCGGCCGGGGGGAGAGCCCGCTGCGGCCGCACGGTGCCCGTCGTGCCGCACGTGACGCCCCCCATCCCCCGAATCCTGACCAGTCCCGCCCGGACTCAGTGTGGTCGACCGTGCCGGTTGCGTAAAGGTCTGGCTGTCAGCCGAACGCCGATATCCTGCGATGCGAGACGAGTTTCCGCCGACCGAGACGATAGCCGAGACGTTCTGACGAATCGTCGGCGGGGCCGCGCTGAGCGGCGGGGAAACGCCCGGCGGGCGGGACCGGAAGCGGCAGGTCCGGTCCGGTGACGGCAGGTCCGAAATGGCCGAAGATCAGCTCCCCGGCTTGACAGCACCTGCCCGCGGCATGTGCCCGGGCGAAGGCGGCCCGCCAGGACGGCCGGAGCGCGGTCAGTCGCGCCAGAGCAGCAGCACCGCGCGGTCGTCGTTGATGTCCCGGGCGACCGTCTCGATCAGCCGGGAGGCCGCGCCGATGCCGGCCCCGGGGCCCGCGCCGGGGACCAGCCGGTCGGCCTCGCCCATCAGCCGGTCCATGCCCTCGGAGAGGTCCCGGCCGGGCGCCTCGACCATGCCGTCGGTGCAGAGCAGCAGGACGTCGCCGCGGTTCAGCCGGCCGCGCACGCCCTCGAACTTGGCGCCGTCGTAGATGCCGAGCGCCGCACCCTCCGAGGCCTCCTTCGCCTCCCAGCGCCCGGCGCCGGCCAGCCGCTGCATGCCGGGCAGGTGGCCGGCCGAGAGCAGCTCGTACTCGCCGGTGTCCAGGTCCAGCACCAGGTGGACGGCGGTCGCGAAGCCCTCCTCCCAGGACTGCCGGAGCAGGTAGCCGTTGGCGGCGGGCAGGAAGTCGTGCGCGGGCAGCGAGCCGAGCAGGCCGCCGAAGGCCCCGGAGAGCAGCAGGGCCCGGGAGCCGGCGTCCATGCCCTTGCCGGAGACGTCCGCGAGGACCACCTCCAGCACCCGCTGGCCGGGGCCGGTTCGGGCGGCGACCACGAAGTCGCCGGAGAAGGACTGCCCGCCGGCCGGGCGCAGCGCCATGTCGGCGTGCCAGCCGTCCGGCAGCCGGGGGACGCGGCTCTGCACCCGCAGCCGCTCGCGCAGGTCGAAGAGCATGGTGGAGCCGCCCCACCAGGGGACGCCGACCCGGCTGCGGAACTGGGCCAGCAGCAGGCCGCCGACCCCGGCCGCGCCGACCACCAGGGCGGCGCCGGGGGTGACGCCGTAGGTGTAGGCGTCCGGGTCGGCACTGGCGACCCGCTGGCCGGTGTGGATCACGGACTCGGCGGAGAGGCCGAGCGCGGCCAGCGCGTACAGCACCACCAGGCTTCCCGGGCGCAGCAGCAGTGCGGCGGCCAGGATCGGCAGGACCAGCGAGGTGGGCGGGGCCCAGGCGGGGATCCAGATGTTGAGCAGTATCAGCAGCGGGACGAGCAGGGCGAGCGCGCAGAGCACCGGCCAGTCGGCGGCGCCGCCGCGGAAGTAGTCGACACCGGCCGTGCGCAGCCTTCGGCGGACCCGGCGGAGTCTCTTGCGCAACCGGGCCGTCACGGGGTCGGACGCCGTGGCGGCGCCGGGCCTCGTCGCAGTCGTCTGGGGCGGTGTGCCCGGCGGTCTGCCAGCCATGGGGACCGACCATATCCACGGTTGCGGCCCGGCGTCGACGGCTCGGGCACGGGCGGCGCCGCCGTGGCGCGGCCGCGTCAGCGGGTTTCGGCCGATTGCGGCGGGCACCGTCCGCTACGTCAGGAAGCGTGTGCCGGTTGGGCGTACGAACCACGCGGGCGGCACATGCGCCCCGCGCACGGGGCCGTTCGTACGCCGGTCGGACGGGGCGGGCGCTGTGGCCGATCACACAGGGGCGCACGCCCGCACGGACACGCCGGCCGGCGGCGCTGCGGGAGCGCGGCCGGCCGGCGGGAGGGTTCGACGGGGTGGAACGGCGGGGCTCAGCCCTGCTGCGGGTGGTGGGCCGGGATCGGCGGGAGCTCACCGGTGGTCTCGTACTCGCTCAGCATGTCGATCCGGCGGGTGTGCCGCTCGTCGCCGCTGTACGGGGTGTTGAGGAAGATCTCCACGAACTTGGTGGCCTCCTCCTCGGTGTACATCCGGCCGCCGATGGAGATCACGTTGGCGTTGTTGTGCTCGCGGCCGAGCGAGGCGGTCTGCTCGCTCCAGGCCAGCGCGGCACGCACGCCCTTCACCTTGTTGGCGGCGATCGCCTCGCCGTTGCCCGAACCGCCGATCACGATGCCCAGCGCCTCCGGGTCGGCGGCGGTGCGCTCGGCGGCCCGCAGGCAGAACGGCGGGTAGTCGTCGAGGGCGTCGTAGATGTGCGGCCCGCAGTCGACCGGCTCGTGGCCGGCCCCCTTCAGCCACTCCACGAGGTGGTTCTTCAGTTCGTATCCGGCATGGTCGGAGCCCAGGTAGACGCGCATGGCACGAGTGTGGCATGCGCGTCTACCGAGGCCGTGCAGGGGGCCGAGCGAGCCGAAGGGCCGGCCGGTACCGAAAGGGAGACGCGAGGAGGCCCCGAGGGACGAGGGCCCTGGAGCGCCGACCGTCGGACCGGGCCCGAGCATCCCGGAGGAGAGCCGAGGCCCGGAAAGAGGGGATTCAGCGGCGGCCGAGGAGCTTCCAGGCGAGCGGCAGGGCGCCGGCCGCGAGGGCCGCCTTCAGGGCGTCGCCGACCAGGTACGGGTAGAGGCCCAGCTCGGCGGCGCGGGCCAGCGGGACGTCCAGCGAGAAGGCGAGGTAGGGCACGCCGACGGCGTAGATGGCGAGGCTGCCGAGGACCATGGTGACGGCGGTGTTCACCGGGGTGCGGTCGGCGCCGCGGCGGGCCAGCGCGCCGGTCAGGGCGGCCGCCACGACGAAGCCGAGCACGTAGCCGAGCGAGGGCATCGACCAGCCGGAGGTGCCCTCGGCGAACCAGGGCAGGCCCGCCATGCCGGCCAGCAGGTAGAGGCCGAGCGAGGCGACGCCGCGGCGGGCGCCGAGCGCGGTGCCGACCAGCAGGGCGGCGAACGTCTGGCCGGTGACCGGGACCGGGGAGCCGGGGACGTTCACCGAGAGCTGGGCGGCCAGGCCGGTGAGGGCGGCACCGCCGGCCACCAGGGCGAGGTCGCGGGCCTGGGCGCCGAGCCGGGTGGAGGCGGCGGGCAGCAGGTCGGCGAGGACGCCGCGGCTCAGTATCGGGGTGCTGGCGGTCGGGGTGCTGGCAGTGGCCATCGGGGATTCCTCTGATGATCAGGTGAGTGAACATCTGTGAACCTACGCGGTGATCGCCGCCGGCACCGCCAGGGAACCGGACAAAGCCCGGAAGGCGCTCCTTGTCGGATCCGACCCACCGAGAACGACGGAACGTGATGGTTCCGGCCATTCTCCGTCACGATCCGGTCCGCATTCTGGGCCCGGGCCGGACATTCTTGGCATGGACAACCGCGTCCCCGGATATTGGGCAGCTCGCACCGCCATCCGAACAGTCTGGATCCCCACCCCATGGCCCGTACCTCCGCGCCCCCGGCGCCCGGGACGACCTCCCCCGCCGACACCCCGGCCGACGGCGGCCGGCAGCTCTCGCACGGCCTCAAGCAGCGCCACCTCTCGATGATCGCGCTCGGCGGGGTCATCGGCGCCGGCCTCTTCGTCGGCTCCGGGGCGGGCATCGCGGCGGCCGGACCCGCCATCATCCTGGCGTTCACCCTCTCCGGCCTGCTGGTCATGCTGATCATGCGGATGCTCGGCGAGATGTCGGCCGCCCGCCCCGCCTCCGGCTCCTTCTCGGTCCACGCCGAGAAGGAGATCGGCCCCTGGGCCGGGATCACCGCCGGCTGGATGTACTGGGTGATGCTCTGCTGCGGCGTCGCCGCCGAGGCCACCGCCGCCGGGAAGATCGTCAACGGCTGGGTCCCCGGCGTCTCCGCCTGGGTCTGGGTCGGCCTCTTCATGGTCTTCTTCTGCGCCAGCAACCTGACCGCGGTGAAGAACTTCGGCGAGTTCGAGTTCTGGTTCGCCGCGATCAAGGTCGCCGCGATCATCGCCTTCCTGGTGCTCGGCGCGCTCGGCGTGGCCGGGGTGCTCGGCCACGGCGCCCCCGGCACCACCAACCTCACCGGCCAGGGCGGCTTCCTGCCCACCGGCGTCGACGGACTGATCGTCGGCCTGCTCGCCTCGGTCTTCGCCTACGGCGGCCTGGAGACCGTGACCATCGCCGCCGCCGAGTCCGACGACCCCAAGCGCAACGTCGCCAACGCGGTGCGCACCGCGGTCTGGCGGATCGCGATCTTCTACATTGGCTCGATGGCCCTGGTCGTCACCCTGGTCTCCTGGAAGGACCCGTCGGTCGTCGAGAACGGCCCGTACGTGACGGTCCTCCAGCACCTGGGCGTGCCCGGCGCCGGCGCCATCATGGAGACCGTGGTGCTGATCGCCCTGCTCTCCGCGATGAACGCCAACATCTACGGCTCCTCCCGGATGGCGTACTCGCTGGTCTCCCGCGGCCAGGGCCCCAAGGTGCTGGCCAAGGTCAGCGGCGGGGTGCCGCGGGCGGCCGTGCTGGCCTCCTGCCTGTTCGGCTTCGGCGCGGTGCTGGCCGGCAAGTTCTGGCCGGACACCGTCTTCACCTGGCTGATGAACACCACCGGCGTCGCCATCCTGGTGGTCTGGTTCTTCATCTGCGTCGTCCAGCTGAAGATGCGCCGCCGGCTGGAGCGCGAGTCACCCGAACTGCTCACCGTCAAGATGTGGGGCTACCCGTACCTGACCTGGATCGCGATGGCCGCCGTGGTCGGCATCCTCGCGCTGATGACCACCACCGAGGGCAACCGGCAGCAGCTGTACGCGGCCGGCGTGCTGGTCGCCCTGCTCATCGGCGCGGGCCTGCTCAAGCAGCGCCGGGACGCCGCACGCACCGCGTAGCGCACGCGCGAGGGGCCCGGTACCGCTTCGGCGGTACCGGGCCCCTCGCGCTGTGCGGACCCGCCCGGGGTCACTCGAAGGACGGGCCGGCGGTGCGGGTGCGCTTGATCTCGTAGAAGCCCGGGGTGGAGGCGACCAGCAGGGTGCCGTCCCAGAGGCGGGCGGCGGCCTCGCCGCGCGGCGTCGGGGTGACCACCGGGCCGAAGAACGCGACACGCTCGCCGTCCACGCCCTCGACGGCGATCACCGGGGTGCCGACGTCCTCGCCGACCAGGGTGATGCCCTCCTTGTGGGACAGGCGCAGGGCCTCGTCGTACACGTCCGTCCCCGCCGCGTCGGCCAGCTCGGCCGGCAGGCCGGCGGCGACCAGCGCCGCCTCGATCGTCTCGCGGTTCTGCGGCAGACCCTGGTTGTGGAACCGGGTACCCAGCTCGGTGTAGAGCCGGCCGAGCACCTCGTCACCGTGCCTCTCGGCGGCGGCGATGCAGACCCGGACCGCGCCCCAGGCGTTGTCCAGCAGCGTGCGGTAGTGCTCCGGCAGGTCGCGGCCCTCGTTCAGCACCGACAGGCTCATCACGTGCCACCGCACGTCCACCGGGCGCAGCTGCTGGACCTCGATCAGCCAGCGGGACGTCATCCAGGCCCACGGGCAGGCCGGGTCGAACCAGAAGTCGGCGGTCTTGCGGTCAGCGGCAGTCGTCACAGCGGTGGTCTTCCTCGGAGGTCGGGCGGCAGAGGTGGGCGGCGCCCCGCACGGGGCTCCCCCGCTGCCAACATCCGCCCGGAGCCGCTGATTCCGGGCCCACACCGCGACTTGTGCAATGGTACCGGCGCAAAGGGCGTGAAAGGATGCCTCCGCAGCACTACAGCGCAGCACCTGACCGCAGCAGCGAAGACCGCACCACCGTGCGTGCCGGACAAAGGAGTACCGCCGTGCCGGGCAAGAACCTGAGCCGCGACGAAGCCCAGCAGCGGGCCAGCATCCTGGCCGTGGACAGCTACCAGGTCCGGCTGGACGTGACCTCCGCCCCCGACCCGGCGGCCGCCACCTTCCGCTCCACCACCACCCTCGCCTTCCGCTGCTCGGAGCCCGGCGCCTCGACCTTCCTCGACCTGCTGGCCCCCGCGGTCCGCTCGGTCACCCTGAACGGGCGCGCGCTCGACCCCGCCACCGCCTTCGACGGCGCCCGCGTCCACGTCGACGGTCTCGCCGCGGAGAACGTCCTGGTGGTCGACGCCGACTGCGCGTACAGCCGCACCGGCGAGGGCCTGCACCGCTTCACCGACCCGGTCGACGGCGAGACCTACCTCTACACCCACTACGAGCCGGCCGATGCCCGCCGGGTGTTCGCCACCTTCGAGCAGCCCGACCTGAAGGCACCGTTCTCCTTCACCGTCACCGCCCCCGCCGCCTGGGACGTCCGCTCCAACGCCGTCCACGAGAGCGTGACCGAGGACGGCAGCGGGGACGCCGCCGCGCGCACCTGGCAGTTCGCGCCGACGCAGCCGATCTCCACCTACCTCACCGCCGTCGTGGCCGGCCCGTACCACGTGGCCGGCGACCACTACAGCCGCACCCTCGCCGACGGCACCGTGCTGGAGATCCCGCTCTCCGCGCTCTGCCGCAAGTCGCTCGCCCCCTACTTCGACGCGGACGAGATCCTCGGCGTCACCAAGGCCGGGCTCGACTTCTTCCACGAGGCGTTCGACTACCCGTACCCGTTCGGCAAGTACGACCAGGCGTTCGTCCCCGAGTACAACATCGGCGCGATGGAGAACCCGGGCTGCGTGACCTTCCGCGAGGAGTTCATCTTCCGCTCGAAGGTCACCGACGCCGCCTACGAGGGCCGGGCCAACGTCATCCTGCACGAGATGGCGCACATGTGGTTCGGCGACCTCGTCACCATGCGCTGGTGGGACGACCTCTGGCTGAAGGAGTCCTTCGCCGACTTCATGGGCTCCTACGGGCTGATCGGCGCCCGCACCCGCTACTCCTCGGCCTGGATCACCTTCGCCAACCAGCGCAAGGCCTGGGCCTACCGGCAGGACCAGTTCCCCACCACCCACCCGATCACCGCCGACATCCGGGACCTGGAGGACGCCAAGCTCAACTTCGACGGCATCACCTACGCCAAGGGCGCCTCGGTGCTCAAGCAGCTGGTGGCGTACGTCGGTTCGGAGGCGTTCTTCGAGGGCGCCCGCCGCTACTTCAAGCAGCACGCCTTCGGCAACACCGAACTGGGCGACCTGCTGGGCATCCTGGAGGAGACCAGCGGCCGCGACCTCACCGCCTGGGCCGCCGCCTGGCTGCAGACCGCCGGCGTCAACGCGCTCACCCCGCAGGTCACCGTCGACGCCGAGGGCCGGATCACCGAACTTGCCGTCCTCCAGGACGCCGGCAACGGCAACGCGCTGCGCCCGCACCGGATCGCGGTCGGCCTCTACGACCGGGACGCCGACGGCGCGCTGGTGCGCACCGACCGGATCGAGCTGGACGTCACCGGCGCCCGCACCGTCGTCGCCGGGGCCGCCGGCCGCCCCCGGCCCGCCCTGGTGCTGCTCAACGACGACGACCTGACGTACTGCAAGATCCGCTTCGACGGCGAGTCGCTGGAGACGCTGCGCACCGGCCTCGGCGACATCCAGGACGACCTGGCCCGGGCGCTCGCCTGGTCCGCCGTCTGGAACCTGACCCGGGACGGCCTGATGCCGGCCCGCGACTACATCGCCCTGGTGCTGCGCTTCGCCGGCCAGGAGTCCAACATCGGCGTGCTGCAGTCGCTGCACAGCCAGGCCAAGAGCGCCGTCGACCTGTACGCCGCCCCGGCCTGGCGCGGCGAGGGCGGCCGGCTGCTGGCCGACGGCGCGCTGCGCGAGCTGCGCGACGCCGCCCCCGGCAGCGACCACCAGCTAGCCTGGGCGCGCTTCCTGGCGCAGACCGCCAACGGCTCCGAGCACCTCGGCCTGGTCCGCGGCCTGCTCGCCGGCACCGCCCGGATCGACGGCCTGGACGTCGACCAGGAGCTGCGCTGGTCGCTCTGGCTGACGCTGGCCGCGGCCGGCCAGGCCTCCGACGAGGAGATCGCCGGGGAGCTGAAGGCCGACAACACGGCCAGCGGCAAGCGCCAGTACACCCAGTGCCTGGCCGCCCGGCCGACCCCGGAGGCCAAGGCCGCCGCCTGGTCCGCCGTGATCGACTCGGACGAGCTGCCCAACGCCCTGGTCGAGGCCAACATCGCCGGCTTCGCGCTGCCCGCGCACCGCGACCTCACCGCGCTGTACGCGGCGCCGTACTTCAAGCTGCTGGAGCGGGTCTGGTCCGAGCGGACCATCGAGATCGCGATGCGGATCGTCGGAGGCTTCTTCCCGCACGCCCAGGTCAGCGAGGCGACGCTGGCCGAGGCGGACGCCTGGCTGAGCGGCCACCCGGACGCGGCGCCCGCGCTGCGCCGGCTGGTGCTGGAGCGCCGGGACGACCTGGCCCGGGCGCTGCGGGCGCAGGCCTGCGACGGGATCTGATGCCCCTGCGGAGCAGAGCGGCCAGGGCCCGCCGCGAGTGATCGCGGCGGGCCCTGGCCGGTTTCTCCGGCCTGCGGGCCTGCGGTGTGCGGGCGTGCGGTGTGCGCGGCTGCGGTGTGCGCGGCCTGCGCGCCTGTGCTCCTGTGGTCAGCCGCGCTGGAGGCCGCGGTCGATGGCGGCGACCATCGTGCCCTTGGCGTCGTCGCCGTCCAGCGCCCAGACCATCACGCCGCCCAGGTCGTTCCACCGGGCGTAGCGGGCCTTCTGGGTGATCACCTCGGGGGTGTCGTAGCTCCAGAAGGTGGTGCCGTCGTACTTCCAGCTCGCGCCGTGGTCGCGGTCGGTGTAGACCTTGCCGGGCTGCGCGGCGACCTCCTTGTAGGTGAGGTCACCGGTCGCGGCGGTGGCCGGCTGGTACAGGCCGTTCCGGTCGCCGGCCGGTACGCCCGTCCAGCCGTGGGCGTAGAACGGCACGCCGAGCACGAGCTGCTCGGAGGGCAGGCCGCGCTCGACGTAGTGCTCGACGGCCTTGTCCGCGCTGCGCTGCCGCGGCTCCGGGTCGGTCGGGTCGGAGTAGAGGTTGGCGTGGTGGTTGGTCGGGCCCTTGCCCTCCCACGGGCCGTGCAGGTCGTAGGTCATCAGGTTGAGGAAGTCGACCGAGCGGGACAGCTGCGGCAGCTCCAGCCGGTCGGCGACGGTCTCGTTGGCGGCGACGGCCGCGGTCAGCAGGTAGTGCGGGCCCTTGCGGCCGCTCTGCTGGTCCAGCTGGCGGCGGAACTCCTGCATCAGCAGCGTGTAATTGCGGCCATCCTCGGGGCGCACGACGTTGCCGCCGTCACCGCCGCCGCCCGGGTACTCCCAGTCGATGTCGATGCCGTCGAAGACGCCCGCGCCCACGCCGGTGCCGCCCTCGGGGGAGCCGGCGAGCTTCGGCAGGTTGCCCTTGATGTACAGGTCGATGCAGGACGAGACGAACTTCCTGCGGGAGGCGTCGGTGGCGGCCGCGTCCGAGAAGTACTTGGACCAGCTCCAGCCGCCGAGTGAGATGACCGCCTTCAGCTGCGGGTTCTTCGCCTTGAGCTTGCGCAGCTGGTTGAAGTTGCCCTTGAGCTTCTGGCCGGCGGTGTCGGCCACGCCGTCCACCGACTGTTCGGCGCTGTACGGGCGCTGGTAGTCGCTCAGGGCGTCGCCCAGGCCGGCGTCGTTGGTCTCGAAGCAGGTGCCTTCGGCGGAGACGTTGCCGAAGGCGTAGTTGATGACGGTGAGCTTTCCGGCCTGGCCGGACTCCTGCACCCGCTTCGCGGAGCTGTCCGCGCCCCACTGGGTGAAGTAGCCCACCCGCTGCCCCTTCAGCTTCGGGCCGTGGCCGCGGTCATGGGCGGACGCCGTGGGGGCGGCGATCGCGGAGGCCACCGTGACGGCGGCGAGGAGGGCGGCGGTACGACTGAGCATGCGCATACGAGAAGACCCATGGCTTTCTCTGAATCAGCATCAAGTGGTCTGGACCAAGCTGAGACAGAGGTTTAGTCCATTTGGTCTGGACATACAAGAGGCCGGACCGCGTGGACGCGGTCCGGCCTCTTGGCACTACTTCAGCGGCTACGCCTGATCAGCCGATGAGGCTGCGCAGCACGTACTGCAGGATGCCGCCGTTGCGGTAGTAGTCCGCCTCGCCGGGGGTGTCGATGCGCACGACCGCGTCGAACTCGACGTCGCCGGCCTTGACCTTGACGGTCGCCGGGGTGCGGCCCTCGTTGAGCTCGGTCACGCCGGTGAAGGAGAAGGTCTCCTCGCCGGTCAGGCCGAGGGACTCGGCGTTCTGGCCCTCCGGGAACTGCAGCGGCAGGACGCCCATGCCGATCAGGTTCGAGCGGTGGATGCGCTCGTAGGACTCGGCGATGACGGCCTTGACGCCCAGCAGCGCGGTGCCCTTGGCGGCCCAGTCGCGGGACGAGCCGGAGCCGTACTCCTTGCCGGCCAGGACGACCAGCGGGATGCCGGCGGCCTGGTAGTTCTGCGAGGCGTCGTAGATGAACGACACCGGCGCGTCGGCCTGGGTGAAGTCGCGGGTGTAGCCGCCCTCGGTGCCCGGCGCGATCTGGTTGCGCAGGCGGATGTTGGCGAAGGTGCCGCGGATCATCACCTCGTGGTTGCCACGGCGCGAGCCGTACGAGTTGAAGTCGCGCTTCTCCACACCGTTGGCGGTCAGGTACTGCGCCGCCGGGGTGCCCGGCTTGATGTTGCCGGCCGGGGAGATGTGGTCGGTGGTGACCGAGTCGCCCAGCTTGGCCAGGACGCGGGCGCCGGCGATGTCCGTCACCGGGCTCGGGGTCTTCGCCATGCCCTCGAAGTACGGGGGCTTGCGGACGTAGGTGGACTCGGCGTCCCACTCGAAGGTGTTGCCGGTCGGGACCGGGAGCGACTGCCAGCGGTGGTCGCCGGCGAAGACATCCTGGTAGCCCTTGTCGAACATGGCCTCGTCGATGGAGCCGGCGACAGTGTCGGCGACCTCCTGCTCGGACGGCCAGATGTCGGCGAGGAAGACGTCGTTGCCGTCGGCGTCCTGGCCCAGGGCGTCCTTGGTGATGTCGATGTTCATGTTGCCGGCGAGGGCGTAGGCGACCACCAGCGGCGGCGAGGCCAGGTAGTTCATCTTGACGTCGGGGTTGATCCGGCCCTCGAAGTTGCGGTTGCCGGAGAGCACCGAGACGACGGCCAGGTCGGCCTCGTTGACGGCGGCCGAGACCTCCTCGGGCAGCGGGCCCGAGTTGCCGATGCAGGTGACGCAGCCGTAGCCGACCAGGTTGAAGCCCAGCTTCTCCATGTACGGGAGCAGGCCGGCCTTCTCGTAGTAGTCCATGACGACCTTGGAGCCGGGCGCCAGGGTGGTCTTGACCCAGGGCTTGACGGTCAGGCCCTTCTCCACGGCCTTCTTCGCCAGCAGGGCGGCGCCCAGCATGACGGAGGGGTTGGAGGTGTTGGTGCAGGAGGTGATCGAGGCGATCACGACCGCGCCGTTGTCGATCTGGTAGCTCGAACCGTCGGGGGCGGTGACGGCGGTCGGCTTCGAGGCCTCGGCCGAGTAGGTCGGCAGCGCCTCGGCGAACCGCTCGGCGGCCTCGGCCAGGATCACGCGGTCCTGCGGGCGCTTCGGGCCGGAGATCGACGGGACGACGGTGGAGACGTCCAGCTCCAGGTACTCGGAGTAGACCGGCTCGACCGACGGGTCGTGCCAGAGGCCCTGCTCCTTGGCGTACGCCTCGACCAGGGCGAGCTGCTGCGCGTCGCGGCCGGTGAGCTTCAGGTAGTTGATGGTCTCGGCGTCGATCGGGAAGATCGCACAGGTCGAGCCGAACTCCGGCGACATGTTGCCGATGGTGGCGCGGTTGGCCAGCGGGATCGCGGTGACGCCCTCGCCGTAGAACTCGACGAACTTGCCGACCACACCGTGCTTGCGCAGCATCTCGGTGATGGTGAGCACCAGGTCGGTGGCGGTGGTGCCGGCCGGCAGCTGGCCGTTGAGCTTGAAGCCGACCACGCGCGGGATCAGCATGGAGACCGGCTGGCCCAGCATCGCGGCCTCGGCCTCGATGCCGCCGACACCCCAGCCCAGCACGCCCAGGCCGTTGACCATGGTGGTGTGCGAGTCGGTGCCGACACAGGTGTCCGGATAGGCCTGGCCGTTGCGCACCATGACCGTACGGGCCAGGTGCTCGATGTTGACCTGGTGGACGATGCCGGTGCCCGGCGGGACGACCTTGAACTCGTCGAACGCGGTCTGGCCCCAGCGCAGGAACTGGTAGCGCTCCTTGTTGCGGCCGTACTCGATCTCGACGTTCTGGACGAAGGCGTCCGGGGTGCCGAACTTGTCGGCGATGACGGAGTGGTCGATGACCAGCTCGGCCGGGGCCAGCGGGTTGATCTTGGCCGGGTCGCCGCCCAGCTCCTTGACGGCCTCACGCATGGTGGCGAGGTCGACCACGCACGGCACACCGGTGAAGTCCTGCATGATCACGCGGGCCGGGGTGAACTGGATCTCCTGGCTCGGCTGGGCGGTGGCGTCCCAGCTGCCGAGGGCGCGGATGTGGTCGGCGGTGATGTTCGCGCCGTCCTCCGTGCGGAGCAGGTTCTCCAGCAGCACCTTGAGGCTGTACGGCAGCCGCTCGGAACCCTCGACGGCGGAGAGCTTGAAGATCTCGTACGACTCGTCGCCCACCTGCAGCGAGCTGCGGGCGTCGAAGCTGTTCGCGGACACGACTGACTCCTTCTAGGTGCTTCGTGCGGTATCCGGCCGCCACGGTGGTAAGGTCAGCCTTACTTAGGCTTACCTTGCCCGCACCGCCGGTGAGCGCCTCTCGGCAAGTATCTTGATGTCGAGATATATCGTAAGGGGCGTTTATCTCGATGTCGAGATAAACCATAGTGCATGGCGCCGCGGACACCACCGCAGGCATGCCCTGAACACTGTCCTACCGCGTGCGACCGGCCCGGCGCTCGTCGGGGCGCCTCACTCCCCGCCGGGACCGCGCTTCTTGCGCTCCAGCCGGATCAGCCACACGGCCCCCGCCACCACCGCGGCGGCCACCAGCAGCACGGCGATCAGACTGCCGTCGGATCCGCTGGGCTCGGGGGCGATGTCGGCCAGCAGGGCGGTGGTGCCCGCATTGATGGATGCGGTGGTCATCGGGACTCCTCGGGTCGGGTCTGTCGGGGTCGGGTGGGTCTGGGTCGGGTCTGTCGGTGTCGGGTGGGTCGCTGCCGGGGCCAGGTGGATCTGCGTCGGGTCTGTCGGTGTCAGGCCTGTCGGATCGGTGGGGCGGGCGGCTCGGTCCGGGTGCCCCCCAGGCCGAGAACGAGCGTCAGCAGCACCGGGAACTCCAGGTAGGCGTGATAGCTGGCCAGCGCCGCGTACAGCGTCCGGCCCTGCGCGTAGTCCGACGCGAACAGCACCGCCAGCAGGCCGCCCGCCACCGCACCCAGCAGCCAGGCCCGCCCGCCGCGCAGCGCCGGCAGCCGCCGCTCGAACGCCCCGGTCGCGTCCGGCGCGTACCTCGGCAGGAACCACACCCAGACCACGTAGTGCATCGACTGGAGGAAGGCGAAGACCGCCAGGAAGCGCAGCCCCACCCCGGGCGTCAGCCACCCCGGCGGGGTGTACGCCACCGCCAGCTTCGCCGTCCAGCCCGTCCAGCCGGCCCCCGGCGACAGCCAGCCGTCCAGCGCCCCGGCCAGCAGCAGCACCGGTACCAGCACCACCCAGCCGCACTGCAGCGCCAGGAACGCCGCCCGGCCCCGCACCAGCCGGCGCGACCACTCCCACAGGAACAGCAGCGGCACCACGTTGTGCAGATGCGCCAGCACCACGAAGTGGTACGCCGGGAACGCCAGCGAACCGGCCGTCGCCACCGCCAGCACCGCCCCGCTCCCGGCCAGCAGCAGCGGACGGCGGCGCAGCGCGAACCAGCAGGCCGCGGCCAGCAGCCCGTACGCCAGCAGGATCTCCGCGCCCTGAGCGACCGGGTGCGGCACCAGCGAGGGCGGCACCAGGCGGCAGAACACGATGCCGGTCACCAGGACCAGCAGCAGCCGCAGCAGCGGCCCCGCCAGCACGGCGGCGAACCGGCCGGCCACGTAGCGCAGCTCCAGCACGTTGTGCAGCACCCCGAACGCGGCCAGGCCGAGCACCGCCAGCCCCGCCGGCGCGCGCAGCGCCAACGCCAGCGCCAGCCCCACCGCCAGGGCGAACCCGGCCGGCGGCGCGGCGCCCAGCCGGACGGCCGGGCCGGCGACGGTCCTCGCGGCCGTCTCCTCCACGGTGGCGATGGCCACGCTCCCCCTCCTCGTGACACGATCCCCGCCGTGCCCTATCCCCTGGCCCTCGCCCTCACCCTGCTGGTCGAGGTACCGCTCTACACCGCCGCCCTCACCCGGGCCGGCGGTGTCCGCCCGGCCCGTGCGGCGGTGGCCGCCGTCCTGGTCAACCTGGCGACGCACCCGCCGCTCTGGTGGTTCCTGAGCCACGGCCCGTGGTCCACCGGATCCGCCGCAGCGTACTGGACCGCCTTCGGGCTGGGCGAAGCCGCAGTCTGCGCGGTCGAGGCGGCGGTGCTGCGGCCGCTCACCGGGCTGAGCCTGCGCGGGCCGCTGCCCTGGGCGACCGCCGGGACGGCCAATGCGGCCTCGGTGCTGGCGGGGCTGCTCGTCGCCGCGGCGTCGTAGGGCAGCGGGTTTCTCGTCGGGGGCCATAGGCGGCGGGTTTCCCGCCCTGGCGTCGTAGGGCGGCGGGTTTCCCGACCTGGCGTCGTAGGGCGACGGGTTTCCCGCCGGTGGTCGTAACGCGGCCGGCCGGCTCGGGCGTCTAACCGTGAGCAGGGGGCGAACAGGCCACGACGAGACGGTTTTCGGGGGACAGCGGTGATCGGTAAGGCGCGACGGGCCGAGGAGTCGGCGGAGTTCGAGACCTTCGCCTACAGCCGGGGGCACCGCCTCTTCCGGACGGCCCTGCTGCTCTGCGGCGACTGGCACCTCGCCGAGGACCTCACCCAGGTCACCCTCGCCAAGCTCTACGCAGCCTGGACCAAGGTCCGCCGCGCGGAGAACCAGGACGCCTACGCCCGCAGCGTGCTCGTCCGCAGCTACCTCTCCCACCGGCGGCTGCGGCGCAGCGGCGAACAGCCCGCGCTCGGCGACCTGCCCGAGGGCATCGCCCCCGAGGGCGACCCGGCCCTGCGGGTCACCCTGCTCGCGGCCCTGGCCGAACTGCCGCCCCGGGACCGGGCCGTGCTCGTCCTGCGCTACTGGGAGGACCGCAGCGTCGAGGAGACCGCGGCCGAACTCGGCGTCAGCGCGGGCGCGGTGCGCAGCCAGGCGCTGCGCGCCCTCGGCCGGCTGCGCACCGTCCTGGGGGCACAGGGTTCGGAGCAGCTCGCCGCGTCCTGACGAGTCGCCGGGCCGTCCGCCGGCCGGCGACCGTGCGCGACACCACGAAGCATTTCGACACCACTCTCAGCTGGAAGGAACACCAGGAGCATGGACGAGCTGGAATCCGACGGCCGGCGGCTGTCCACCACCTTCGACCGGGCTATGCACGGGGTCGGCCCCGAGCTGGGAGCGCTGGTCGCCGGCGCCGCCGAGCGCGGACGGTCGATCCGGCGCCGCCGCCGGGCCGCGGTGACCGGCGCGGTCGCCGCCGTCACCGTGCTGGCCGTCAGCGGCGCGATCGCCCTGCAGCCGGGCGGCGGCCCCCGTTCCGCCGCCGGGGTGGCGAGCGGGACAGCATCGCCGTCGCCGTCGGCCACCGCCACCGCGTCGCCCTCGCCGTCCGCCGTACCGACCACCACGAGGAAGCCTCTCCCCACCTCCACCAGGGACCCGCAGGCGGACGACGGCCCGGAGAAGCGCTACCCCGGTAGCGGAGCCAACGCCGGCAAGGTCGCCCTCACCGGCCACGCGGCCGTCCTGGCCGTGGTCGAGGGCCTGCCGAAGGACGGCACGACCGGCGGCTACGCCGGCTACCACGGCCCGGTGGGCTGGACGGGGCCGGAGACGGTCGACGTGCTGTCCGCGGGCAAGCTCAGCTACGACGACGGCAGGGGCCCGGTCCAGGTCGAGGTCAACTTCGAGGGCGGGCTCGGCGCGCTGTTCCGGCCCGGGTCCAACCCGCCGGGACCCGGGCGCGACCCCCACACCATCGGCTACGACGACCGGTACACCTGCGAGAAGGTCAACATCTCCCGGCAGTACGGCCACTGCGAGGTCGCAAAGCTCCCCGACGGCAGCACCCTGATGCTGACCGAGAGCTCGAACGACGGCTTCCGCTCCCGCACCGCCGACCTGCTGCGCAAGGACAACGACCGGATCACCCTGACCGTCTTCTCCGGCGGCATTCTCGGTGACCCGCGCGAGCTGCCCCTCAGCCTGGAGCAGCTGAAGGCCGCGGTGACCGGCCAGGGCCTCCAGGAGTGGATCACGCCGGAGCGGGCCGACCAGGCGGACCGGGTGATCCGGCCGTTCTACGACGACACCCCCGGGCGGGACGCGCCCAACCCCACCCCCTCGGCCACCGCCGGCCGAGCCGACGGCGGCCGGCCCGGGTACGGTGGCCGGTGAGTTGACACGCTGGGACAGGCCGGGGGCCGACTGATGATCGTGGTGGACGCGTCCGCACTGGTGCTCGCGCTGGCCGACGAGGGCGAGCGCGGGGCCGCGGCCCGGGCCGAACTCGACACGGGCGGCGAGTGGGTGGCCCCCGAGCACATCGTCATCGAGGTGATGCAGTCGCTGCGCGGCCTCTACCTGGCCAAGGAGCTGACCGCCGAGCGGGTCGGCGAACTCGCCGCCCAGCTACCCGGGTTGGCGATCCGCAAGGTCGAGGTGGCGCCGCTGCTCGGCCGGATCTGGGAGCTGAAGGACAACCTCACGCCGGACGACGCCGCGTACGTCGCGGTCGCCGAGCAGTACGGGGTGCCGCTGGTCACGGCGGACCTGCGGCTGATGCGGGCGAGCGGGCCGCGCTGCGAGATCCGGGGGATCCAGGGGGCCCACCGCCGGACGGGGTGACCCGGTCCGCGCGAGGGGTTGCCCTGATCCGCGCGAGGAGGTGCTCCGCGCGAGGGGTTGCCCGGCAGGGTCATCAGGCGCGGAGGGTGTCCGTCGGGGCCCGGCGGCGTTGAGCAGGGCGTCCGCCGCACCGCCTCGGAAGGCCTTGCCGATGTCCGCTCCGTTCGCCGCCACCGCCCTGATCCCGCTTGCCCTGCTGGTGTCCGCCCCCGTACCGGCGTCGGCCGCTTCGGCCGCGCCCGGCACGGCGGCCGCGCCGGTTTCGGTCGTGGACGCCGACTTCGACCCGGCGACGGCCTTCGTCCCGCCGGCCGCGATCAGCCACGCGCCGGACCTCGTACCGTACGGCTCGCACGTCCGGGTGGTGGTGGACCGCACGGTGCCCGGCCGGACGGTGCTGACGCTGACCACGGCCGGGCTCGCCGCCGGCCACGAGTTCCCGGTGCACCTGCACACCGGCTCCTGCGGGGCCGACCCGGCCGCCTCCGGCCCGCACTACCAGGACGCCGTGGATCCGGTCCGGCCGTCCACCGACCCCGCGTACGCCAACGACCGCAACGAGCTGCGGCTGACGCTGCGCACCGACCACCGGGGCGACGGCACCACGGCCGCCGCGGTGGCCTGGCAGCCCCGGCCGGGCGAGGCTCGCTCGCTGGTGCTGCACGCGGGCAGGCCGGCCGGCCGGCACGCGACGGGCGACCGGGCCGCCTGCGTGAACCTGGAGCCGTGACGATCCCGGCCGGCCAGGGCACGCCCAGGGCCCGGGCTCTAGGCTCCGAGCGTCGCGACCAGGACGGCCTTGATGGTGTGCAGGCGGTTCTCCGCCTGGTCGAACACGACGGAGTGCGCCGACTCGAAGAGTTCGTCGGTGCACTCCAGCTCGCTCATCCCGGTCGCCTCGTACATCTGCCGCCCGACCACCGTGCCGAGGTCGTGGAAGGCGGGCAGGCAGTGCAGGAACTTCACGTCCGGGTTTCCGGTGGCCCGGACGGTGTCCATCGACACCTGGTACGGCTTGAGCAGCGCGATCCGCTCGGCCCAGACCTCCTTGGGCTCGCCCATCGAGACCCACACGTCGGTGTAGAGGAAGTCGACGCCGGCCACGCCCGCGGCCACGTCCTCGGTGAGGGTGATCCGGGCGCCGGTGGTCTCGGCCAGCGCCCGCGCCGCCTTCTGCACCTCCTCGGCGGGCCAGAGCGCGCGCGGCGCGACGATCCGGATGTCCATGCCGAGCAGGGCGCCGGTGACCAGCAGCGAGTTGCCCATGTTGGAGCGGGCGTCGCCGAGGTAGGCGAGGGCCACCTCGGTGAGCGGCTTGGCGGTGTGCTCGCGGACGGTCAGCACGTCGGCGAGCATCTGGGTGGGGTGCCATTCGTCGGTCAGGCCGTTCCAGACCGGGACGCCGGCGTACTCGGCCAGCTCCTCGACGATCTCCTGGCCGTGGCCCCGGTACTCGATACCGTCGAACATCCGGCCGAGCACCCGGGCGGTGTCCTTGATCGACTCCTTGTGGCCGATCTGCGAGCCGGCGGGGTCGAGGTAGGTGGTGGTGGCGCCCTGGTCGTGGGCGGCGACCTCGAAGGCACAGCGCGTCCGGGTGGAGGTCTTCTCGAAGATCAGCGCGATGTTCTTGCCGCGCAGCCGGGGCTGCTCCGTGCCCGCGCACTTCGCCGCCTTGAGCTGGGCGGCGAGGTCCACCAGGAAGCGGAACTCCTGGGGAGTGAAGTCGAGCTCCTTGAGGAAGTGCCTGTTCCGGAGGTTGAACGCCATGCCGGGCTCCTGGGGTGACGGGGCGGGAACGGGAAGCGGCAATTGTATACGATGCTCGGAATTTATATGCAAAGCCCTCCGGGGGCACCGGCGGCAAGGGAAAGGCCGGGGGCCCCGCGGAGACTCCGCGGGGCCCCTCTGCCGCACTGTCTAGTGCTGTGACCGCAAACGTTGACCGGGGTTTGGCGATAGCGGTGACTGGAAGGCCTACGGCCTCCAGAAGGCGTGAACCGGGTGGAGTTCCGGCTGGAACCCCTGAGGCAGGCCGAGGCCTTGGGCCGCCGGCCTCACGATGCCGATGAACTTCTCCATGGCCTGCTCCGACTCCCACAGGTCGTAGATCACAAGTCCCGAGTCCGTTGGGACGCAGACATGGGAAAGGCAGCCCTCGAAGGGATTGCCGGGCAGTGCCTGGAGCTTTCCGTTCAGGGCGTCGTACTGGTCGGTCGTCACGCCCGCCAGCTCGACCTTCGCCAAGATCGCCATAGAGATCTCCTCCGCGTACCCCGGTCCCTCGCACCGCCACCGTGACGATCTGTACCGGATCTATCACAAACCGTACCAATATGGGCGGCACCGGCGGACGCGACCCGCACCCCGGTGAACCTTCTCGGTCACAGCACTAGAGACGCGGGTCCACCGGCTCCGACTCCAGCGCCAGTACCGCGAACACCGGCTCGTGCACCCGCCACAGCGGCTCCCCTGCCGCCAGCCGGTCCAGCGCCTCCAGGCCGAGCGCGTACTCGCGCAGCGCCAGCGAGCGCTTGTGCCCGAGGAACCGCTGGCGCAGCTGGTCCAGGTACTGGGTGTAGTCCGGACCGTAGATGATCCGCAGGTACTCGCGGCCGCGGACCTTGACGCCCGGCTGGACCAGCCCGCCCGGGCGCCCCTCCCCCGCCTTGCCGCGGACCAGCGACGCCAGTGGCTTGACCACCATGCCCTCACCGCCGGCCCCGGTCAGCTCCTCCCACCAGGCCACGCCCGCGGCGACCGACGCCTCGTCGGCGGTGTCCACCACCAGCCGCCCGGTCCGGTGCAGTACCGGAGCGTCCTGATGGGCGGCCAGGTCGGCCTCGACCAGCCCGTCGATCCAGGCCAGGTGCTCGTCGTGCGGGCGCACCGCCAGGTTCGCCCCCTCGGCGGCCAGCACCTGGAACGGCGCCAGCCGGATCCCCGACAGGCCCTCCGTCGGCCAGCAGTACCGCCGGTACGCCTCGGTGAACGCCTGCGCGTCCGCGGCACGCTGCCGCTGGCGGGCGGTCAGCCCGGCGATGTCCAGCCCGCGCCCGGCCGCCTGCTCCAGCGCGCCCAGCACCTGCGGCAGCGCCGCGCCCGCCGCCGCGCCGACCGCCGCGTACTGACGGCGCAGCAGCTCGGCGGCCTTCAGCGACCACGGCATCAGCTCGGCGTCCAGCAGCAGCCAGCCGGTGCCCAGCTCGTCGAAGAGCCCCGAGCGCTCGGCCGCGGCCCGCAGCCGGCCCAGGACGGCGGCGGTCAGCCCGTCGTCACCGAGGAACGCCCGGCCGGTCCTGGTCCAGATCGCGCCCGGCCCGGCCAGGCCGAACCGCTTCTCCAGCGCCACGTCGTCCCGGGCCACCAGCACCACCGCGCGGGAGCCCATGTGCTTCTCCTCGCAGATCACCTGCCGGACCCCGTCCTCGCGGTAGGCGAAGAAGGCCTCCTCCGGGTGTTCGAGGTAGCCGGGCCGGCGCGAGGTCGCGCTCGGCGCCATGGTCGGCGGCAGGTAGGCGAGCAGCCTCGGGTCGATCGCGAACCGGCTCATCACCTCCAGCGCGGCCGCCGCGTTCTCCTCCCGCACCGCGACCCGGCCGTGCAGCGCCGTCTCCACCACCCGGCGACCCGCCACATCGGCGAGGTCCAGCGGCCGGCCCTCGCGGGCACCCGGCGCGTCCGTGTGCAGCGGGCGCACCGGCGCGTACCACTCCTGCTCGGCCTCCACGCTCACCAGCTCCCGCTCCGGGTAGCGCAACGCGGTGAGGCTGCCACCGAAGACGCAGCCGGTGTCCAGGCAGATGGTGTTGTTGAGGAAGCTCGCCACCGGCACCGGCGTGTGCCCGTAGACCACCAGCGCCCTGCCCCGGTACTCCTCCGCCCACGGGTAGCGCACCGGCAGCCCGTACTCGTCGGTCTCGCCGGTGGTGTCCCCGTACAGCGCGTGCGAGCGCACCCGGCCGGAGGCCCGGCCGTGGTACTTCTCCGGCAGGCCCGCGTGGCAGACCACCAGGGCGCCGCCGTCCAACAGGTAGTGGCTGACCAGGCCGCGCATGAACGCCCGGACCTCGGCGCGGAACTCCTCCGGCTCCCCCGCCAGCTGGTCCAGCGACTCCTGGAGGCCGTGCGAGACGGTGACCTTCTTGCCGTCCATCGCCCGGCCGAGCTTGTTCTCGTGGTTGCCCGGCACACAGATCGCGTGCCCGGCCGCCACCATGCCCATCACCAGACGCAGCACGCCCGGCGTGTCCGGGCCGCGGTCGACCAGGTCGCCCACGAAGACGGCGGTACGGCCCGCGGGGTGCGCGGCGTCCACCGGGCGGCCAGCGTCGTCCCTGGTGAGCGCATACCCGAGGCGGGTGAGCAGGGTCTCCAGCTCGGAGCGGCAGCCGTGGATGTCGCCGACGATGTCGAACGGCCCGGTGAGGTGGCGCAGGTCGTTGAACCGCTTCTCCGGCACGATCTCGGCGGCCTCGACCTCCGCCTCGCCGCGCAGGATGTGCACCTTCCGGAATCCCTCGCGCTCCAGGCCGCGC
This sequence comes from Kitasatospora sp. NPDC041988, assembly GCF_055588525.1. Classification (NCBI taxonomy): domain Bacteria; kingdom Bacillati; phylum Actinomycetota; class Actinomycetes; order Kitasatosporales; family Streptomycetaceae; genus Kitasatospora; species Kitasatospora sp. NPDC041988. The sequence goes on from NZ_JBVJCO010000030.1 coordinate 110,985, forward strand.
AGGGAGCGGCGCAGTTCGCGGTTCTGGCGGGGGATCACGTGGGCGGGCAGCTGCCGGTCCGGGCGGGTCCTGTTCCGCTCCGCGCAGACGCCCGGCGGGACGTCCAGCACGATCGCGATCGGCAGGACGTCGTGCTCCCGGGCGATCCGGACCAGCTGCTTGCGGGCCTCCGGCTGCACGTTGGTGGCGTCCACCACGGTCAGGCGGCCGGCGGCGAGGCGCTTGCCGACGATGTAGTGCAGCACGTCGAAGGCCTCGGCGGAGGCGGACTGGTCGTTCTCGTCGTCCGCCACCAGACCGCGGCAGAAGTCGGAGGAGATCACCTGGGTGGGGAGGAAGTGCTTGCGGGCGAAGCTGGACTTGCCCGCGCCGCTGGTGCCGATCAGGACGACGAGGGACACGTCGGTGACGGGGAGGCGGCGGGGCTTGGTGCCGGCGGGCGGGTCGGCCCGCGGGTCAGCCGGCGGGTCGGCCGGCACGGCCTCGGCAGGGGCGTTCGTGGTGAGCTTCGGGGACTGTGCGTCGTCGGTCATCGGGTCTCGCCCCCTTCGGGCGTCGTGGTGGCTTCGGCGGCCACGGCTTCAGTGGCCGTGGCTTCGGTGGCCGTGGCTTCGGTGGTCGTCGCGTCTGTGCCCGTCGCTTCTGCGGTGACGGCCGTCGCGTCGGTGGTCGCGACGGTCGTGGGCTCGGGCGGCGTGCCGATGCGGAACAGGGCGAGCTGGGTCGGTGCGCCCACCTCCGGGTCCTCCGGTCCGACCGGGCGGATCACCGCGGTGTAGCCGTACGCCTCCGCGACCCGCTCGGCCCAGGCGCGGAACTCGGCCCGGTCCCACTCGAAGCGGTGGTCGGCATGCCGGACGTGACCGGCCGGCAGGCTCTCCCAGCGGACGTTGTACTCGACGTTCGGCGTCGTGACCACCACCGCCGCCGGACGGGCCGCCCCGAAGACGGCGTACTCCAGCGCCGGCAGCCGGGGCAGGTCCAAGTGCTCAATCACCTCGGAGAGCACCGCTGCGTCGAAGCCCTTCAGCCGCGCGTCCGTGTACGTCAGCGCGCCCTGGACCAGCTTGACCCGGGCCGACTGGCGCTCCGTCATCCGCTCCAGCCGCAGCTTGCGCGCGGCCGCCGACAGTGCCCGGGCGGACACGTCCACGCCGAGCACCTCGGTGACCCGGGCGTCCTTGAGCAGCGCGCCGACCAGCTCGCCCTGCCCGCAGCCGAGGTCGGCCACCCTGGCCGCCCCGACCTCGCCCAGCGCGGCCAGGATCGCCGTGCGGCGCTGCTCGGCCAGCGAGACCTTCTTCTCCTCGCCGGGCTGCTCCTGCGCCTCCGGCTGCCCGGTCTCCTCGGTGGCGCCGTCGGTGGTGTCGTCGGTGGTGTCGTCGATCGTGTCGTCGGTGGTGTCGTCGACCGCGTTGTCGATCTCCTCGACCTCACGGTCGTCCGCCTCCGCCAGCCGGGCCAGCTCCAGCCGCTCCATCGCCCGCCGGGTGAGCGCCCAGCGCCGGGACAGGTAGCGGCGTGCGATCACGGCCTGCTCCGGGTGGTCCGCCAGCCAGCCCTCACCGGCGGCGAGGAGCTTGTCGACCTCGTCCGGGGCGACCCAGTAGTGCTTGGCGCCGTCCAGCACCGGCAGCAGCACGTACAGCTGCTGCAGCGCGTCCGCGAGGCGGACCTCCGTAGCGGACAGCTCCAGCCGGACGTAGCGCGACTCGCCCCACTCGGGGAACGCCTCGTCCAGCGGGATCGCCGACGCCTCGACCTGCCAGCCCAGCGGCTCGAAGAGCCGGCCCGCCATCGCGACCCCGCCGCCCTCGCCGGCGCCGTTGGCCGGCACGGCGGGCAGCGCGATCCGCAGCGGCCGGGGGCGGTCGGCCAGCCCGGGGCGGGCCTCGCAGACGCCCTTCATCGCCGTCCGGAACACCGTCCGCAGCGCCACCGCGAGCAGCGAGGACGCCGCGTAGGGGCGGTCGTTGACGTACTGGGCGAGCGCGAAGTCCGGCGAGCCGCCGCGGCCCTTTCCCCGGCCCTTGCGGACCAGCGCGATCGGGTCGACATCGAGCAGCAGCGCGGCCGTGCAGGCCTCGTCGCCCGCCTCCGGGTAGAAGACGTGCGCCTCGCCGTGCGACGTCGAGAACTGCTGGACCTTGCCCGGGTGCTTGTGCAGCAGGAAACCCAGGTCGGTGGCCGGGCTCTCGGCGGTACCGGTGGTGGAGATCGACATGAACACCCGCCCGAGTATTGCCCAGGACGGGCCCACCCAGCACCGGGTTTTGCCCGGAGCCCGCCCCCCGCACGGCTCGGGCACCGGCGGCCGACCGCCGTGTCCGCCCGGTGAGCGTGTTCGGCACCGGCGGCCCGCATTCGTTAACGTGCACGATGTGACTGCAGAATCCACCTCCCTCGCAAACGGCGCCGTCGCCGCAGGTCTGGCCACCATCGCCGCCGACGGCACCATCCTCGACACCTGGTACCCCGCCCCCGCACTGGCCGCCGAGCCCGGCCCGGCCGGCACCGTCCGTCTGACCGCCGAGCAGGCCGAGGCCGAGCTGGGCGCCGGCGCGGCCGAGGCGCTGCGCGCCGACGCGCGCCGCGGCGTCGAGGTGGTCGCCGTGCGCACCACGATCGCCTCGCTGGACGAGAAGCCGATCGACGCACACGACGCCTACCTGCGCCTGCACCTGCTGAGCCACCGCCTGGTGCAGCCGCACGGCCAGAACCTGGACGGCCTCTTCGGTCTGCTCGCCAACGTGGCGTGGACCAGCATCGGCCCGGTGCAGGTGGACAAGGTCGAGCAGGCCCGCCTGGCGGTCCGCGCCCAGGGCGGCCAGCTCGCCGTCTACGGGATCGACAAGTTCCCGCGGATGACCGACTACGTCGCCCCGTCGGGCGTGCGCATCGCCCACGCGGACCGCGTCCGCCTCGGCGCGCACCTCGCCTCCGGCACCACCGTGATGCACGAGGGCTTCGTCAACTTCAACGCCGGCACCCTCGGCACCTCCATGGTCGAGGGCCGGATCAGCGCCGGCGTCGTGGTCGGCGACCACAGCGACATCGGCGGCGGCGCCTCGATCATGGGCACCCTGTCCGGCGGCGGCAAGCAGGTCGTCTCGGTCGGCGAGCGCTGCCTGCTCGGCGCCAACGCGGGCATCGGCATCTCGCTCGGCAACGACTGCGTGGTCGAGGCCGGCCTCTACGTCACCGCCGGCACCCGGGTCACCACCCCGGACGGCAAGGTGGCCAAGGCCGTCGAGCTGTCCGGCCAGGACAACCTCCTCTTCCGCCGCAACTCCCAGACCGGCGCCGTCGAGGTCATCGCCCGCTCCGGCTCCTGGGGCGGGCTGAACGCGGAGCTGCACGCCCACAACTGACCTCCTCCTCATCCGAGGTCTCGGGCCCGGGGGGGAGGGACGGGGTAGGGGGAGGTTACCTGTTTGGGTGCCCGCGCTTTCGCGCCCCGCGCGTTTCCTCCCAACCCGCCTAGATAAGCAGTG
>NZ_JBVJCO010000031.1:0-19402 GCF_055588525.1 Kitasatospora sp. NPDC041988
TGGTTGCTTGAACCCGCACCTCCCGACACCAACAAAGGGCCAGCCACCGCCCCCCCGCCCCCCCCCCCACTTAAACCCCGTGCCCCCTCCCCGTCGTCCCCCCCGGCCCCCCCCGGGGGCACCCCGGCCGCCGCCACGCATCGACCATGCGGCGGCGTCGCCGCGGGGGAATTCCCATCATCCGGGTGAAACCCGCCGCCCGGCGCGTGACCTTGCCTCCCCGAACTCCCTCCGTGCACGAAGATCTCGACCGCACACGCGCCATGCCTTCCAGGAAGTGGAGTCGAGTTCGTGAGTTCCCTCAGACGAGGCCTTGCCCGTACGGCCACCGTGACAGTGACGTCCCTCGCGCTCGCCGGCGCGTTCGCGTCGCCGGCCGCCGCCGTCACCTTCATCGGCCGGGACGCACCGACCACCGTGACCATCGCGCCCGGCCAGACCGCCGCAGTGCCGTGGACGTACCAGAACACCGGCGGCCCCGGCCTCCTTCCCCCCTCCGGCATGTCGGCCGTGTTCACCGCGCCGGGCAACACCACCTTCGCCCCGCAGTCCACCGTCCCCACCCAGTACAGCGGCGACGGCTCTTCCTGGACCGGCAACAATGTGGGCCTGCGCAACTGCACGCTCAGCAACGCCGGCCGAACGCTCACCTGCGAGGGTTACGGACTCAACGGCGGCCGCAGCGGCTGGCCGTCCAACGGGTACTTCCGCTTCTCACCGCAGGTCACCGTGGACGCCTCGGCACCCGCCAACACGACGCTACCGCGCGGCAACGGCAGCTTCCGCTACCGGGACCCGAACAACGGCACCGACTACACGATCACCGACGGCACCCTGAACGTCGCCACCCCGCCGCGCGTGCCGAAGGGCATGTGCCTGGATATCGGCAACACCCGGTTCAACGCCGACAACGCCCGGATCTGGCAGTGCCTCGACCACACCAACCAGCGGTTCGTCCTCGACGAGGGCCGGGTCAAGGTCGCCGACACCGTCGGCACCAACCCGGAAATGTGCCTCGACGCCGACAACACCGGCTTCAACGGCGACAACGTCCGCATCTGGGCCTGCGAGTACTCCGACGCGGCCACCGCCAACCAGTCCTGGCTGCTACGCCGGGGCTCGTTCGTCCTGGAGTCGACCCTCGGCACCGCCCAGGAGATGTGCCTGGACGTCGGCGGAACGCGCAACAACAACGACAACGCCTTCATCTACCAGTGCGGGGCCGGCAACCCCAACCAGCAGTTCGTCGTAGAGGAGGGCTACATCAAGGTGAAGGACACCCTGTGAGGTGATCTGACGCGGGGCCGCCCGCCCTTTCGCCGTAGCGCGGCAAGGGCGGGCGGAACACGACCAACCCCACTGGTCAGCCGATCAGTTGGTCCGGCTCGTCCAACCACGGGCGGTGCTCACCGGCGGCGGTGACCGTCAGGCCGAAACGGGTGAGAGCGGGCTGCCCCTGGCGCACCCACCAGGCGTGCGCGGCCGTGATCTCGTCCCAGAGGTTGCGGGGGCCCGACTGGGACACCGCGTGTCCGCCGTCCCAGTCGGCGAAACGGCAGTGTGCGTAGGAGACGCCGTCCCAGACCTCAAGGCGGCCGGTGCCGAAGCGGTCGTAGTCGGCCGCCACGTCCTGCCGCAGCAGGCCGGGCAGCCGCAGACCGGCGGCGAAGGCCGCGTCCGTCTGCTCGGCCACCTCTGCGGGATCGAGGCCGGAGGGGCCGTGGCGAACGTCCTCGATGTCGAACGCGTCGGTCTCCGGCCGCTGGTCGCGCACCCACATGAACGCCACGTCCTCCATGAACGGCCCGCTCGCCGAGAGGCCGTCCTCGGCCACGGTCAGCTTCAGCAGGCCGCCGTTGCAGAACGGCGTGCCGTAGGGCACCAGGACCACGCCGCCCGGCACCGTCTGCTCGATCACCGCGACGGGTACGCGCTGCACCGCGGCCGTGAAGTGGACACGGTCGTACGGCGCGCGCTGCGGATACCCGAGCGTGCCGTCGTCGGCTCGCACCGTGGCCCGGAGACTGTTCGCCCGGAGGCGCCGGCGGGCCTCGGCCGCGATATCGGTATCGACCTCGACGGTGATGACGTTCTCGGCGCCCAGCCGGTGAGCGAGCAGCCCGGCCGTCCAGCCCGTCCCGGCACCGACTTCGAGCACCCGCATACCCTCAGAGACGTCGAGGTGGCGGAGCATCCGGGCGATCACCGTGGGCATCGAGCTGGAGGAGGACGGGGTGGTGGAGCCCTCGTACAGCTGGGTGACGAGCGGCAGATCGGAGGCCACCAGGTCGTACCAGCGGACGGGGTCGGTCGTCCGGTCGATCCATTCGCCCTCGCGGAAGAACGAGTTCGGCATGAACAGCCGGCGCGGCACGGCTCGGAAGGCCGGCTCCCAGTCGGCCGACAGGACGCCGGACTCGCGGAGTGAGTCGGCGAGTTCGTTCCAGTTCATGACGTCCTCAAGGCTTCGCCGGCTTGGGCAGGTTGGTGGGCGGCGCGTCGCGCTTGCCGTCGTACGGAGCGGTGTCCGGCTTGCCCGAGTGCCCGCCGCCTTTACCGCCACCGGCCTTGCCAGGGCTGTCGCCGCCTGATCCTCCGCCGTGCTTTCCCATGGCTGTCCTCTCTCGTGAGTCGATCGATGGATGCGCCGGGGGTGGGTCGTAAGCCGCCCCCCGGCGGTCGGCCTACCGGTCCGGGGGCCTCGGGGTGGGGTGCCGCTCGGGCTGCTGCGGCGGCGGCGCCGGAGTCGTCATACTTGTGTCTCCTCACACTGAGGTTCTCCCCAACGCCCGTTGGCGGTGAGGACGTTCGGTGATGTGGACCCGCTCCGACCGCTTGTTCGCTGCCAGGATCCGGCGGCCGGGGCGGGAGCTGGAGTAGCGCCTACGCGCCACCCGCGCAGCAGAACGTCAGCAGCATCGCGGCGACCACCACGACGCCTGCCACGGAGACGGCAAACGCAGCGGCAAGCCGACGGGTGTCGCGGATGCCTCCGCTGTCCAGCCCGTCGTCCGTCATTGGTGCGCACTCCCGTGGTGGCGGCGCATCAGCACACGCGCGTCCACGGCCCCGGAGTGGTCGAAGGCAGCCCGAGCGGAGGCCTTTCGCGCGCCCAACTCCGCGCACAGCAGACACCCTTCGACCATGGCAGGTTCGCCTGCGGTGATCGCCTGGCGCAGAACTCGTGCTCGGTGCCGCTGCGGGGCACCGAGCACGGACAGCCACGGGTCCACCGGCTCCAGCTCGCCGGCACTCACGACGCCTCCGCAGAGACGCAGTTAACGCACTCGCAGTGCGCGAGGACGGCGTCCCGGTTCAGGGTCTCGGCGGCGGCCGCGTATCCGGGAACGCGCCGCGCCTCCCGGAAGTCGTCAAGCGGGTTCCACCCCCTGGGCATTCGGGCACTCTGCCCACGCCTTGGACACGGCTCGACAAACCCGCGAGCCGGGTGCTCGTTTGCCATCATCACTGCTCCCTGCCTCAGTACCCGTGCTACGAGAAGGTACGGAGAGTGATGGGCTGCTCACCATCAGGTTCTATGAGATTGCACGCGAGTTAGCCAAGAGCTTCCACTGCCGATGTGATCAACGCACGAGCAACCGAACCATAGACTGCTGTACGCTGCAGCACCCCGAAGGCACTGATGTACTGGGCCAGCTCCGTCGGCGCCGTAATCGATACTGCGGCAGTCAGAAGCTCCACGGAAACCTGCGCGTCGTCATAGATGCTGAACGTCTCGATCGGCCACATCCGCCGGCCGGCGACGAAAGGGATCACACCAAGCGAAACAGACGGAAATGACATCACTGTCAGCAAATGCCCGAGCTGACCTGCCATGGTCGCCACGTCGCCCACCCTGTAGCGCAGGACAGACTCTTCTACCAGCAACGCGAAGCGATGCTCGCCCTCGTACAGCACTCGATTGCGCTCTATGCGCGCCGTCACGGCCTCGGCGACGTCGTTGGGCGTCCGATGAAACTCCGAAATCGCCGACAGCAACGCGGTGGCATAGGGAGGCGTTTGAAGCAGCCCTGGAACGACGTTGGAGCAATAGACGCGGAACAGCCTTGTCCGCTCGAACAACGGAACGTGGGACTCCTGAAGTCTGCGCAAACCCGTGCGCTGGAGTCTGCGCCACTCCACGTACATTGAGTCGGCTGAACGCGAAGCCGCGATGAGGTCGGCCGCCTGGTCATCCGCTCCGCACAACCTGCACCACGTGCGAATATCATCGTCGGAGGGCGCCGTGACCGCATTGATGATGCGTGAGCTCTTGGACGCATGCCAGCCCGCCAGCCGGGCCAACTCGCGCCCGTTGAGACCAGCGTCCTGGCAAAGCTCCCGAAGCCTGCCGGCAAGAGCCCTACGCGCTTGCTGAGCGCTCGACGATGGGGATACAGGCATGGTCTGTGGCCGAACGCAGTGGCTACAGTTCGAACTGCGCGTGCGGCGTGGCACGCCCCCAGACGGCCTCGAACGCTCCAGCGCACTGAGCCACGACAGCTTCGTCGTCTTCCATCACATGGTCCAGGAAGGCGCCGTCTCCGGAGAACAGGCCGAACCGAAGGATCGAAGAGTCGAACAGCCAGAAGTCATTGCCTGGCAGGAGTAGCTTCGAAGCCTCGCCCCGGGAAAGCCAGCGGACATCCTCGCCAGCCTGGATGTTCTGGAACGTCGACGCGTGCTCGTACCTGATGTACTCACTTGCGGGGAGCGAGACAACCCGTGCACGCCGGACCTCAACACCCCTGGCGGTAGCCAACTCAACCAGGGAGTGAAAGCCGTTCCACCAACTGTGCCTGTTGGCAGGGTCGTGGCGATGTCCGGCCTTCCAGGCCGCGAAGTCCGCATCCTCCTCCGCCACCCCATAGACGTCCCTCATCTCCAGGTGCACGGCGGAGTTGTGACAGGAAGCCAGCAGCTCAGCGAAGGTCGGAACCTTCTGCGACATCGATAGCCTTCCTGAGGGCGGCAGCCATCCTGACCGGCAGCCGCACCACGGTCTCGTGGGCGGGGATCGGACCGGCCTCCCGGCACTCGGCCGTGGTTGTGTCGTCCGCTCTCCACCCCTGGATGACGAACTCTCCGGCGGCCTGGTCAACCCAGACGGTCGGGCAGTTCTCCCCGTTGGTGTTCGGATCCTTCGCGATGAAGGTTAGCTTCACGACATCCTCCAGCACCGATGGGTTGCATAGATGTGCACGACGGTCGCGCGCATCGCTTGATCAAGTCAAGAGCTCATGCAAGGCTCCGGCTACTTAACGTCAAGGCCGCAACTGGCCAGCGCGGCAAGTAGCGCACCGCTTCCCCGCCTCCATGACCGGGCGGCCGCACAGGCCGTCCCGCCCAGGGCACTCGTGGTGCCTCGGACCCGGCGCTGGACCGGCCGCGAGCGACACTGCCGCAGCCGGTCGAAGGGGCGGGAACGGAGGCACCTTCGACAAGCGGCCCGCGAGGATCGCGCCGACGCTGTGGGTGACCTTCTCGGGCAGTGGGGCGGACAGGACGCTCGTCAGAGCGTCCCCCGTCCAACCGGCCGCGAGCAACCCCTCCACCATGGCGGCCTGATCCATCAAAGGCTTTCCGGCAAGGGCCATACGCGGGTCCCGGCGCCCGAGTTCGAGCAGCAGCGTCATGCCCTCCGTCATGTGCGGCGGCGCAAGCGTCCGCGCCTCTCGGGACGGATGGACGGAAGGATGGCCTTCAACTTCCTTCCGAGCCAACGTCTTTCCCTCAAGGAGGGGCTTCCCGTCTTCCCGGCGCCTTCCGTTCCAGCTCCAGGTGGACCGGCGGCCGGAGGTACGGGAAGCGGCGGCAGCGTGTGAAGCGCCTTGCCCGTCACCGGGACTTCGTGGACGGAGACCGCCGTCCGGACGTGCCCCGTGAGCGGGTCACGCTCGGTGCGACGCACATAGTGGCCGGCTTCCTCCAGCTCGCGCAGCGCCCGGGACACCGTCGCGCGGCCCTCAACGCTCTTGGCCGCCAAGGTCCGTACGTCCTCCCGGGCTCCGTCGGGGAGGCTGAGGAGATAGCTCAGCAGCCCTCGCGCGGCCCACGACAGTGAGTGCTTCCGGACGACGTGGCCGTTGTCCAGGATCGTGTACCCGGGGGCATGCTTGGGGATACGATGAATCTGCATTCGGAGTCCTTTGCTCCAGTGCCATACCCCGGGGTGTTCCAGCACCGCCGGGGATTTTCTTGCCGCTGATCACCGTAGATGCGGCAAACGTGCTCCAACGCCGAATCCGGAAACGTCACCCGAACAGGGGGCGCCATCGCAAAGCAGCGCGCCCGGACTGATCCGGGCGCGCCGCTCACCATGACAACCTCAGGCCTTCGGGCCCGTCGACTGGACGACCTCGAAGGACCACAGCGTGGAGCCCGAAGCAGCCGGCCGCTTCGGGGCCTCGCCCTCCGCGGCGGGCGGACCCTGGCGGTGGGCGGCCTGCATGGGACCCTCCATCCAGGCCTTGAAGTCGTCCTCGCTGCGCCAGCGGGTGTAGACGAGGTACTGATCGGTCCCCTCGACCGGGCGGAGCAGCTCGAACCACTCGAAGCCGTCGGAGTTCTCGACGGTCCCGGCCCGCGAGGCGAACCGCTTCTCCAGCACCTCGCGCTGCTCGGCCGGAACAGTCAGCACGTTGATCTTCACCACGGACATGCCGCACCTCCTCGTCCGCCGGGGCCCGTAGCGGGCCCCGGCCCTCGTCTGTGTCAGCTGCAGTCTCCTACACCTGACGCCTCGGCCGGGTGCGGGGCGGCGCGGCCCCCCAGGGCGAGCCGCCCCCTGAAGCACCGTGGGACGTCTCCAATCGGACGCCGCCGGCCGTCCCAAAGCGCAGGTCCCGGCGGTGAGACGAAGTGCGGTGTGTCCCACCGGAGTCCGGGCCGCGATCACCGTCCGGCGGCTCCCCTACGCTGGGCCAACCGCCCGGCGCCGAGCCGAGTCGCCGCCCCCGTGAGGTGCGCCGCGACCGCCCTCCCATCAGGACCGCGCCCGGACGACCCGACCCAGAACCTAGGAGCGATCCGCCATGCCGTTGCGCCGGAGCGAGAGGACAGGCCGGGACCGTGCTCCCCGCGGAGCGCGCCCCGCCGACCTCGGGGCGGGGCTGCTGGCCGTACTCGCGCTGCTGAGCGGCTGTGCCACGGCCACGTCCGCCACGTCCGCCGTGCCCCCGATCTCCGCACCGCCCACCACTGCGGTGGCACCGCCCACGGCGGGCACGGGCATCGCCGACCTCCACCTTCCCATCGAGCAGTACATGCTGACGGCGGTTCAGTCGGTGCAGTTCGACTGGGTGCGCAAGGCCGCGACCGGCTCCTGCATGAAGCGGTACGGGCTGGACTACCCGGTGCCGGCCAAGCCCGGCCCGGACGGCCCGGGTGTGCACGCCTTCACGCTGATGAACCGCCGCTACGGCATCACTGATGCGGACAGCGCCGCCCGGTGGGGCTACCACCTGCCGCAGACCGCGTCGGCTCCGGCCGCCCCCGGGCAGCCGGTCGCGCTGGCCGCGATGCCCGCCGCCGCCCAGACCGTACTGCTCGGCGTCGACCCGGCCCGCGGCTCCCGGGTGAGCACGTACCAGGGCCAGGCCCTGCCCGAGGGCGGCTGCTTCGCGGAGCTCGACCGTGTCCTGCCGGGTGCTGTCGGCGGCCCGCAGGGGCCCGGCAACGGGCCGCAAGGCGTGGTGACCGACATCAAGTCGGCGAGTTTCACCGAGTCGAGGTCGGTGCCGGAGGTCGTCGCGGCCACCACCGCCTGGGTGGACTGCATGAAGGGCCGCGGCTTCGACATCCCGGATCCGCTGAAGGCGCCGGCGACCGTCACGACGATGAACGACCCGGCGCCGGGCAGCGCGGAGATCGCCCAGGCCGTGGCCGACGCCGACTGCAAGGGCCGGACCAACCTGACCGGGATCTGGTTCGCCTCCGAGTCCACCCTGCAGAACGCGGCGATCGCCAAGCATGCGAAGGACTTGGCCGTCGTCAAGGCGAGCCTCGACTCCGAGGTGGGATCGCTGGGCCGGCTACTGGACCACGACTGGTCGTCCCCGACGCCCGCCACCCTCTGACCCCCCGCCCCTCAGACCTCCCCCGCCCCTCAGGCCACCCCGAACCACCCCTGGCCGATCCGGCCGCTCCCCGCCCGCGCGTCGGGCGCGGACCGCGGGACGGGCGGACGGGGCCGTGCCGCGGCCGCCGCAGCAGGCGGTCCGGCAGCCGGGCCGCGGACCGGTTCCGCGACCCGGCAACCCTCCACCGAGTGAAGGAGCACCAACACCCATGAAGCTGAAGTCGACCGGCCGCCGTCTGGCCACCGGCGCGGCGGCGCTCGCCATCGCCGGTACCACCATGCTCACCGGCGCGGGCCCGGCCAACGCCGACAGCGTCACCACGATCAACGGCTGGAGCACCTGGAGCAACCCGGTGCGCTGCAAGGACAGCAACGGCGCCTACGTCACCCTGTGCATCTACTACTCGCCGGGCGCCGAGGGCGCGATGACGATGGAGTACACCGTCCAGGACGGCGAGATCGACGGGACCTTCTGGAAGCAGGACCAGTACGGCTCGGCCGGCTACGGCCAGAAGGTGCGCAACAACGCCGCCTCCGTCGAGAACGCCACCAACTCGACCATCGGCGTCTGGGTGTACCCGTGGTTCTACGGTGACGCGAACTACGTCCCCGGCGGCCGCGGGGGCAGCCTGACCCCGAACCTGCGGAACAACGAGGCCTCCTGGGGCATCGTGGACCAGCTGGACCGCGGCGGCCAGGTCCGCCTCGACTGACACGCCGACACCCCCGCACCACACCCGACACCCCGCACCGCGCTCACCGCGGTGCGGGGTGTCCCGCTCCGGTCGGACGCATCCGTTCAGACGCCCCGGCCAGTCAGATCCGGCCAGTCAGGTCCGATCAGGCAGATCCGGCCAGTCAGGTCCGATCAGGCGGCTCCGGCCAGTCAGGTCCGATCAGGCAGCTCCGGCCAATCAGATCCGATCAGGCGGCTCCGGTCAGGCGATCCACGGCGGGACGACCCGCTGGTCGTCCCGCGGCGCCAGTCCGCAGGCGCCCTCCGGGGTGACGGCGTCCGGGTTGTAGGCGACGGACGGGGTGGGCGAGGCCACCACGGCGGTGAATCCGGAGGAGGTCCGCAGCTGGCGGGCGATGTCCGCCGGCAGCACGAGGGTGTCGCCCGCCCCGACACCGAGCTCCTCCCCGGCGAGGTCGATCACGGCGTCCCCGGTCAGGAACGTCCAGACCTGCTCGGTGTCCATGGCGTGCAGCGGCCCCTGGCGACCGGGCTGCATGTCGACGTGCCACATGGCCAGGGCGGTGCCGCCCTGGGTGGGCGAGGCGAAGGTGGTCATGACGCCGTTGGGCGTCTCGGTGCGACGGGCTTCGGTGTTTCGGATGACGGTCATGGACGGCAACCCCCTAGAATGGACAATGACGTTGTCTATATGGTCAATGAGGTTGTCTATCGTGTCAAGCGATTCCCCGCCGCCCCCCGGCTACGAGCTGCCACTGCGCCTCCTGCTCGCCTTCCGCGTGATCATCGACGAGCTTCACGAGCGCATCGCCCGCGAGGGCCACCCCGACCTGCGCCCCATGCACGGCTTCGTCTTCCAGGCGATCGGCCCCGACGGCACCACCGCCGTCGAGCTCGGCCGCCGGCTCGGCATCTCCAAGCAGGCGGCCGGCAAGACCGTCGAGCAGCTCGAACAGCTCGGCTACGTCGAGCGCGGCAGCGACCCGGCCGACGCCCGCCGCAAGGTGGTCCGGCTCACCGCACGCGGCATCGACTGCCTCGTCCGCTCCGCCCGGATCTTCGACGAACTGCGTACCCAGTGGTCCGCGACGCTTGGCGAGGAGCGGCTGCGCGCCCTGGAGACGGACCTGTGCGCGCTCGCCCCCGGCGACCCGTTCCGCTTGGACACCCCGCGCTGGTTCGGTTCCCCCTGAAGCGGGCCCGAAGAGCGTCTACGGCGCGCTTGAGGGACGTTCAGACCGAACGCCCCTCCCCCTGGTGCGGGTGCTCCGGGCCGACCCGGTCCGGCCGGTCGCGCCAGTCGGCGCAGAGCGCGGACGAGAGCCGGGTCAGCAGGTCGGCGAGGTCCGAGTACTGCTTCTCGTCCCAGTCGCCGAGGAGTTCGGAGAGCTGCTCCCGCCGCGCGGCCACCAGCCGCAGCGCCGCCGCCTCACCCGGTTCGGTGAGCCGCAGCGGGAGGCCGCCGGTGCGCGAGGCGAGCCCACGGCCCTCGACCTCGCGAACGGCCTCCTCGACCACCGCGACCGGGACGACCCTCCGCTCGGCCACTTCGGCGGGCTCGACCGAGCCGTGGTGGTACATCTGCAGCAGCAGCCAGCTGGAGGCCGGCTTGAGGTCGAGCCCGGCCGACGCCGTGATCCTCCGGAACAGGTCGCGCCGGGCCTCCCGGCTGCTCAGCACCGAGAGGGCGCGGGCGATCTCGTCCAGCGACGAACGCTCGACCGGGTTGAGGCCGATCGACTCGCTGAGGTCGGGCGCGGTCACCGTCGAGCGGAGCTTCTGTTCGCGCAGGAAGAGCGAGAGCACGAAGGCGACCATGGCGACCGGCACCGCGTACAGGAAGACCCGGGTGATCGACTCGGCGTACGCGTGGTAGATCCCGTCCTGCACATCGGGCGGCAGCGTCGCGATGACGCGCGGGTCGGAGGTCACGGCCCCCGGGTTGAAGCCGGGCGGCAGCGGCACTCCGGCGAGGGCGTCGGCCAGCCGGTCGTTCAGCCCGGACGCGAAGACGGTGCCGAAGATGGAGACGCCGAAGGACGCGCCGATGGAGCGGAAGAAGGTGGCGCCGGCGGTGGCGACGCCGAGGTCCTGGTAGCCCACGGAGTTCTGCACGATCAGCACCAGCACCTGCATCACCAGGCCCAGGCCGAGGCCGAAGACGAGGAAGTAGCAGCTCATCTCGAAGGTGCTGCTGTGCTCGTCCAGCCGGGAGAGCAGCAGCAGGCCCACGGTGGTGACGGCCGTTCCGGCGATCGGGAAGATCCGGTAGTGGCCGGTGCGGGCGACGATCTGGCCGGAGCCGATCGAGGTGAGCAGCATGCCGAGCACCATCGGCAGCATGTGGATGCCGGACATGGTCGGTGAGACCTGCATGACCACCTGGAGGAAGGTCGGCAGGTAGGTGAGCGCGCCGAACATGGCGAAGCCGACCACGAAGGAGATGACGGCGACCAGGCTGAACGTCCGCGACCGGAACAGCCGCAGCGGCAGCACCGGTTCGTCGGCGGCCCGTTCGACCGCCACGAAGGCGACCAGCAGGACGAGGCCCAGCACGCCGAGGCCGACGATCTGCCAGGAACTCCACGCCCACGTCGTGCCGCCGAGGGAGGTCATCAGCACCAGGCAGGTGGCCACCGAGGCGATCAGCACGGTGCCCAGGTAGTCGATCCGGTGCCGCCGCTTCACCTCCACCCCGTGCAGCACGGCCGCGATCACCACCAGGGCGACCACGCCGATCGGCAGGTTGATGTAGAAGACCCAGCGCCAGCTGAGGTTGTCCACGAAGAGGCCGCCGAGCAGCGGTCCGAGCACGCTGGTGACGCCGAAGACGGCACCGAAGAGGCCCTGGTACTTGCCGCGGTCCCGGGGTGAGACCAGGTCACCGACGATGGCCTGCGACAGCACCATCAGCCCGCCGCCGCCGAGCCCCTGGAGGGCGCGGAAGGCGATCAGCTCGCCCATGTTCTGGGCGATGCCGCAGAGCACCGAACCCAACAGGAAGATCACGATCGAGGCCTGGAAGAACCGCTTCCGGCCGTACATGTCGCCGAGCTTGCCCCAGAGCGGGGTAGCCGCGGTGGAGGCGAGCATGTACGCGGTGACCACCCAGGAGAGGTGCTCAAGGCCTCCGAGGTCGCTGACGATGGTGGGCAGCGCGGTGGAGACGATGGTCTGGTCGAGCGCGGCGAGCAGCATCGCCAGCAGCAGGGCGCCGATCGGGACCCAGAGGTTGGGGACGGTGACCTCCGGCGGGCCCGGCTCGCTCGCCGGGCTCCGGTCGGGTGCGGCGATCGGATCCGTCATGGGGTCTCCGTTAGGGGGTCGCGGGCCCGGGGCGGGACGCGGGCCCGGGGTAGCGGGCCCCGGTCGGCCGGGGTCCGTGCGGACGATCACTCCCGGTTCACCATGCTGTCAGAATTGCCCTGGTTTGCGCCGTCCAGTTGAGCCGAACGTAAGAACGGCGGCCATCCGGGTGACAGGCCGGGCTCGCCGACCGTTCTTCAACTCCCAACCACCACCAACCGGCACAACACCCCCAGAGCGGGCCGGACGCCCCTGTCCCCCCTTGGAGACGTCCTGCATAATCAGGCGCGTTCGCCCCCGGGAGCACACGTCCGGGCACGTGTCCGACGAGAGCACGTCCGAGCAGGCGTCCGGGAGCACCCGCCCGGGAACACGCCGGGGGCACACGAGAACTGATCCGAGACCGAGGAGGACCGGCCGATGCCGGACCAGCACTGCCCGACGTGCGGCACCGCACGCTCCGCCGGGTGCAGGTGCCTCCCGGACCAGAGCCTGACCGAGACCACCGTCCTGCCGCACCTCGAAGGCCCGCCGCTGGTGCGGCCGTACGTGCCGCAGGCCGTCGGACAGGTCGCGGACACCCCGCCGGGCGGCGCTCCGGTGGGCGGCATCGCGTCAGGCGGCGTCTCGACGGGCCGCGTCTCGGCGGACCCGTTCGCCACCACCGTGCTGCCGCCGGTCCAGCCTCCGACGGGCCCGCCCGCCACGCCCCCGACGAGCGTCCTGCCGCCCGTCCCGCCGGCCGGGCCGGACGCCGACGCCTACGCGACCACCGTGCTGCCCCCCGTCATGTCGGCGCCCCGGCAGGACGGTTACCAGCCGGACGGGTACCAGCACGACGGGTACCAGCAGGACGAGTACCCGCAGGACGAGTACCCGCACGACGGGTACCAGCCCGACGGCTACCAGCAGGGCGGGTACCAGCAGCCCCCCGCGGACGGCGAGGAGATCGGCCTCTTCCCGTTCGAGCACTCCGCCCCCGCCGCCGGGCCCGCGGGCAGCACCGGCGGCCGGGCCGCCCGCCGCGCGGCGGAGCAGGCGGAGGGGAGTCCGCTGGCGCGGCGCAAGGGGCTGCTGATCGCGGCCGCCGCCGGGCTGCTGGCGCTCACCGTCGGCCTGGCGTACGCGGTGACGCCCTCCGCCGAGCCGGGCCACCAGGCGCAGCCGGCGCCCTCGACGACGCTGGCGCCCGCGCCGGTCGACCCGACCACCCCGCCGGAGCCGAGCCCGAGCGCGCCACCGTCGACCGGAGACTCGCCGAGCCCGACCGCGACCAGAACCGCCAAGCCGAGCCCGACCAGGACGGCAACCCCCACTGCCACGGCGACGACGCCGGTGGCGGCCGCTCCCCCGGCACCCACCACCCCGCCGGCCGTGCCGAGCCCGACCGCCACCCCGACGCCGACTCCCACGGCGACCACGCCGACGCCCACCCCGACCCCGACCCCGACGATCCGGGTGCTCCAGCTGAACATGACCGGCCCGGACGTCAAGGACATGCAGCAGCGCCTGTGGGCCGCCGAATGCGGTCTCGTCGACAAGTCGATCATCACCGGCACCTTCGACTACTGGACCCAGACGGTGTTGAGCGACTACCAGCGCTACTACCGGATCAAGGGCGAGAACAACGTCTACGGGCCGAAGACCCGGGCCGCCCTGGAGGCCGACCCGGGCTGCTGACCACGCGTCAGCCGGTGACCGCCTGGAAGATGCTGACGCCGGCCATCAGCACCATCACGCCGGCCGCCACCCTGATGATCACCTTCATCGGCACGTGCTTCAGCAGCTTCTGCCCGCCCACGATGGCGACCCCGGCCACAGCACAGAGCGCCAGCCAGGCGCCGAGGCCGACGGCGAGCGGATCGGCGTACTTGGCGGCCAGGTTGGCGGTCATGATCTGGGTGAGATCGCCGAACTCGGCGATCGCGACGACCACGAAGCTGGCCCCGGCGACCTTCCAGAAGCTGTTGGCGGACGGCTCCTTGGCGGCGTGGCCGTCCTCGTCGTCGCCCCCGCCGTGGAAGAGCAGCATGGCGGCCCCGGCCAGGAACAGGACGCCGGTGACGCCCTCCACCCAGCGGTGCGGCAGCAGTGAGAGCAGGTGGCCGGCGACCAGGGCGATGCCGACCTGGAGGGCGAAGGCCGCGGCGATGCCGGCGAAGACGTGGCTCGCGCGGTACTTGGCGCCGAGCATCAGGCTGGCCAGGGCGGTCTTGTCCGGCAGCTCGGCCAGGAAGACGATGCCGAAGGTGATGGCGAGAACGGTCAGGCTCATGCGCCCGCCTCGATCCGGCCGGCAGGGGCATCCGCCCACACGCGCCTTCTGATGGTTCGCTTGCTTCGCTCGCTCATCGGGGGTTCGGTTTCCCTCGGTCGGGCTGCCCGGCCTCGGCAGCTCCGCAAGGGGACGCTTCGGCCCGACAGCACTGGTCAGATTCACAGCACTGCGGCCGAAGGTCTCGCCGGCACGCCGAGAACGACACGTGCCCCGGGCGCCGGGCCCACGAGGGGCCAGTATGTCGACGGTCCGGTGGAGGGCTACTCCCCTTCAACGCCGACCAGCTTACCGGACGCCGCCCTGCACGGGCTGCGCGCCCACCAGAGCGCGGGCGACCAGCTCCAGCACCACCACGATCGCCACCGACTCCACCGCCAGCAGCGCGACCAGCACGAACAGCTGCACCGCACCCGCCTGGACCGGGGTGGCCCCGCCGAGCAGCATGCCGACGAAGGCGCCGGGCAGGGTGACCAGGCCCACCGTCCGGGTCTGGTCGAGGGCCGGGACGAGCGAGGTGGCGGCGGCGGTGCGGCAGATCTCCAGCCGGGCGTCGCGCGCCTCGAAGCCCAGCGCGAGCGCCGCCTCCACCTCGCCGTGGCGCTGCCGCAGCTCGTCCAGGGCGCGGCGGCCGGCCAGCGAGGTGGCGGTGAGCGCGCCGCCGATCAGGATGCCGGCGACCGGGATGACCGAGAGGCCCTTCAGCGGCAGCAGCCCGACACCCAGCAGCAGCCCGAGCACCGGAAGCACCCCGGCGCCGATCGGCGCGGCCGCCCACGTC
The DNA here is from genome assembly GCF_055588525.1 of Kitasatospora sp. NPDC041988. Taxonomy (NCBI): domain Bacteria; kingdom Bacillati; phylum Actinomycetota; class Actinomycetes; order Kitasatosporales; family Streptomycetaceae; genus Kitasatospora; species Kitasatospora sp. NPDC041988. The sequence goes on from NZ_JBVJCO010000031.1 coordinate 15,140, forward strand.
CACTCCGGCCCGGGGGTCATCCGCCGGCCGGCCGTGCGCACCGCGACCGTGAACATCAGCAGCACGAACAGCGCCGACCACCAGAGCGAGCCGACCACCCAGGTGATCACCAGCGCGACGGCGGCCAGCTGCACCACCGCGCGCAGACCGGCCCGGAGCACCGCGTGCCCGTGGCCGAGCAGACCCCACCCTGCCACGGCCACGGCGGCGGCCAGCAGGACGGCGGTGACCACCCCGAGCAGCGGGGTGACCGGCAGCAGCTGGCTGCTGCCGGCCGCCAGCACTGCCGCCGCCGGGGCCACCGGGATCAGATCCAGCTGGTGAACCACATCCGGTCCTGCCAGGACGTCATCGGGATCACCTCCGCCGTGTAGAGCGGGTAGAAGAAGGCGAAGCAGCCGACGATCGCCAACACGATCAGCCCGGCCCCGGCCGCGCCGATCCGGCGCCGTTCGGGCGAGCAGCCGTCCGGCCCGAGCATCGCGCCGAGCATCTGGGCGACGGCCAGGCAGAGGAACGGCACCAGCACGACCATGTAGAAGGAGAAGACCGTCCGCTCCTGGTACTGGAACCACGGCAGGTAGACCCCGGCGACGCCGCAGAGCACCGCGCCGGAGCGCCAGTCCCGGCGGAAGAACCACCGCCAGAGCAGGTAGACCAGGGCGAAGCAGGCCGTCCACCAGAGCAGCGGGGTGCCGAGGCCGAGGATCTGCGCCGCGCAACCGCCGGACGCGGTGCAACCGCGCTGTCCGTTCGGCACCTGCTCCCAGTACATGGAGACCGGGCGGCCCTGGACCAGCCAGCTGAAGGGGTTGGACTGGTAGGTGTGCGGGGTGCTCAGCCCGGTGTTGAAGTCGTACATCTGCGAGTGGTAGTGCCAGAGGCTGCGCAGCGGCGCCGGCACCCAGCTCATCGGGAGCCTCGGCAGCGGGATGCCGAGGAAGCTGTCCGGGGAGAGGCCGGCGCGGTCGTCGGCCCAGTGCCGGTCGTACCCGCCGCCCGACCTGCCGCCGGTGGCGAGCCAGCCGGCCCAGGCGCCGACGTACACCACCAGGGCCGAGCCGACCATGGCGAGCAGGGCGGGCAGCGCGTCCCGGCGCAGCATCGAGCGCCAGGGGCGGCGGGCGCCGGCCCAGCGGCGGCCGGACTGGTCCCAGACCACAGTGAGCAGGCCGAAGGCGGCGAGCACCATGACGCCGTTCCACTTGACCCCGCAGGCGGCGCCGAGGAACACCCCGGCGGCGATCCGCCAGGGGCGCAGGCCGAGCCGGACCCGGTCACCGTCCGGGCCGCCGTGGCCGTCGCGGACGGCGGCCAGCCGGGCGCGGGTGTGGTCGCGGTCGACCAGCAGGCTGCCGAAGGCGGCCAGGACGAAGAACATCTGGACGCCGTCGAGCAGGCCGACCCGGCTCATCACCAGCTGGAGGCCGTCGACGGACATCAGGAGGGCGGCGGTGCAGCCGATCAGGGTGGAGCCGAAGAGGCGGCGGCCGATCCGGGCGAGCATCAGCACGGTGACGGTGCCGAGCAGCGCGGTCATGAACCGCCAGCCGAAGGGGTGCAGCCCGAAGGCCGCCTCGCCGGCCGAGATCACCCATTTGCCGAGCGGCGGGTGGGCGATGAACTCGGGGGCGGCGGTGAGCGGGACGTGCTGCGGGACGGCCAGGATGTCGGCGTTGGCGCTGTCCGGCCACGTCCCCTCGTAGCCCTGTTGGAGCAGCGACCAGGCGTCCTTGGGATAGTACGTCTCGTCGAAGACGAAGGCGTTGGGGTAGCCGAGGTTCCAGAACCGGAGGAGTCCCGCGAAGAGCGCCACGCCGATCGGCCCGAGCCAGCCGGCCCGGTCGGCCGCCCAGCGCAGCAGCCCCCGCGGCGCCGGTGCGGGGGCTGCGGGGGCTGGTGGTGCGGGTGGGTGCGTGAGCGCCGCTTGCGTCATAGCCTCGCCGATTCGCCTGTCTCGCCTGTGCCGGCCGGGGCCGGGCAGTCAACAGCCACTGACACTATGTGCCGGTGGTCACGAATCCAAGCGCGACGGGCGCCGTCCAGGTGACCCGGACGGCGCAGTCGCGGCGCTGCTCAGGGCGGGTCAAGCCGCGGTCTGCAGCTCCCGGACGGGCAGGGCGGTGCGGACCACGACCGGGGCCGCGTTGTCCTGGGCGGCGGTGAGGTACGGCCGCAGCTTCAGGGCCAGGACGACGACCAGCAGGGTGGAGCCGGCCATCGCCGCCAGGTAGAGCGGCCAGGTGCCGGAGCCGACCAGCAGCACGCCGACGGCCGGGCCGACCGCGATCGCGACCTGCTTCACCAGGGCGTAGCCGGAGTTGTAGGTGCCGAGCAGCCGGGCCGGGGCGAGATCGGCGACGATCGGGCCCATGGTGGGGGCGAGGAGCGACTCGCCGACCCCGAAGAGGGCGTAGATCGAGACGATCGCGACCGTGGCGGCCATGGTCTCGGTCCGGATCAGGCCGGCGACCAGGGCCATCGCCCAGGCGCCCAGCCAGACCACGCCGGCCGCGGCCATCGCGGTGGTGCGCCGGCGGCGGGCGGTGATCCGCACCATGAACATCTGCAGCACCACGATGGTCAGCGCGTTGGCGCCGATGGCGATGCCCAGGGTGGAGGGCGCGGTGCCGACGGTGTCGGTGGCGAAGGCCGCGACGCCGGACTCGAACTGGCCGTAGCAGGTGAAGAAGATCAGCCCGGCGAGCACGCAGAGCCGCAGCATCGCCTTGTCGGCGACCAGCGCCCGCAGGCCCTGCGGGCCGCCCTTCTGGTCCTGGACGAGGACGGGGGCCGCGTTCGGGATGCGGGCGGTGCCGGTGACCAGGGCCAGGCCCAGGAAGGTCGCCGCCTCGATGGTGAACAGCCGGGTCAGGCTGGCCGGGTCGGCGACGTCCACGATCTGGCCGCCGACCAGCGCGCCGATGCCCATACCCAGGTTGATCAGGGTGAACTGCAGCGCGAAGGCGTGCGAGCGGGTCGCGGCGGTCGAGCAGCGGACGATCATCGTGGCGAGCGCCGGCTGGCAGGTGGTGACACCCGCGCCGAACAGGAACGAGGAGACCAGCAGGGCCGGCGTGCCGGTGGCGTGGCCGAAGGCGAACGCGCCGGTGGCGGCGAGCGCGGCACCGGCCAGCAGCACCGGGCGCGGGCCGTACTTGTCGATGCCGCGGCCGGTGAACGGGAGGACGGCGAGCGCGGCCAGCGCGAAGACGGTGAACACCATCCCGGCCGCCAGCGAGCCCAGCCCCCGCACCTGGTCCACGTACACGAACATGTACGGCATCGTGAACCCGCTGCCGAACGCACTGAGCGCGTTGCCGATCTGGACGCGGCGCAGCGGGCCGCCCGCCCCATGACGCCGCTGCCTCTGCTGCTTCACCGTGCCGGTCACCGTGCACACCCCTTCACTAGGTCGCTCCCGGCTCACCGAGCCGAGTTTCGCTGGATACTCTTAAGTCCGGAAGATTTAAGAGCTAAAGTCTGACGATATAAAGTCTTAGCACCGGAAGAGTCAGGAGTCAAAGGCTTAAGGGGTGCACCCCGCATGCGACACTGGTCCGCATGACTGCAGAGAAGCCCGCGCCGGCCACCGCCCGAGAGCTGGGCATCGCCGAGCAGGTGGCCGTCTACCAGCGGGAATTCCCCGACGTGGACCCCCAGGTGGAGACCATCGTGCAGACGCTCTCCCGGGTCGCCCGGCGGATGAGCGTCGCCTACGACCGGCAGCTGACTGTGCTCGGAATCACCTCCGCCGAGTGGGAGGTGCTCAAGGCCCTGGTGGTCGCCGGGAGCCCGTACCAGCTGGGTCCCGGCGAGCTGGCCAAGCGGCTCGGGCTCACCCCGGCCGCGATGACGCACCGGATCGACCGGATGGTCGCCGAGGACCTGGTCACCCGGGAGCGCGACGAGGCCAACCGGGTCCGGGTGATCATCGAGCTGACCGAGAACGGCCGCGACAAGTGGCTGGAGTCGATGCGGATGGCCGCCGTATTCGAGGAGGTGCTGCTCCAGGACCTCCACGGCGAGGAGCGCACCGTGCTCTCCGGCACGCTGGCCCGGATGCTGCGGCGGATCGAGGAGACCCAGCCCGACGCCCTCGGGCGCACCGACGACCTGGCCTGAGCGCCGGGAGACCACGACGGTCCGGGGGGGGGGGGGGGGGGGGGGAGAGGGGGGGGGGGGGGGGGGGTGTGGGGGGGGGGGGGGGGGGGGGGGGGGGGGGGTGACGTTGACCCACGGGCCCCGGCACCCATAGGGCAG
>NZ_JBVJCO010000031.1:19412-22644 GCF_055588525.1 Kitasatospora sp. NPDC041988
ACCCCCCCACCCCCCTCCCCGCGCCCGCCCCACCCCCCCCCCCCCCCCCCCCCCCCCCCCCCCCCCCCCCCCCCCGGACCGTCTGTGCTTCGGATGGTGGTGCGGATTGCGGTGCGCGGGTCCGTCAGGCCCTCATGTACTCAGACACTCGGGCGCTCGGGCGCTCGGGAGCTCGGGAGCTCGGGCGCTCGGGAGCTCGGGTGGTTCAGCAGGGGCCGTTGTCGGTCCAGACGCCCCACTGGCCGGTGGTGGTGGGGTCCTCGCCCTTGGTCCACCACTTGTTGGTGTAGTAGCGGCCCTTCCAGGAGACCTTGGTCGGGGTGGCGTAGGTGGCGGCCGAGTCCCAGCCCGGGGCGGCGGAGCAGCCGGCCGGGGTGGTCGGGGTCGCGGTGGCGGTCGGGGTGGCCGTGGCCGTCGCGGTGGCGGTCGGCGTGGGGGTCACCGTCGGGGTCGCGGTCGGGGTGGGCGTCGGCGCGGCCGGGCAGCCGGCGGCGGAGCCGTTGGTGGCCTCGACCATCTTGTCGAACAGCGCGGTCTTGGTGCCCAGGTCGTACAGCGAGAAGGCGAAGGAGCCGCCGAGGCCGTTGCAGTGGGCGTAGTCGACCTTGGCCTGGATCGAACGGGCGTCCTCACCGGTCCAGAAGGTGGTGCCGTCGTAGAAGTACGTGGTCTTCGCCGTGTCGTCCCAGAAGGTCTTGGCCGGGTTGTCGACGAAGCCCGCGAGCTCCTTGTACATCTGGATGCCGGGGACGTTGCCGGACATGGCCGCGCCGGCGGCCGGGCCGGTGGCGGGCTGGAAGAGGCCGTTCTTGCCGTTGTTCTGAACGCCGGTCCAGCCGCGGTAGTAGAACGGGATACCCACGTTGATCTTCTTGGCGGGGAAGCCGCCCGGGATGCCGTAGTCGGTGTCGCCGGCGGTGTACGCCTTGATCGCGGCGTCGACCGAGTACTTGCCGTGGCCCGGCGCGGCCGGGGTCATCGGGTCGTCCGGGCCGGAGTAGAGCGGGGCCTGGTGGTTGGTCGGGCCCTTGGTGTCCCAGGCACCGTGCATGTCGTAGGTCATGATGTCCAGGAACGTGAGGTACTGGCCGATCTTGTCGGTCTCCACGTTCCGGATCTTGTCCTGGCCGGCGCCGACCGCCGCCGCGGTGGCGTAGGTCCTGCCGTCGGCCTTGCCCTGGGCGTCGAGCTGCTCGCGCAGCTCCTTCAGCAGCAGGGTGAAGTTCTGCTTGTCGTTCGGGCTGGAGAGGTTGCCGGTGTGGCCGCCGCCGCCCGGGTACTCCCAGTCGATGTCGATGCCGTCGAAGATGCCGGCCGCCGAGCCCGGGCCGCCGTAGCCGGCGTCCGCCGGGAGGTTGCCCTTGATGAACATGTCGATGCAGGACGAGACCAGGTGCTTGCGCGAGGCGTCCGTGGCGGCGGCCGCCGAGAAGTACTTGGAGTAGGTCCAGCCGCCCAGCGAGATCAGGATCTTGAGGTTGGGGTTCTTCGCCTTGAGCTTCTTCAGCTGGTTGAAGTTGCCCGCGATCGGCTGGCCCCAGGCGTCGCCGACGCCGTCGACCGCCACGTCCGGGCCGTAGCTCTTCTGGTAGTCGGCGAACGCGTCGCCCGCGCCGTCACCGGCGTTCGGGTTGTTGTCGTCCTGGTTGGCGGCCTTGGTGGCCTGAAAACAGCCGAGGTCGCTCGGGTGGATGTTGGCGAACGAGTAGATCAGGTAGTCCAGCTTCCCGGCCACGCCGGTGTCCTGGATCGTCTTCGGGTAGTACGCGTTCGCGTAGACCGACCACTGGTCGAAGTAGGCGACCTTGATGCCACCGCTGGTGGCCGGCGCGCCGGTGGAGTTGGTGACGGCCGCGTTGGCCGAGGCGCCACCGGAGAGGGCGAGGCCCGCGCCGAGCAGCAGGGAGGCGGTCGTGCCGGCCGCGATGGCGGCCAGGCTCTTCGGGCGCCGGCGGCGGCCGCCCTCCTGAGCCGGGGTCCCGGCCCTTTCGATACGTGAACGGAGCATGGGTGCGTGACTCCTGGTTGTGGGGGATTCCGCCGCCCCGGCGGGTCCGTGCGGGGTGGGGCCGCACGACCAGGGCATGACAGAACAGGGAAGGGAATCGAGCGGGAACATGCCTTGACGGACACCGGGATATGCCGAACCGGCGCCCGCGGCCTCGACCGTTGACGCCGGTTCAGGGGCTCCCTGCACCTGGGATTAAAATGGACTAGACCAACTCCCCCGTCAAGGGGTGATGTTGAGCCTTGAGCCGCCCTTAAGGTTCACCCGTTCCCACCCGACCCCCGCTGACCTGCGGGTCCGGACGGGTCTGCGCAGATCGGCGACGCACGTCAGTAGCGGACGGCGTTGGCCACCTCCGCCTTGACCGTGCCACTGAGATCCCGGTTGCTCTTCGCGGTGGCCTGGGTGCTCTGCCCGGCGGCGACGTCCTCGACGGTCACCGCCGTCACGTCCAGCACGTTGCCCGAGGCATCGGTGAAGTTGACCTGGATCACGTATCGGTAGGACTGCTGCCCGTGATTGGTCACCGTGAGCGGCACCTCGGCCTTGCCGTCCGAGCCGGTCTTCACCTCGCCCGTGGTGACGTCACCCTTGGCGTCCAGGCCGCCCTTGACCCCCGCGATCGCCGAGGAGGCCGCCGCCTCCGCCGACGCGGCCGCCGAGGAGGCCGCCGACGCGACGGCCGAGGAGAGCCCGCCCGCGGCCGAGGCCGCCGCCGACGCGGCGGCGGAGGCGGCGGCCGAGAGACCGGACTCCACCGCGCCGGCGGCCGAGGAGACGGCACTGCTCGCCTTGCCGTCAGACGAGCAGCCGGCCAGGGCCGCCGCGCCGAGCACGGCCGCGGCCAGCACGCCGGCCAGCGCACGGCGGGGGCGGCGGACGACAGGGGCGTCCGGGTCCAGGGCGGTCGGCCGGTGGGGGGTTGTCGTCCGGCGATCCGGCTGGCGATCCGGCTGGCGGTCCATCAGGGTCCTCGATTCTGCCCGGCGCCGGAGTGCCCGGCACACCTCCCGCCCCACCCTCCGAGGAGGTGGCCGCACCCGCCAGCAGAGCTGGTTCATCCGGGTGAGGAGCGGTGGGTCCGCGCCGAGCCCGGTGGGGGGGGGGGGGGGGGGGGGGGGGGGGGGGGGGGGGGGGGGGGAGAGAGGGGGGGGGGGGGGGGGGGGGGGGGGGGGGGGGGGGGGGGGGGGGGGGGTTGGGGGGAGGACAGCAAGGGAAGGTGGG
>NZ_JBVJCO010000031.1:22654-102749 GCF_055588525.1 Kitasatospora sp. NPDC041988
TCCTCCTCTCCCCTCCCCCCCCCCCCCCCCCCCCCCCCCCCCCCCCCCCCCCCCCCCCCCCCCCCCCCCCCCCCCCCCCCCACCGGCCGCCACCGGACGGGGGCGGTTTCAGGCCAACAGCGTCCAGCCGACAGGCCTCATAGCAGCAGGCTTCACGACAGCGGACTTCGCGACAGCGGACTTCGCGACAGCGCGCCCGGGACCGCGGGGCTCGGGACAGGCAGGCTCAGGACAGGCCCGAGCCCTCCTGCTCCTCCGCCTCCACGGCGGCGCGCTCCTCGCTCAGCCGCACCGCGTGCCGACGGCGGGCCACCACGCCGTACGCGGAGGCCGCGCTGGCGGCGAAGGCGAGCAGGCCCACCCACGGGCGGTCGAAGGCGTGGCCGGTCAGGTGGTCCAGCGAGTACCGCCCCGGGCCGGCCAGGCCCAGCGCCAGCCCGGTCGCGCCCAGGAAGGCCGGGTACTCGTAGCCGCCGGACATCACGAAGAAGCCGGCCGGGGCATGCACCGCGACCGCCCCCGCCATGGTGCCGGCCACCACCGCACCGGCCGCCGGCGTGGCCAGCCCGGCCACCAGCAGGGCGCCGCCGCCCGCCTCGCCGAGGCCCGCGGCCAGGGCGCTCTGCCGCGCCGGATGGAAGCCCATCTGCTCCATCGCCTGGGCGGTGACCTCCAGGCCGCCGCCACCGAACCAGCCGAACAGCTTCTGGGTGCCGTGTGCGATCAGCACCCCGCCGACGGCGCCGCGCAGGGCCAGCAGGCCCAGGTCCTTACGGTTCAGACACATGTCGAGTCCTCGTTCCAGCGGAGGGTGATCCGGCTTCCATAGGAGCCGAAAGGGCGGGCCGGCTCGACCCGGGACCGCCATCCGGGCGAATATCGAGAGGGGAGGGAATACCCGGGCGTACAGGGGGCGAGCAGGAATGGAGGGCGGATGACCGTCACCCGGCCGGAGCGGCCCACCTACGTGCTGGACGGCCGCGGGATCACCGACCGCGCCGCCTTCTACACCGCCCTCGGCGCCGCCCTGAACGGGCCCGGGGGCTACTACGGTTCCAACCTCGACGCGCTGGCCGACTGCCTGCGCGGCGGGTTCGGCCCCACTCCCCCGTTCACCCTGCTCTGGCAGGACGCCGGCACCGCCCGCCGGCACCTGACCGGCACCGTCTTCCTCGGCGAGCGGCGGCTCGACTACTTCGACGCGATCCTCGCCACGCTGCGCGCCGAGGGCGTGGCGGTCGAACTGCGATGATCAGCCCGGCCATGCTTGGCGCATGTTCGTCTTCAACCTGAGCAGCGCCTTCATCGCGTTCTTCGCCGTCGTCGGCCCTCCGAAGGTCCTGCTGTCCTTCGCCCGGCTGGCCGGCACCCGCACCACGAAGGAGCTCCGGCGGCTGGCGGCCTGGTCCACGGCGATCTCCGCCGTCATCGGGCTGGTGCTCGCCTACACCGCCGACGCGGTCACCTCGCTCTTCCACATCAGCGACCAGTCGCTGCAACTGGCGGGCGGCGCGATCTTCTTCATCTACGCCGTCGCGCTGGTCCTCGGCATCCACCTCGGCGCCGGCGACGACGAGGACGAGCACCTCGCCAACCCGATGGTGGACGGCATCCGCGAGCTGCTGCTGCCGTACATCGCCAGCCCACTGGCGGTCACCGCGGTGCTGGTCGCCTCGCTCACCAAGGACGACTGGGGGTGGCGCACCACCGTCGCCGGGGCGTACATCGCCGTCGTGGTGATCAACTACTTCTGTGTGGCGGCACTCGCCCCGCTGATGCAGCGCACCCACCGGACCTCGCTCGAGGTGCTCTCCCGGCTGCTCGGCCTGTTGCTGGCGGCGGTCGGCGTGGAGCTGTTCCTCAACGGCCTGGCGGGGCTTGGCCTGCACCTGCCGGACGGGCACTGAGCCCGGCCGGCAGGGATCGGCGGTCCTTCGGCGAACGGCCCGGGGTCAGCCGGCCGCCAGGCGGGCCAGCACCTCGCCGATCCGGTCCCGGACCAGCGGGTCCGTGGCCAGCCCGTCCGGGCCGACGCCCGAGCGGTCCAGCGGAATCCGCACGCAGGCCTCGTCCAGCACGGCGGCGCCGGTGTAGCCGAGCACGGTGCGCAGCGTCGCCTCGGCGCCCTGGCCGCGCCCGGGGGCGGCGGCGTTGATCCAGGCGGCAGGTTTGTCCGAGATCTCGGTGCCGCCGACCGTCCAGTCGAGAAGGTTCTTGAACGAGCCGGGCAGCGTGCCCGCGTACTCGGGAGTACAGATCAGCAGGGCGTCGGCGGCCGCGATGGCGGCCCGCAGGTCGGTGACCGGCCCGGGCAGCGGGTCGGTGTCGTCGTCGGGGTTGAAGTGCGGCAGTCCGGCCAGGCCCGTGTAGTACGTGGCGGTGACGCCCTCGGTGGAGTGCGCGACCGCGGCGGCGGTGCGCAGCACCGTCTCGTTGGTGGAGCCGGCGCGCAGGCTGCCGGAGAGCAGCAGGATGTGACGGTCGTCGTTCGGCATGGCGAGGAACCTACCGTTCCACCGGAGCTGACGTTCCGTCGGGCCGCCGTGCGGGACGGGCCCGGCTCAGGGGGCGACCACCGGGCGCCAGGGCACCGGGCTGGAGAGGATCATCGAGCTGGCCGGCTGCCCGTACGCGCCGAGGCGGTCGATCAGCGCCTCGAAGTCGACCATCGCCGGCACCGCGACCAGCAGCACGCAGCAGGCGCCGCCGGTCACCCGGTGCAGCTGGAGCACCTCCGGCCAGCGGGCCACCTCGGGGTCGCGCAGCACGCAGCGGGGGCCGTAGCACTGCAGCTGGACCAGCGCGGTGATCGGCAGCCCGGCCCGGGCGGGGTCGACATGGGCGTGGTAGCCGCTGATCACCCCGTCGGCCTCCAGCCGGCGCACCCGTTCGGCGACGGCGGGTGCGGAGAGGCTCACCCGGCGGGAGAGTTCGTTGTACGAGAGACGGGCGTCGGCCTGGAGTTCGGCCAGCAGGCGGCGGTCGACGGCGTCCATGGGGGCTCCCGGAGGGTCGTGGTCGGCGGGCATTGTGTGGCCGGATCCAGCCGTTTCGCGATCATAAAGCAGATCGGCGGAAAGACCTCTCGAACGACAAGTCCCGGTGCCGTAGCGGTGCCCGGAGCCCATTCAAGAGCGGGTGGTGGCCGCCGCACAATGGGGCCCCGCAACGGTGCGGGTCTTCAGGAGGGATCGGGATGGGGCACGACGCGGTGGAGAAACCGAACCTGTCATTCGGCCGGGGCGGCGAACCGGGTCACGGCACCCCGTACGCCCGGTACGTGCGGCTGGCCGAGCTGCACAGCCTGCAGAACCCGCGCAGCAAGGTGCCGGCCGAGCTGTCGTTCATCGTCGCCACCCAGGTGATGGAGCTGCTTTTCGGCCTGCTGCGGCACGAATGGACGCTGGCCCAGCAGGCGCTGCGCGAGGACGACCTGCCGGCCGCGCTGGCCGCGCTGCGCCGTGGCACCCACGTCCAGGACGTGCTGGTGGAGTCCTGGGACCTGCTGGCGACCATGACACCGCAGGAGTTCAACGCGTTCCGCTCGGTGTTCGGCGAGGCCTCGGGCTTCCAGTCCTCGGCCTTCCTGCACCTGGAGTTCCTGCTCGGCAACAAGAACGCCGCCCTGCTGCGGATGTACGACGAGGTGCCGGAGACGCACGCCGAGCTGAGCGTGGCGCTGCGCTCCCCCGGCCTCTACGACGACGCGCTGGCGCTGCTCGCCCGGCGCGGGCTGGCCGCGCCGCACGAGCCCTCCGAGCAGCGGCACCGCGCCGACCCGGCGGTGGAGGCGGCCTGGCGGCAGGTCTACACCGACCCCGAGTACGCGGCACTGCAGCCGCTCGCCGAGGCGTTGCTGGACGTCGCCGAGCGGGTGACCCGCTGGCGCCAGCGGCACCTGGCGGCGGTCAAGCGGGCGATGGGCGCCAAGCCGGGCTCGGGCGGCTCCAGCGGCCTGACCTGGCTGCGCAAGGCCGCCGAGCAGGACGTCTTCCCCGAGCTGTGGACCGTCCGGGACGAGCTGTGACCGGGCGGGACGCGAACGGGCAGGATGCGGCCGGGCGGGATGCGAACGGGCGAGCTCCGGACGGACGTGCCGTGACCGGGCGAGATGTGACCAGAGGACTGGACGAGAGAGTGGGCGAGAGGCCGGGCATGATCACGCGCGAGGAGTGCGCGGCGCTGGACGCCGTCGACCCGCTGGCGGCGTTCCGCAAGGAGTTCGCGCTGCCGGAGGGTGTCATCTACCTGGACGGGAACTCGCTCGGCGCGCTGCCGGCCCGCACCCCCGGGCGGGTGCGGCAGGTGGTCGAGGAGGAGTGGGGCCGGGAGCTGATCCGCAGCTGGAACGAGGCCGGCTGGTTCGAGCAGCCCTACCGGCTGGGCCGCCGGATCGCCCCGCTGATCGGGGCCGGGCCGGCGGAGGTGGTGGTCTGCGACACCACCTCGGTCAACCTGTTCAAGGTGCTGACGGCCGCGCTGCGGCTGCGCCCCGGCCGGCGCACGGTGCTCGGCGACGGCGCGGCGTTCCCGACCGACCTCTACATCGCCGAGGGCGTGACCGGGCTGTTCGAGGGCGCGCGCAGCGTCCTGGTCGCGCCGGAGGAGCTGGACCGGCACCTGGACGGGGACGTCGCCGTCGTCGTCCTCTCCCACGTGGACTACCGCACCGGCGAGCTGCTGGACATGCCCGGGATCACCGCCCGGGTGCAGGCCGCGGGCGCCCTGATGATCTGGGACGTCTGCCACTCGGTGGGCGCGCTGCCGGTCGGGCTCGGCGCGAGCGGCGCCGACTTCGCGGTCGGCTGCACCTACAAGTACCTGAACGGCGGCCCCGGTTCGCCGGCCTTCCTGTACGTGGCCGAGCGCCACCTCGCGGCCGGGCCGGAGCAGCCGCTGAGCGGCTGGTTCGGGCACGCCCGCCCGTTCGCCTTCGAGCCCGGGTACGACCCGAAGGCGGGCATCGGCCGGTTCCTGACCAGCTCGCCCTCGCTGCTCGGCCAGGCCGCGCTGGAGTCGTCGCTGGACGTCTGGGAGCGGGCCGACCTGGCCGCGGTGCGGGCGAAGAGCCTGGCGCTGACCGATCTGTTCATCGCCCTGACGGAGGGCCTGGACGGGGTCGAGGTGGCCACCCCGCGCGAGCACGCCCGGCGCGGCAGCCAGGTCGCGCTGCGGCACGCCGACGGCTACCCGGTGGTGCAGGCGCTGATCGCGCGCGGGGTGATCGGGGACTTCCGCGCCCCGGACCTCATGCGGTTCGGCTTCACCCCGCTCTACCTGTCGTACACGGACGTCTGGGACGCGGCGCAGCAGCTTGCCGAGGTGCTGGAGAGCGGCGAGTGGCGGGAGGAACGCTTCTCCCGGCGCGGCGAGGTGACCTGACCCCCGACGACTCCTCCCCTGTCACCGGCGCCGAGCTCACCGTCGACGGCGACTGGACGGCCGGCCCGACCGTCGAGTAGGTCATGGGCCGGTGAGGTCGAGCAGGTGAGTCGATCCGGTGGGCCGGGATCAGTGATCGCGGGCCAGGAGCTCCCGGGCCGGCGATCCACCCACACCCACACCTCCGCACCCCACCCGCGACGGCGGTTTGCCGCCAAAGCGACGGGGCAGGTAGACATTTGAGTGATCGTCATACCATCGGAGGGGTGTATCGACATGGCAATCGGCCCACTGAAGCCCGAACCCGCCGAGGTCCTCGTCGCCCTGGCCTGCTTCTTCCTGATGGTCTGGCTGCTGGGCCGCAAGGTGCTGCCGAGGATCGAGCACGTGCAGGCCGAACGGCGGGATGCGACCGAAGGCCGGCAGCAGCGCGCGGAGGCGATCCGCGACGAGGCGGAGCGGACGTACGCGGCCTACCGGCAGGAGCTGGCGGACGCGCGGCACGAGGCGGCGCTGATCCGGCAGGAGGCGGCCGAGCAGGGTGCGGCGATCATCGCGGCGGCCCGCGAGGAGGGCATCCGGGAGCGCGACCGGCTGGTCGCCGAGGCGGACGCGCAGATCGCCGTCGACCAGGCACTCGCGGCCGTCACCCTCCGCCAGGAGGTCGGCGAGCTGGCCGTCGAGCTGGCGGGACGGGTGGTCGGTGAGTCCGTGGCCGCCGTCGCCGCCGGGCGCGGCACGGTGGAGCGTTTCTTCGACGAGCAGTAAGCCGTGATGCCGGACGGCCCCTCGCCCACCACGGGCGGGGGGCCGTCCGGCGTTGCCGTCAGGGCGAGGTCAACTCCTGGACCAGCTGCCGGTAGACGGCGAAGGCCGGCTTGCGGGTGTAGTCGTCCCGGAGCAGGCCGAAGCGGTCGAAGGCCCCGGCACCCGCACTGTCCGCGTCCCGCAGGCTGAAGAACGCATAGCCCTCGATGGTGAGTTCGGCGGCGAGACCGGCGATCGTCCGGACCACCTCCTCCACCACCTCGGCCTGCCTACGCTCGCTCCGGTCCGGGCCGGTCGGCCAGCCGTGCTCACAGATCCGGACCGGCACGGACGGACCGATGCCGGCCTTGGCGAGGGAGTCCCGCCGGAAGCCGGTGAGCACCGCGGTGACCGCCTCCGCCAGCCGCTGCGGCGGGACGGGCCGGAAGACGTCGGGAAAGAAGTCCAGGCCGACGTAGTCGAGCGCGCGGTGGAAGCGCTCGTCGGCGAGGGCGCCGAGCTCCGGCCAGAAGGTGTCCGCGGGGTCGAAGTTCAGCGCCGCGTTGAAGCCGACGGCGAGGTCGTGGCCGCAGGCCAGCGCCTCCTCCTTGGCCGCGATCACACCCTGCACCAGCGCCTGGCGGACGTTGGGGGTGCTGCCGTCGAGCGCGGGCATGTCGACGTTGGGCTCCTCGCAGATCTGCAGGACGGCGATCCGGTGCCCCTCGGTCCGGACGGTCCGCCGGACGAAGTCCAGCCAGCCGTCCAGGCTCCCGCTCGGCTCGCGGAACTGGAGGACGAGGTCGAGTCGGCGGCCCTCGACCGCATAGCGCTCCGGTTCGGCCGGGGTCTGCACCCCCTCGGGGTGGTGGCGGTAGGCACGCACCAGGAACGCGGGCGCCGCCCCCTGGAGTTCGCGGAGAGCAGTGGCGATCAGGGCCGGGTCGTCGGGACGGACGGGTTCGATCACGCCGGTGTCGTCGCCGAGCAGACCGCCGGGGTAGATGCCGAAGGTGAAGGTCATGACGCCACCGTAACCGATATTTTTGGTGTCACTGCAAATTTAGCGTGACACTATGATTTTGGGCATGGGACTTCGCGCACTCAAGAAGCAGCAGACCCGGACCCTGCTGGCCGACACGGCGATGGGCCTGTTCGCCGAGCGCGGGTTCGAGCAGGTCACCGTGGTCGAGGTGGCCCGGGCGGCCGGGGTCTCGGCCAACACGGTCTTCAACTACTTCCCCACCAAGGAGGACCTCTTCTTCGACCGGCAGGAGGAGGTGGTCGCCCACCTGGCCACGGTGGTGCGGGAGCGCCCGGCGGGCACGTCCGCCGTCGACGCCGTCCGGGCCGACCTGCTGGCCGGGCTCGCGGCGGGCGAGCCGACGTACGGGCTGAGCGCCGAGGCGGCGGTGTTCTGGCGGGTGGTCGCGGAGAGCCCGGCCCTGCGGGCCCGGCTGCTGGAGCTGGGCGAACGCGCCGAGGCGGCGCTCGCGGCGGCGCTGGCCGAGGAGTCGGGGGCCGGCCCGGACGACCCCCTGCCACGGGTGCTCGCCGGCGCCGTCGCGGGGGCGCACCGGGCGGTGATGGCGGAGATCCGGCGCGGCATCGTGGCCGGCGAGCCGGCCGGGACCGTCCGCGCCCGGGTCGAGGCGGCGGTCGGGGAGGCCTTCGGCCTGCTGGGGACGGGGCTGGCGGACTACCCGGCGCGGTGAGCGCCCCCCCACAGCGCGTCAGGCCGCCCGGTCGGGTGACCGGGCGGCCTGACGGCGTCCAGCTGTCACGCGCAGTTGCGGCGGTCAGCTGCGGCGGTCAGCCGTGGCCGTCAGCTGTGGCGTCCGCGTCGGCGGGCGGCCAGGACGGCGAGACCGCCGAGGCCCAGCACGCCGACGCCGGCCAGACCGAGGACGACCGGGGCGTTGCCCGCACCGGTCGTCGGCAGCTCACCGCCGCCGCCGGTCGACGCGCCGGCGGTCGGCCAGTGGCTGGTGGGGCCGTGACTGGTCGGGTGGTGGCTGGTGGGGCCGTGACTCGTCGGGTGGTGGCTGGTGGGGCGGTGGCTGGTCGGGTGGTGGCTGGTGGGGCCGTGACTCGTCGGGTGGTGGCTGGTGGGGCGGTGGCTGGTCGGGTGCGTGGTCGGGCTGGTCGGCGCGGCGCTCGACGAGGTCGGCGCCGGCGACGTCGGGGTCGGTGAGGTGGGGGACGGCGAGGTGGGGGACGGCGAGGTGGGGGACGGCGAGGTCGGGGACGGGCTCGGCGACGTCGGGGACGGGCTCGGCGTCACGTCGCAATCCGGGAGGTCCCCGTCGAACGGGTAGCTGTGGATCTCGTAGCCGCCGGTGCCGGTCTGGATCAGGTTGCCCGCCAGGTACACCCGCCCGTTGAGGCCGGCAAGGGCGATGGTGGTGGTGCCGCCGGCATTGCCCGCCATGACCGAGCCCTGGAACTGCGCGCCGCCGAGGAGGCGCGCGTTGGTGGACGTGGGGAAGTTCCACATCAGCTTGGAGCGCATCTCGGTGGTCTGGTCGCCGGGCAGGCCGGTGCCGGTGTAGGTGTTGATGATCGCGTCGTCCGGCAGGACGTTCACGACCACGGTGGCACCGGCCGGGATGTCGGCGAAGACCAGGCCGATCTGCCGGGTGGCCGAGCCCAGGTTCCGGGTGACGTTGAAGACCTGCTTCATGCTGGTCCCGTCGCCGGTGAAGGTCGCCTCGCTGTTGGTCACCGCGACCGCGCCGGTGGCGGTCGCCTTGGCGACGCAGGCGGAGAGCTCCTCGATCCGGGTGAGCACCGACCGGTAGGGCGCGGCGGCGTCCGGATCCTTGACCGCCCGGCCGGTCGGGTCGATGTTGACGGTGCCGGACAGCGTGCCCGCGTACCGCAGGTTGCCGAAGGCCTGGCCGTTGGAGTCGCTGCCGCCGATGAGGATCCGGTTGCCGGGCTTGACGTCCACCTTGCCGCCGACGGTGACGAAGTCGCTCCCGTTGGGCGGCACCACGCGCGAACCGACGCCCACCACGCCCATGTTGAAGGTGCCGCCGCCCTGGCTCTTGTCGACGGTGAGGTTGCCGAGGGTGACGATCTTGCCCTCGGCCTCGGCGGCCCGGCCGTGCACGGTGTAGTCGCCACCGGTGAAGACGTTGATCGTGGAGTCCCGGCCGGCGAAGTCGCCGTTGTGCGGCGGCGACGGCCAGGTGGCCGGACAGTCGGGCCCGGTGCAGGCGCCGAGCGGCGGCGCCAGCGGTGCGGCCGAACCGACCGTCAGCACGGCGGCCAGCGGCAGTGCGGCGACGACGGTGGCCACCGCCACCCGGACGGCCCGGCGTCTGTGGGCCTCCGGCGCTCTCTTCGTGGCGGTTGTTCGGTGATCCGGCGTACCGGTGCCCTGACCCATCGACACGTTCCTCCGCACAGGGAAAAGGCAGGTCAGACAGCCTGCCGCAACTCGGTTGATCCTGCGTTAATTCCGATTGATTCGGGATAATTAACACTAAATCGGATAATTCATACCCTGTAGACCCTCAGGATCGATCCGAGAACCATCCGTCCGGGCCAGTCACCGCGTGCCGGCTGCGCCGCCGCTAGGTTGGCACCATGACTTCCGAGGACCAGGATCCGCACGCCCCGCTCGCCGCCGTCGCGGCCAGTGCCGACGTGCTGCGGCACCCAGAGGCCGGCGAGCACCTGCTCACCGCGCTGGAGCGCGAGCGCGCCGCCCGGTTCCGGCGCGACTCCGGACGGGCCGACTTCACCGCCGCGCACATCCTGGTCCGGCTCTGCGCCGCCCGGCTGCTCGGCATCCCGGCCGCCGGGCTGACGCTGGCCCAGAACTGCCCCGACTGCGGAAAGGCCGACCACGGCCGCCCGTACCTGCCGGACCACCCGGACGTCCACGTCAGCCTCTCGCACACCAACGGCGTCGTCGCGGCCGCCGCCGGACACCATCCGATCGGCGTGGACGTCGAGCTGGCCACGCGCAGCGGCGCGCTCCTCGACGTCGCCGGGCGGGTGCTCGGCCCGGCGGAGCTGCGGCTGGTCGAGGCGCACCCGGAGCCGGGGGTGGCGTTCCTGCGGCAGTGGGTGCGGAAGGAGTCGCTGATCAAGCTGGGGCGGACCAGCCTGGACGGGCTCGCCGCCGTCGATCTCTCCGCCCTGCCGCTCGACGTCCCGGCGGACCGGCCGCTGCGCAGCCGCTACCAGGACCTGCATCTGCTCGACTGGATCGACGCAGCGCACGGGGCGGCCGTCTCGGCGGTGAGCACCGCGGCGCCGCGGGTCGTGCTGCTGACACCGCCGGCCGGCTGACCGGGCCCGGCAGGAGGCCTGACCCCGACCCGCGGGGCCCCGGATAAGCGGTGTTAGCGTGCCTGCTCGGGGCGCGGAACCCGACGCCCCGGCTGCCCGCGCGGCGTCCCCGGCGCGCAGCCCCCGTTGGATCAAGAGGTGCCCCCGCCATGGCCAAGTTCCTGCTGAGCCTGCACGTCCTCGCCTCGGTGCTGTTCATCGGCCCGGTGGCGGTGGCCGTCAGCATGTTCCCGCGCCAGGCGAAGGCCGCGCTGGCCGGCGGACCGGACCGGGCCGCCGAGGCCGGCACGCTGCGCCTGCTGCACCGGATCACCCAGGTCTACGCGCTGCTGGGGATAGCCGTCCCGGTGATGGGCATCGGCGTCGCCCAGGTGATGGACGTGCTCGGGCAGTCCTGGCTGATCGTCTCGATGGTGCTCACCGCGCTCGCCGCGCTCTCCCTGCTGCTCTTCGTGCTCCCCGCGCAGCAGGCGGCGGTGGACGCGCTCGACCTCGACGGCGGGGCCCCGGAGCACGGCAAGGCCGTCCAGGGCCTGCGGCTGCTGCCGATGACCGCCGGCGTCTTCAACCTGCTCTGGGCGGTGGTCGTGGTGCTGATGATCATCCGGCCGGGTTCGACCACCGGCGCCTGACCGGCCGGAACGGGTCACGCGGTACGGTCCTGCCATGACGACGGCGGGGATCGAGACCGGCACGGGGACGGGCGTGGGCGCGCTGCTGCGCGGCTGGCGCGAGCGGCGGCAGCTCAGCCAGCTGCAACTGGCGCTCCGGGCCGACTCCTCGGCCCGGCACATCAGCTTCATCGAGACCGGGCGTTCCCGCCCCAGCCAGGAGATGGTGCTGCGGCTCGCCGAGCAGCTGGACATCCCCGTGCGCGAACGCAACTCCCTGCTTCTGGCCGCCGGTTACGCCCCGCACTACCCCGAGACGCCACTGGACGACCCGGCGATGGACGCGCTGCGGGCCGGGATGGAACGGCTGCTCGCCTCGCACGACCCGTACCCCGCACTGGTGGTCGACGGCACCTTCCGGGTGCTGGCGGCCAACCGCTCGCTCGGCCTGCTGCTCTCCGGCGTCGCCCCGCACCTGCTGGAGCCGCCGCTCAACGCTATGCGGATCACCCTGCACCCCGAGGGGCTGGCGCCGCGCATCGTCAACCTTCGGCAGTGGCGGCGGCACCTGCTGGAGCGGATGGAGCGTCAGGTCGGTCTGGTCCGCTCCGAACCGCTGCGGGCCCTGCTGGACGAGGTCGGCGCCTACCCCGAGCCGGCCGGAGGTGCGCCCGACGACGGCGTGGAGGACATCACCGAGCTCTTCCCGTTCGCGCTGCCCATGCGGGTGGCGTTCGAGGGCCGGGTGCTGTCGTTCCTCTCCACCATCGCGACCTTCAACACGCCCCTGGACGTGACCGTCTCCGAGCTGGCCATGGAGACGTTCCTCCCGGCCGACGCGGAGACCGTCGCCTTCCTCCAGGCGGCGGTGCCCGCCGATCGTTAGCGGGTGCCCGCCGATCGTCAGCGAGTGCCCCGGTCGAGCCCGCGCAGGGCGGTGAACTGCAGGACGGCGAACAGCGCCACGGCGCCGGCCTGCAACGGGATCCAGACCAGCCCGGCGGTGCTCGGCTCCAGCCAGACCTCCATCGCGACCAGGCTGAGCACCGTCCAGACCACGTTGATGTCGATCACCGCCTGCACGGCGAGGCGGGCCGGCCTGCGACGGGCGGCCAGGACGCCGACCGCCAGCCCGAACACCGCGAGGACGGCACCCAGCTCGACCAGGGTGGAACCGCCGACACCGAGCAGGTCGCCGAGCGGACCGGAGAAGGCCAGGTAGGCGAGGCCGTTGCCGCCGCTGACCACCGCGTCGAGCGCGAGGAAGCGCCGCAGGTTCTGCTGGGCCTGACGGTTGGGGGCGGCGGTGCGGCGGGCGGCGGTGAGGTTGTTCGCGGACATGACGGATCAGCCTCCGGAGGGGGGTCGGGTCCCGGTGCGGTCGGCGCGACCGGGTGCTCCACACTCTGCCCGGCCGGTTCCGGGGCGTCGATTACCTCCGAGGTAATGGCCCAGGTCAGGAGCCGGGTCCGGGCCGGGGCCACA
Organism: Kitasatospora sp. NPDC041988; assembly: GCF_055588525.1. Lineage (NCBI taxonomy): Bacteria > Bacillati > Actinomycetota > Actinomycetes > Kitasatosporales > Streptomycetaceae > Kitasatospora > Kitasatospora sp. NPDC041988. Next base: position 35,185 of record NZ_JBVJCO010000031.1, read on the forward strand.
GGCCGGGCTGGGTCAGGGGGCCGACCCGGGTCAGGGCCGTGGCCGCGGGCGCTGCAACGGGACGCCCGCCCGTTTGACCGCGCGGGCGACGATGGCTGTCTCGGCGCGGTCGACGCCGAGCGGGCCGAGCGTCCCGGTCAGGAAGTGGTAGAGGCCGCCGTGGTCCGCGCAGAACAGGGTGGCCATCAGGTTGGCCGGGCCGCTGGTGGCGAAGACCCCGTGCACCCGGGGGTGGCGGGCCAGCGCCGTACCGACCTCGGCGAGCCGGCCCGGCGGGACGTCCAGCCAGAGGTTGGCGTCCACCGCCATGCCGAGCAGCCGTGGGTCGACGGTGGCGTGGGTGCGGAGCAGACCGGCGGCGGTGAGCCGGTGCAGCCGGCGGCGGACGGTCGATTCCGGCGCGCCGACGGCCGCCGCCAGGGCGGCGTGGGACTGCCGGGCGTCGGCGGAGAGTCGGGCGAACAGGGCCCGGTCGAGCGCGTCCAGCGGCGGCCTCTCCCGGGGGCCGTCAGCGGGCGGCGGGGCCGGGGCCGCAGGGGTCAGCGCGGTCACCTCGGCCTCGTCCAGGTAGCCGGCCTGCCACTGCCCCGCGTCGGAGAAGGCGTGCAGCACCGCGTGCGTGGTGGTCTCGGTGACCGCCGCGGTGGCGGGCAGCTGCCCGTACAGCAGCCGGTCCCGGGAGCCGGCGTCGCTCAGCATCACCGCGCCGACCTCCTGGCCGCCGAGCATGACGTCGACGAACGGTACGTCCGGGCGGTCGGCCAGGGCCTGCGCGATGGTGTCGACCTTGCCGCGCAGCACCCGGACCCGTAGCAGCAACGCGCCGACGGCGGCGTCCTCGACATCGGGCATCCGGACCACGCGCAGCAGACCGGCCTGCTGCATCCGGGCCAGTCGGCGGGTGACGGTCCGGGCGGAAACACCGAGCACCTCGGCGATCCGGCCGGTCTCGGCCCGGCCGTCGACCTGCAGGGCGCAGACCAGACGGCGGTCCAACGTGTCCAGCACGGTGTCCGGATCAGCAGTCGAGAGGTCCATGAAGTCCGATCTCCGTCAGTTCTGGTCGCCTCACCGTCCTGTTCGGCAACAACGACGGTACTCCTTGGCCAGGACGGCCGGAAGATCCGGTTTCCGGCCCACGGCGGACAGGACAGGAGAACGGCGATGAACGACGAGGTCCAGGAGCTGAGGGAGCTGCTGCCCGGGGTCGAGGCGGCGGTGCGGGAGGTCGGCGCGCGGCTGACGGCGGTGCGCCCGGCCGAGCCGACCCCCGGGCGGACGGTCGCGGAGGCGATGGCGCACTTCGCCGACCTGGACGGCCCGGCCTCCGCCCACCTGCGGGCCCGGCTGGGCGAACTGCGGCCGCAGGCGGGCTGGGTGACGGACGAACTGGAGGGCGCGGTGCCGGCCGAGGGCGAGTGGTGGCTCTGCGACGCCACCGACGGCGCCGTGCAGTACCTGCTCGGCCAGCAGCAGTGGGCGGTCACCGCCACCCTGGTCCGGGACGGCGTCGCGGTACTGGCCGTGGTGCACGCGCCGGAGCTCGGCGGGCGGACGTACCGCGCGGTGCGGGGCGGCGGCGCCGAGCTGGACGGGCGGCCCGTCGCCCCGCTGGAGCGCGAGCTGCCGGTGGCCGTCGCCGGGACCAGCCAGCCGCCGCTGGTGGCCTCGGACCGGGTGGCGCTGCGCCGCGCGGGCGAGTCGCTGACGGCGGTGCTGGGCTCGGTGCTGGCAGTCCGCAACCTCGGGCCGACCTCGCTGCAGGTCGCCCAGGTCGGCTCCGGGCAGTTGACGCTGTTCTGGGAGTACGGGGCGGACGCGGGCAACCTGCTGCCGGGCGCGCTGATCGCGGCCGAGGCTGGCGCGACGGTGACGGACGCCGCCGGGGCGGCCTGGACGGCCGGCTCCGACAGCTTCCTCGCCGCCGCGCCCGGGCTGCACGGGGACGTGCTGAAGGTGCTGCGTTCGGTCGGGTGACCGCGCTGGCGTCAGCGGCCCGGGCAGGCTGAACCGCGTGGCCGTACCGGGGTCAGCGGCCGGCCAGGCCGAACAGCGTGGCCGCGTTGTCGTGGCAGACCGCGCGCAGCCACTCCTCCCCCAGGCCCAGCCGGTCCAGCGCCTCCAGCTGGTGCACGTACCGGTACGGGATGTTGGGGAAGTCGCTGCCGAGCAGGACGCGGTCCCGGAGGGCGCGCAGGCGCGGCAGTTCGGTGCGGGGGAACGGGTCGTCGGCCTCGACGAAGTCGGTGAACGCCATCGTGGTGTCCAGCCGGACGGACGGGTGCCTCTCGGCGAGGTCGAGGAAGTCGCGGTACTCGGACATGCCGAGGTGGGCGACCACCAGGACCAGCCCCGGGTGTCGGTCCAGCACCTCCCCGATCGGGCCGGGGCCGGTGAACTTGCCCGCCACCGGACCGGATCCGCAGTGGACGACCACCGGGGTGCCGGTCTCCGCGAGCAGCCCCCAGACCTCGTCCAGCCGGCGGTCCGTCGGGTCGTAGCCGCCGACCTGGAGGTGTGCCTTGAACACCCGGGCGCCGTCCTCGACCGCCCGCGCCACGTAGGACGGCGCCTCGGGCTCGGCGAAGAAGGTTGCGGTGTGCAGGCAGTCCGGGGTCCGGGCGGCGAAGTCGGCGGCCCAGGCGTTCAGCCAGGCGGCCATGCCGGGCTTGTGCGGGTACAGCATGGACGTGAACGCCCGGACGCCGAACTCCCTCAGCCGCTCGACGCGTTCGGCCTCGGCCTGGCGGTAGGTGATCGGCCAGGGGCGGTTGATGAGCGGGCCGGCCGCGTCGAAGTACGCCCACACCTTGTCGAGGACGTTCTTCGGCATGAAGTGGGTGTGCACGTCGATCAGGCCGGGCAGGCCGAGGCCCTGCCAGAAGGCGCGGACGTCCGCCGCCTCGTCGTCGCTCATGCGGGCACCGGGCGGGCGCGGTCGATGATCGCCCCGGCGTCGAGGCCGGAGGGCAGGGTGCCGAAGGCGGCGCCGTGGTCGCCGCCGAGGCGGGAGGCGCAGAAGGCATCCGCCACTGCCGGGTTGCCGTGGCGGACCAGCAGCGAGCCCTGGAAGGCCAGCGCCATCGACTCGACCAGCCGGCGCGTCCGGAACTCCATGTCGCTCAGGTCGGCGAGCTGCTTGCGGAGTTCGGCGACGGCGGCATCGAGCCGGCGGTCCGCGCCGGCGGCCGCGTCCAGCTCGCCGAGGAAGGCCTCGACGGTGTCCGGCCGCTTGGCCATGGCGCGCAGCGCGTCCAGGGCGGCGACGTTGCCGGAGCCCTCCCAGATCGAGACCAGCGGCGCCTCCCGGTAGAGCCGGGGCATGCCGGACTCCTCGACGTAGCCGTTGCCGCCCAGGCACTCCAGCGCCTCGGCCGCGTGCGCCGGACCGCGCTTGCAGACCCAGTACTTGGTGACGGCCAGCCCCAGGCGTCGTACCAGTGTCTCGGTCTCGTCCCCGGCGAGGGCCCGGTCAGTGGCTTGGGCCAGCCGCATCGCGACGATCGTGGCCGCCTCGGACTCCACCACCAGGTCGGCGAGCACGTTGCGCATCAACGGCTGGTCGACCAGCGCCCGGCCGAACGCGTGGCGGTGGACGGCGTGGTGGACGGCCCTGGTGGCGCCGAGGCGCATGCCGGAGGCGGCGCCGATGGTGCAGTCGAGGCGGGTCATGTTGACCATCTCGATGATGGTCGGGACGCCCCGGCCCTCCTCGCCGACCAGCCAGCCGACCGCGCCGTCGTACTCGATCTCGGCGGACGCGTTGGACTTGTTGCCCAGCTTGTCCTTGAGCCGCTGGAGGTGGAGGCGGTTGCGGCTGCCGTCCGGGAGGATGCGCGGCAGCATGAAGCAGCTGAGCCCGCCCGGCGCCTGGGCCAGCGTCAGGAAGAGGTCCGACATCGGCGCCGAGGTGAACCACTTGTGCCCGGTCAGCCGGTAGGTGCCGTCCGTGTGCGGGGTGGCGGTGGTGGTGTTGGTGCGGACGTCCGAGCCGCCCTGCTTCTCGGTCATCGACATGCCGGCGATCAGCCCGCGCTTGCCGTGCGGCTCGCGCAGACCGAAGTCGTACTCGGTGGCGGCCAGCAGCGGCTCCAACTCGGCCGCGAGGGCCGGGGTGGCGCGTAGGGCGGGCACGGCGGCGTACGTCATCGAGACCGGGCAGGTGTGGCCGGCCTCGACCTGGCCCCAGACGAAGAACTTGGCCGCGCGGGCGGCGTGCGCGCCCGGTCGGTCGTCACGCCAGGGCGCGGCGTGCAGGCCGTGGCCGACGGCGGTGCGCATCAGCTCGTGCCAGGCGGGGTGGAACTCGACCTCGTCGATCCGGTGGCCGAAGCGGTCGTGGGTGCGCAGCACGGGCGGGTTCTCGTTGGCCAACCGGCCCCACTCTGCGGCCTGTTCGGAGCCGGCCAGCCGGCCCAGTTCGTGCAGCTCCGGCTCGGCCCAGCCGGCGCCGGCCCGGTGCAGGGCGGCGAGCAGGGCCGGGTCGGCGGCGGTGTCGTGTCCGTACGGCAGGGGCACCTGGTTGGTGACCTCATGCGTCGCTGTCATCGCGTCCTCCCAGGGCACGCAGGGTGAAGGAGACCAGGGCGGGGACCACCTCGGGCGGGGTGTCCCCGGTAGCGGGTGTGTGGGCCTCGGCGAGCGGGCCGGCCAGGGCCTCGCCGACCGCGCCGACGATGCCGGCGGCCGTCAGCTCCGGGTCCTGCCCGGGCAGCCGGCCGGCCGCCACGGCAGCGGCGATCTCGGTGGCGATCACGTCGCGGAACGCCCGTCGGAACACCAGGCGTTCGGTGTCCACGACGGCGTCGGCCGGTTCGACCAGCAGCGCGTAGGCGAGCCGCGGCGCGCGCAGGGCGCGGGTGGCGAAGGTCTCGACGACGACGGCGATCCGCTGCTGCGGGGTCTCGCGGCGGGCGACGGCCTCGTTGACGGCGGCGATCTCGCGGGTGACCACCCGGCGGAACAGCTCGACGGACAACTCGGCCTTGTTGGCGAAGTGCTGGTAGAGGCTGCCGGTGGCGATCCCGGCCCGGTCCGCGACGGCCGCCATCGAGCAGCCTCCGTAGCCGCGCTCGGCGAGCAGCAGGACCGCGGCCTGGAGCACCGCCTCGCGTTGGGCGTCCAGGCGGGCTTGTACGGCGGGCGTGCGTCGGTAGGCCACGGAAGTATTGAAGCACCGATTCACTGCTTCGGGGAGGGGGCGCGGGGCGCTGTTTCCCCGGCCGGCCGCGTACCTGCGCGAAGGGGCCACCCGCCGGCGGCATGCCGGGCGGGTGGCCCCTCGTGGATCGTGCGGGCCGCCGCTACAGGCGGTGACGGACCGGCCGCTTGTAGCCGGTGACGGCCCCGCCGCCGCTACAGGCGGTGGTGGCCCGGCCGCCGCTACAGGCGGTGGTGCTCCAGCTTCAGACCCTCCTCGTCCAGCGGACCGAACGGCGGGATCTGGTGCGACTGGGCGAGCGAGCGGGCCGCAGCCGGGTCGGCCAGGCCGGCCCACTCCAGCACCTTCGCGGTCGCCTCGGTCGACTCCGCCGCCGGCAGCTTGCCGATGTTGGAGCCGTGGTTGCCGCCGGGCACGGTGTAGACGTAGCTGTCGTCACTGCCCCAGCCCAGCCGGAACGGCTCGGCGCCCCACGGGTCGTTCTGCCCGTAGACGAAGATGATCCGCTCGGCCGAGTGCTTCACCCAGCGGTCGATGTCGCGCATCGCGGACGGGTCGAAGCGCATCGGGATGCTCTTCGGCACGTAGGTGCGCGGCGAGTACAGCTCCTTGAAGTCGTAGTGCTGCAGACCCTTGAGGTGCGGGACCTCGAAGGTGGGCGAGCCCAGCTGGGTGCCCGCCTGGTAGTAGTACGCGGTGTACTTGGCGAGCGACTGGTCACTGTTGCCGGTGATGCCGGACTGGGCGTCGAACCACGCGTACAGCTGGTCGTCGGTGGCGGCGGCCCCCGGCGGGACGCTGGCGCAGTCCGCCTCGGAGCTGTACTGCCAGAACGCCCAGACCACGTCGAGCACGCCGGCCTCGTACGCCCGGTCGGCGCTGCCGGTGGTGGTGAAGGTCGAACCGGCGGCGGCGTTGTCGGCCACGTAACGGGCCTCCAGCCGGTCACGGCGGACCAGCAGCTCACGCTGCGCGGCGTCCAGCGCGGCACGGCACTCCGGGGTGCCGACGTTCTTGAAGAACTCGGTGTACGCGGAGTCCTCGCGGTTGTCGACGTCGTTCGGCGCGACGTAGGCGACGGTGCCGTCCACGTCCTCCGGGAAGAAGCGGCGGTGGTAGGTGGAGGACATGCCGCCCTTGCTGGCCCCGGTGGAGAGCCACGCACCGTGGTAGATCCGCTTGAGGGCGGTGATGATCCGGTGCGAGTCGGTGGCCGCCTGCTCGATGCCGGCCTTGGTCCAGTCGGCGGGCTCCGGGCGGGACGGCGTGAAGTAGCGGTACTCGATGGAGACCTGGTTGCCGTCGGTCAGCCGGGTCGGCTCCGTGCGCGACGGGTTGGTGCCCAGGGTGTAGCCGTTGGTGTAGAAGACCGTCGGGCGGTCGTAACCCCGGTGCAGCACGCTCAGCCGCTGCTGGAAGGTGCCCAGCCACGGCCGGACGTGGTCGATCGGCTGGGTGTAGGTGAGCAGGAGGTAGCGGTGGTCGGCGTCGGTGGGCTTCTCCTCGGTGACGGTCATCCCGGGGATCGCCGCCAGGCGGTCCTTGATGTCGGCCGAGGCGTCGTCGGCGACCGAGGCCCCGGCGCCGCGGGCATCCGGGCTGCCGGGCTCCCCCTGCGCGAACGCGGGCGTCGCCAGGCCGAGGCCGAGCATGGGTATCAGCAGAACGGCGACCAGCAGCCTTCTGAGCTTGGTGGACATCAACTCTCCATCGGGTCAACGGAACTGTTCGACACTCTCCGGCAGCCGGCGGCCGGCTGCCGGTCGGACGGCCGTCCGGTAGACGGCCGAGTGGGCCACCCGCCGATCGCGGATGGCCCACCGGGGAAAGACGTGCTGGTCAGGGGCGCGGCAGGGTGCAGCCGGGCAGGGTGAGGTCGAGACGGTTGCCGGCCGCGAAGCAGGCCGGGATGCCGTAGGTCTCCTGGGCGTAGTTGATGCCCTTGCGGACGGTCACCACGCCGCTCTGGTCCACCTCGCACGGGTTGTTGTCGGTGCAGCGCTGGCCGTCCTCGTTACCGGTGTTGTTCACGGCGACGACCTGGCCGGTGTTGACGTCGACCACGGGCGAACCGGAGGTACCGCCGATGGTGTTGCAGCTGGAGGTGTAGCGGACCGAGTCCTTCCAGGTCCAGGAACCCTCCTTCAGCCGGTAGACGAAGCCGTCGACCGAGCAGGAGTAGATCTTCTTCCAGTACCCGGAGACCACCTTGATCGAGGTGCCCTGCACCGGGTGGCTCGCCGCGATGGTCAGCGGGGCGATCCCGTAGCGCGACTGGATCGAGGCGTAGGTGGTGTTCAGCTGGTAGATCGACACATCGGTGTCGGTCATGGTCCCGTAGACCACCTTGGTCGCGCGCAGCGTCGCGACCTTGCCACCGGTGGAGTTGAGCAGCGAGAAGGTGCGGCTGGACGCCTGGTCGACCACGACCTCACCCGGACCGGGGAAGCCGCTCTCCAGGCAGTGACCGTTCGAGAGGACGAGCGCCGGGTCCGTGGCGGCCGAGCCGGGGAGCCGGACCAGCGAACCGGAACAGTTGCTGAGCGCCACCGTGCCGGCGAAGTTCACGGCGGCGGCCTTCGCCTGCGTGGTGACGTTCTCGGCGGCAGTGCCTTCGGCGGCGGCGCCTTCGAGGGTGGCGCCTTCGGCGGTGGCTGCTGTGGTCGCGGTGGAGGCTGCGGTGGTCGCGGCGGGGGCTGCGATTGCGGTGGGGGCTCCGGCGAGGGCGGTGGCCCCGGCGAGCAGGAGCGTGGTGAGCATGCCTATGAGCGGCTTCTTCATGAGAGACCTCTCGTCGTGGGGGTGCACCCAAAACTGGCGCGGACATGACGTGATGTCAAGAGTCCACCCACAACGGAGAGGCCGGACAGCCACAGCCCCCGACTACGTCAACTTCCTTCAGCTGCCCTGCCAGTGGCGACGACCGAGGCTGATCAGCCTCAGCTGGAGCCGGGCGGTGGCGGCGATGCGCCGCTCGCGGGCCGGGTCGGCCTCCTGGGCCTCCAGAAAGGCGGCAGCCGTGGAGACCATGTGGTCGACATACAACTCGGCCAGCATCCGCAGGTCCTCCCGGCTCCAGCCCTGCGACACCGGCTGGAGCGCGAGCGCCGCGCCCACCTCCTCGGCGAACCGCCCCAGCTCGGCGTCGATCGCCTCCCGCACCTGCCGCACGCCACCGTGCCGCTCGCGCGAAAGGAAACGCACATGCGCACGGTGTTCGCGGACGTGCTGCTCGATGACGTCCACCGTCCGGTCGATCAGCTCCTCGGCCCCGCCCGCCCCGGCGAGTACCGAGCGGACCATCACATGGAGGCTGGCGAGCGACTCCTCGACCAGCGCCACGCCGAGCGCGGCGAGGTCCGGGAAGTGACGGTAGAACGCGGCCGGCGAGAGCCCGGCAGCGCGGGTGACCTCCCGCACGCCGAGGCTCGCCAGGTTCTGGTCGGCCAGCAGGCCCAGCCCCGCATCCAGCAATGCGCGCCGACTCTGCTGCTTCTGGGCCTGTCTGGCCCCCACGGTGTGACTCACGTCATTCAGTAAACAAGTGTTTGCCGAAATTGGCCAGCCGGGCGTAGAGTGGCCGAGGATTCAGCGAACACTTGTAAACCCAAAGTTTCGCCGAGTGGCACCAGCACCTGTTCGCACCGTTCATCCGCACCGCCTGCTACCGGAAGGGCCCGCCATGATCCTGCTCACCGCCCTGGTCGCCCTGGGCGTCCTCGTCGGCGCCGCCGCCCACACCACGCTCCCGGTCTTCCTCACCGCCTCCGCCGCCATCGCTGCCTGGCTGCTCGCGTTCGGCGCCCGTGAGGGCATCGCCCGCCTGCGGCAGCGCTGAGCCGGCACACCCCCGCTCTTCGGCCTTCTCACCCTCCGGCCCCCGCGCCTCCTCGGAAGGACTCGCCGCCATCATGAGCACCGCTACGCACACCGCCACCGCCACCAGCACCAGCACCACGAGCAGCACGCCGCGCACCGTCCCGGGCGCGACGCGCCGTCACGCCACCGCCGAGGCCGACAACCTGGCTGTCGCCTCCTTCCTGCTCGGCCTGCCCGGCCTGCTGCTCTTCAACATCGTCCTCGGGCCGCTCGCCATCATCCTGGCCACGCTCGCCCTCGTTCGGGGCACCCGCCGCCGCGGGCGCGCCGTCCTGGGCCTGGTGCTCGGCGTCGCCGCCCTGGCCGTCCTCGTCGTCACCACCGCCGCCGACCACGGCGTGCTCTGGCAGATCGGCACCTGAACGGCATCTCCGGCACCGGGGCCGGGCACCCCGCGAACCGCCCGGGCCAGGGCCGGAACCGGGCCACTCGAACGACTGATCCAGCCAATCTGCGGCGCTACGCCCGTCCGTCCCCGTACTGTGGCGCTATCGGCCGGGTGACCGTATGGGGGCTGGAGTGACGACCGAGTACCAGAGTGACGCGCAGTCGGGACGGACGGGAGGGTCCGGAGGCCCCGGACGGGCAGGCCGACTGCTCGCCGTGAGCGACCTCCACGTCTCGTACCAGGAGAACCGGGACCTGGTGGAGAAGCTGGAACCCGACTCCCCCGACGACTGGCTGATCGTCGCCGGTGACATTGCCGAACTCACCACCTCCATCGAGTGGAGCCTGGGCCTGCTCGCCGAACGCTTCGCCCGCGTGATCTGGGCCCCCGGCAACCACGAGCTGTGGACCCACCCCGACGACCCGGTACAACTGCGCGGCGTCGCCCGCTACGAGCACCTGGTGGAACTCTGCCGCCGCCTCGGTGTCGTGACCCCCGAGGACCCGTACCCGGTCTGGGAGGGCGCCGGCGGACCGGTCGCCGTCGCACCGCTGTTCCTGCTGTACGACTACTCCTTCCGTGCGCCGGGGACGACCACTAAGGAGGAGTCCCTGGCCGCCGCCTACAGCAGCGGCGTGGTCTGCGCGGACGAGCGGATGCTCCACCCGGACCCGTTCCCCGACCTCGACTCCTGGTGCCGCGAACGTGTCCGGATCACCGAGGAGCGGCTCGCGGCCCACGACCCGGACCTGCCGCTGGTCCTGGTCAACCACTATCCGCTGGTCCGTCACCCCACCGAGGTCCTCTGGTACCCGGAGTTCGCCCAGTGGTGCGGCACCGAGCTGACGGCCGACTGGCACCGCCGCTTCAACACCGCCGCGATGATCTACGGCCATCTGCACATCCCCCGGGTGACCAACTACGACGGTGTCCGGTTCGAGGAGGTCTCGCTCGGCTACCCGCGCGAGTGGCACCGCCGCGGACTGCCGGACCCGCTGCTGCGGCAGGTGTTCCCGCAGGACGGGTGAAGTCCTGCGGGGCCTGCGGGTCCTGCGGGGCCGGCGGGACCTGCGGGTCCTGCGGGGCCGGCGGGGCCGGCGGGGCCGGCGATCCACCGGCTGAGGCCCACGAGTTGACGCCACTCCGTCCGGTCCGCTGCGCCTTTCTCCGTTTTCTCCGTACTCCGTCTCACTCCGTCGCGATCGCCCGGAGCACGTCCAGCCGCGCCGCCCGCCCTGCCGGACGGAGGCCGGCCACCGCGCCGGCCAGCAGCCCGGCCGCCAGCACCACCGCGAGCTGCCCCGGCGGTATCGCGAACGAGCCCGTCCCCGCGCTGTCCGAGGCGCGCACCAGCGCCCAGCCGAGGAAGGCCCCGAGGCCGAGCCCGCCCACCGTGCCGAAGGCGGCCACCAGCACCGACTCCCAGCGCACCATGCCCCGCAGCTGCGCCCTGGTCTGGCCGACCGCTCGCAGCAAGCCCAGCTCCCTGGTCCGCTCGTGCACGGCCAGCGTCAGCGTGTTGGCGATTCCGAGCAGCGCGATCAGCACCGCCAGCGCCAGCAGCGCGTAGACCACCGACAGCATCATGTCGACCCCTCCGGCGGCGCTCTCCGCGTACTCGTCCCGGTCCTGCACCTTCGGGTTCCCGAACGGGGCCGCGGCCTTCTCGACGGCGGCCTTGCCCGCGCCGAGCGCCACCCCGCTCTTCAGGCCGACGGCCACCATGGTGTCGGCGTCCTGGCCGCGGTGCGGGGCCCAGGCCTGGCGGGTTATCAGGTAGTCCCCGGCCAGCCCGCCGCCCTCGTACAGGGCGCGGATGGTGAACGGGCCGCTCGCGCCGTCCGTGAAGCCGACGGTGACGCTCTGGCCCAGCCGCCAGCCGTGCTGCTCGGCCTCGCTGCGCGAAACCGCCAGGCCGTCCGCGCCCAGGGTGTCGAGGGTGCCGTCGACCCTCCCGAGATCGACGATCCCGGCCAGCCGTGCCGGATCGGTGACGTCCAGCGTCCGCCCGTGGCCGTCGATCCGCGCGACGCCGCGGCCGAGGCCCACCGTCTGCCGGACCTCGGGCAGTTGGGCCAGGGTGTCGGCCAGCTTCGGGCTGACCCCGCTGCCGCCCGCGCCGAACGAGGGCGCGGTGACGGCGAGATCGCCGGCGAAGGACGAGCTCACCGTGGCGTCCAGGGTGGCCTTGATGGAGGCGCCGAACACCGTGAACAGGGTGACCACCGCGACGCCGATCATCAGGGCGCTCGCCGTGGCCGCCGTCCGGCGCGGATTACGGGCCGCGTTGCGCCGGGCCAGGGTGCCCGAGACCCCGCGCAGCCGGGGCAGCGGCGCGCCCAGCGTCCGGACCGCGAAGGCCGCGGCGACCGGGCCGAGCACCACGACGCCGGCCAGGACGGCCAGCGCCCCGACGGCGGTCAGCGTCACCGACGGCCCGTCGGTCGCGCCGACGGCCGCGGCCGGGACGCCGGCCGCGACCAGCAGCGCGCCGAGTGCCACCCGGACCCTGCCGGACCGCCCCTCGGCCGCCCGGTCCACCCCGGTGTCGCGCAACGCCGCCAGCGGCGCGGTGCGCCCGGCCCGGACGGCCGGCAGCAGCGCCGAACCCACCGCCACCACCGTGCCGACCAGCAGCGGCAGGACGACCGCGGCCGTGCTGATCACCATGCCGCCGGTCGGCAGTGAGAAGCCGAGCACCGAGAACAGCGCCTTGAGCCCCGCTGCCACCCCGATCCCGCCGACCAGCCCGCCGAGCGAGGCCAGCGCACCGACGGCCAGCGCCTCCGCCAGCGTCGCCCCGAGCACCTGGCCACGCACCGCGCCGAGCGCCCGCAGCAGGGCGTTCTCCCTCGTCCGCTGGGCGACCACGATGGCGAAGGTGTTGTGGATGGTGAAGGTCGCGACCAGCAGCGCGATCCCGGCGAAGACCAGCAGCAGCGTGGTGAACATGGTCAGGAACCGCCCCGACACCATCGCGGTGCTCTCCTGCGTGGCCGCCGCCCCGGTGACCGCCTCCACCCCGCCCGGCAGCTGCGGGGTGATCCGGGCCACCAGCTCACGCTGCGACAGCCCGCCCGCGGCCCGGAGCTGGATCGAGCCGGCCTGGCCGGCGCCCTTCGGCGTGAGGTAGCGCTCGGCGTCCCCGAAGGTCAGGGCGGTGAAGGTGCTCGGCCCCATCCCGTCGGCGCTGTCCCCGAAGGTCGCGATACCGACGATGGTGACCGTCACCGGGTCGGGGGTGCGCAGCACGGTGATGGAGCCGAGGTGCAGCCCGCCGGTCTTCGCCGCACCGCGGTTGATCACGGCCTCACCGGGCGCGGCGGGCACACGGCCCTCCGCCAGTTTGTACGGGTTGAGCCGGCTGTCACCGAGCCAGTTGCCCGCCAGGGTCGGCGGTCCCTGGCCGCCGATCGGCCTGCCGTCGCTGCCGACCAGCTGGCCCGCGCCCTGAACGGACGCCTCGGCGGCGGCCACCCCGGGGACGGCGCGCAGCCGGTCGACCAGCGCCGTGTCGACGGGTGCCCGGACGCCGCCGGGCGTACCCGGGGAATCCAGGACGTCGGCACTGCGGACCACCACGTCGGTTCCGGCGTTGGCGTCGGCGAACAGGGTGTCGAAGTTGGCCCGCAGGGTGTCGCCGAGCACCATCGTGCCGGTCAGGAAGCTCACCCCGAGCAGGATCGACAGGAAGGTGCCGACCAGGCGCCGTTTGTGTGCGCCCAGCGAGCGCAGGCTGAGCCGGACGGCGGCCGTCGTGGAGGTCATGACCGCCCCCGTTCGAAGGCCTTCATCCGGTCCAGCACCCCGCCTGCGGTGGGCCGCTCCATCCGGTCGACCAGACGGCCGTCGGCGAGGAACAACGCCTCGTCGGCGTGCCCCGCGGCCATCGGGTCGTGGGTGACCATGACGACCGCCTGCCCCATCTCGTTCACGGCGCGGCGCAGCAGCCCGAGCACCTCACCGCCGGTGCGGGAGTCGAGGTTCCCGGTCGGCTCGTCGGCGAAGACCACCTGCGGCCGCCCGGCGAGCGCCCGGGCCACCGCGACGCGCTGCTGCTGGCCGCCGGAGAGCTCGCTCGGGCGGTGGTGCAAGCGGTCGCCGAGGCCGACGACGTCGATCAGCGCGTCCAGCCAGGCCTGGTCGGGCGCGGCGCCGGCCAGGTCCAGCGGGAGGGTGATGTTCTCCCGGACGGTGAGCGTGGGCACCAGGTTGAACGCCTGGAAGACGAAGCCGATCCGCTCCCGGCGCAGCAGGGTGAGGCGCCGGTCGCCGAGCGAGCCCAGCTCGGTGTCACCGATGTAGGCGCTGCCGGCGGTGAGGGTGTCCAGCCCCGCCGCGCAGTGCATCAGGGTGGACTTGCCCGAGCCGGAGGGGCCCATGATCGCGGTGAACCGCCCGGCCGGGAACTCGACCGTGACGTGGTCGAGCGCCCGGACCTCGGTACCGCCGACGCCATAGATCTTGACGGCGTCGGCGACCCGCGCGGCGGTGCCGCGTACGACGTCGAGGGTGGTCACTTCCCGGCACCCCCTCGGTACTGCGCGCCGCCCTGCCCGGCGCCCTGCCCGCGGCGCGTCTCGGTCAGCACGGCCCGCTTGGCGCGGTACTCCTCGGCGTCGATGTCGCCCTCGGCGTAGCGGCGGCCCAGCACGGCCAGCGGGTGGTCCGGACCGGCTCCGCAGCCCCGGCGCCAGACCGTCCGGCGCAGGAGGACGATCACGAGGAACACCACGGCGGCCCAGGCCAGCGGGATCAGCAGGATCCAGGGGCCCGGCCAGTGCCCGTCGTGGTCGGCCAGCAGCGTGTACATGGTGGTTCATCTCCTCGGCGGTGGGCTTCAAGGACCTCGGGACGGTTCCCGAAGTGACTTGAGCGTCCCGCCGGAGGACCTACTCCCGCGTCCTCCGGGGAGCGGCAGTCGGGATACTCCCGCGGGAGTACGGACGGCCGCGCCGCAGGGGTTCGGGGAGTACGGAGCACACCTCGGACACCCGCGCGACACCTCGGGCAACGGGACCCACCTCAAGCACACACCGGGCAGCGCTTCGGGCACCCGGGACGCACCTCGGGCACCCGCGCCGCGTCCGGACCACCCGGCCTCAGCCCAGCCAACCCGGCCGGACCAGCCCCGACTCGTAGGCCAGAACGACGAGTTGCGCCCGGTCCCGCGCGCCGAGCTTCACCATGGCCCGGCTGACGTGCGTCTTCGCGGTCAGCGGGCTGACCACCAGCCGACGGGCGATGTCCTCGTTGGAGAGCCCCATGCCGACCAGCGCCAACACCTCCCGCTCCCGCTCGGTGAGCACGGAGATGTCCGTCAGGCCCGTCACCGCCGCCTCCGGCGCCTTGGAGCGGGCCGCGAACTCGCCGATCAGACGGCGCGTCACTCCCGGTGAGAGCAGTGCGTCGCCCGCGACCGCGACACGGACGGCACGGAGCAGTTCGGCCGGCTCGGTGTCCTTGACCAGGAACCCGGCCGCCCCCGAGCGGAGCGCCTCGAAGACGTACTCGTCCAGCTCGAAGGTGGTCAGCACGACCACCCGCACCTCGGCCAGCGCCGGGTCCGCGGCGATCCTGCGGGTCGCCTCCAGCCCGTCCATCCGGGGCATCCGGATGTCCATCAGGACGACGTCCGGCAGGAGTTCGCGGGCCAGCCGGATCGCGGCCTCGCCGTCGTCCGCCTCACCGACCACGGTGAGGTCGTCCTGCATGTCGAGCAGCGCCCGGAACCCGGCCCGCACCAGCAGCTGGTCGTCCGCCAGCAGTACCCGGATCACGCGCCCTCCCTCTCGCCGGTGGGCCGTGGCCCCTCATCCGTTGACTCCGGCCGCCCGCCGGTGGGCCGTGGCCCCTCACCTGCCGGCTCCGCCCGCTCGACCGTGGGACCCTGCCGCGTCGGCAGCACCGCCCGGACCCGGAACCCGCCCCCCGCCGACGGTGCCACCGGCCCCGCCGTGATGCTGCCGCCGAACGCGGCGACCCGCTCCCGCATCCCGGCCAGCCCGCTGCCCGTCCCGCCCGCGTCACCGAGCGAGGCCGGGCCCGGATCGTCGACGTCGACGACCAGGGCGTCGGGATCGGTCCAGTCCAGCACGACCACCGCCTGCCGGGCGATCGAATGCCTGATCACATTGGTCAGCGCCTCCTGGACGATCCGGAAGGCCGTCAGGTCGACGCCGGCGGACAGTGCACGCCGGGTGCCCGTCTCGTGCACCTCGACCTCCAGCCCGACCCTGTCCGCCTGCTCGGTCAGCTCGTCGAGCCGGTCCAGCCCGGGCGCCGGGCCGCGCGGCGCCGCCGCCCCGGGCGCGCGCAGCGTCCCGAGCACCTGGCGGACCTCGCCCAGCGCCTCCTTGCTGGTCGCCTTGATGGTGGTCAGCGCCGTCCGCGCCTGCTCCGGCCGGCTGTCGATCAGCGCGAGCGCGACCCCGGCCTGGATGTTGATCAGCGAGAGACTGTGCGCCAGGATGTCGTGCAACTCCCGGGCCATCCGCAGCCGTTCCTCGTCGGCCCGGCGCTGTGCCAGCTGCTGCTCGTACTCCCGGTGGGCGGCCATCTGCTCCCGCCGGAACCGCACGATCTCGGCGACCGACACCACCAGCAGCAGCCAGGCGATCAGCCCCAGCTCCTGCCACCAGGTGATCGTCGACGGAGCCGCGCGCTGCCAGTCGGCCGGCACCGCGAAGGTGACCAGCGCATGGACCAGGTAGACCCCGCCGAGCCCGGCCCAGGCGGCCCGGCGGTGCCCGGAGCCAACCGCCGCACAGCAGGCGATCACCCAGCTCAGGAAGACCGGCCCGTACGGGTACCCGGCGGTCAGGTACACCACGGTGACCAGCGAGGTGCCCGCGACCACCGCCACCGGCCGGCGGCGGCGCAACACCAGCAGTGCGGGCCCGAGCACCAGCAGGAAGTACCCGAAGGCGTCCAGCGGGACCCGCCCGCTCTGGTGCCGGCCCGCCGCGGTGGACCCCGCCACCTGGAGCACCGCGACCACGGCCGCAGCGGCCACCGGCCAGCCCGCCTTGGCGGCCCGCA
The DNA here is from genome assembly GCF_055588525.1 of Kitasatospora sp. NPDC041988. NCBI lineage: Bacteria > Bacillati > Actinomycetota > Actinomycetes > Kitasatosporales > Streptomycetaceae > Kitasatospora > Kitasatospora sp. NPDC041988. The sequence goes on from NZ_JBVJCO010000031.1 coordinate 51,654, forward strand.
CCCACGGCGGGCGCCACGGCTCGGCATGCCCGCCCGGGGGCGTGCCGAACCGGCCCGGCGCGGGGTGCTCCCCCGGCGGCGGCCCGGAACGCGCCGACGGCGGCTGGGGTGTACGCGGCGTCATGCCCGGAAGGCTAGACCCCGCGCGCACCCCGCCGCGTCACCCGAGAGTTGCGGTTCGGGGGGGGCCCCCGGGGGGAAGGACCAAAAAAACCCCCCCCCCCCCCCCCCCCCCCCCCCCCCCCCCCCCTTTCCCCCCCTCCTCTCCCCCCCCCCCCCCCCCCCCCCCCCCCGATCCCGCCTCTCAACCCTCCGCCGCGGCCTTCGCCTCCGCCTCCTCGAAGGTCGCCGAGGACTCCGGCCGGGCCAGCGTCACCACCAGCTCCCCGTCGCTCACGCCCGCGATCAACGTGTCCCCCTCCTGCACAGTGCCGTCCAGCAGCAGGTTGGAGATCCGGTTGTCCAGCTCCGACTGGATGGTCCGGCGCAGCGGCCGGGCCCCGAACTCCGGCTGGTAGCCACGGTTCACCAGCCACTCCTTGGCGTCCTCGGTGACCTCCAGCTGCACGTCCTGCACCTTCAGCCGGCGCCGGCTGCGGTCCAGCATCAGGTCGACCACCTGGAGCAGGTCCTTGCGGGTGAGCGCGTGGAAGACGATCACCTCGTCGATCCGGTTGAGGAACTCCGGGCGGAACTGCGTCCGCAGGTCCCTCATCAGGTCGTCCTTGATCTCGTCGACGTCACCCGAATGGTCGAGGATCCGCTGCGAGCCGATGTTGCTGGTCATGATGACCACGGTGTTGCGGAAGTCGACGGTACGCCCCTGGGCGTCCGTCAGCCGCCCGTCGTCCAGCACCTGGAGCAGCAGGTTGAAGACGTCCGGGTGCGCCTTCTCCACCTCGTCGAAGAGCAGCACGCTGTACGGCTTGCGGCGGACCGCCTCGGTGAGCTGGCCGGCCTCGTCGTAACCGACGTACCCCGGAGGAGAGCCGACCAGGCGGGAGATGGTGTGCTTCTCCTGGAACTCGCTCATGTCGAAGCGGATCATCCGGTCCGGGTCGCCGAACAGCAGCTCCGCCAGCGCCTTGGCCAGCTCGGTCTTGCCGACGCCGGTCGGGCCGAGGAAGAGGAAGGAACCGGTCGGCCGGCCCGGGTCGCCCATCCCGGCCCGGCCACGCCGCACCGCCTGGGCGACCGCCGTCACCGCCTGGTCCTGCCCGATGACCTTCCGGTGGAGGTGCTCCTCCAGCTTGAGCAGGCGCTCGCGCTCGGTCGCGTTCAGCTCGGCGACCGGGATGCCCGTCCGCCGCGAGAGCACCTGCGCGATGTCGTCCGCGGTGACCTCGACGACCTCCTCGCGCCCCTCGGCGATCGCGGCCAGCTCGTCCTCGGTCTGCCGCAGCTCGGTCTTGAGGTTGGCCGCCCGCACGAACTCCTCGTCCGCGACCGCCTCCTCCAACTCCCGGCGTAGTTTGGTGATCCGGTCCTGCACCGGCATCGCCTTGGTGGAGCCGCTCAGACTGCGCAGCCGCACCCGCGCACCGGCCTGGTCGAGCAGGTCGATCGCCTTGTCCGGCAGGAAGCGGTCGCTGACGTACCGGTCGGAGAGGGTCGCGGCGGCGTCCAACGCCTCGTCGGTGAACCGCACCTGGTGGTGCGCCTCGTACGCGTCGCGCAGCCCCTGGAGGATCTCGATCGTCTCCTCGACGGTCGGCTCGGGCACCAGCACCGGCTGGAACCGCCGCTCCAGCGCGGCGTCCTTCTCGATGTGCTGGCGATACTCGTCCAGCGTGGTGGCGCCGACCACGCTCAGCTCGCCGCGGGCCAGGGCCGGCTTGAGGATGTTGCCCGCATCCATCGAACCCTCACCGCCGCCGCCCGCGCCCACCACGGTGTGCAGCTCGTCCAGGAAGAGGATCACGCTCTTCTCGGCCGCCGTGACCTCGTCGATCACGCTCTTCAGCCGCTCCTCGAACTCGCCCCGGTACTTGGAGCCGGCCACCAGCGCGGTGAGGTCGAGGGTGACCACACGCTTGTCCTTGAGGCTCTGCGGCACGTCCCCGGAGACGATCCGCTGCGCCAGCCCCTCGACGATCGCGGTCTTGCCGACGCCCGGCTCGCCGATCAGCACCGGGTTGTTCTTGGTCCGCCGGGAGAGGATCTCGACGGTCTGCTCGATCTCCTCGGCCCGCCCGACCACCGGGTCCAGCCGGCCGGACCTCGCCTCCTCGGTGAGGTCCCGGCCGTACTCGTCCAGGGTCGGCGTCTGGCTCGGATGCTCGCCGGTGCTGCTCCGTTCACCCCCCACCCCGTGCCCGTCCATCACCGTGCGCAGCGCCTCCCGCGAGGGCGCCGCGTTGCGCAGGGCCGTACCCGCGCCCGAACGCTCCTCCTCCAGCAGCGCGCCGAGGATGTGCTCCGGCCCGATGTAGGAGGCGCCCGCGGCCTGCGACCGGGCATGCGCGGCGAGCAGCGCGCGCTTGGCAGAAGGGGTCAGTGCGGGCCGCTCGTCCGCGTCGGCCTCCGCGTTCCCGGTGGGCAGCTCCCGGCTCAGGTCGTCGGCGAGCCGGTCCGGATCGACCCCGGCACGCTCCAGCATCCGGCGCGAAGGCTCCACCCGGGTGGCGGCCCAGACCAGATGCGCGGTGTCGAGATCCCTGCTCCCGTCCTCGGCGGCGCGCCGCGCGGCGAGCGCCAGCAGCTCCTGCGAGGACTCGCTCAGCAACCGCCCGATCGGCACCCGTTGCACCGCGGGCGGGGAGGCCAGCGGGCTCATGCCGAAGAACCGGCTGAGCAGATCGGAGAACGGATCGTTCGACCCGAACGGGGGCATCGTCACGGTGGATCACCTCTCCCAAGCGGTTTGAGCCCCACACAAACACAGGTGCCCGCCACCCGCCTCCCGGGACGATCCGACCGCCGGCCGGCCCGCCAAGCGGCCGCGTCACCCCGTCAGCACCACCTCAACGGCAGCCTCCCCACACCCCCGCACAACGCCAGGGAGCCCCGGAGGCATACGCCTCCGGGGCTCCCTGAAACTGTGGGCGCGGACGGTTTCGAACCGCCGACATCTGCTTTGTAAGCTCGGTCAGGGATTCGAATGCGCCCCGCAAGCTGCGCAGGCCGTGCCAGCGGCAGTCTCCGGCGGCCTCCTTCGGCGTCACGTATCCGTCAGGGTTGCCGTCAGTTGTTTCCGTCAGCGACACCCGAGGCGATCACGGACGTCAACGCTCGGGCCGTCCCGCTGTCCCTGAACCGGGGGCGGGGCGCCCGTCAGACGGGCTGGGTGGCGAAGACGAAGAGACTCCCGGCGCTGCGGACAGCGGCGTACCCGTTCGTCGTAAACTGCGGCATCTCCTGGATCCCGGAGGTCAGCAGCTTCTTGTCGCGGGCGTCGAGCGCGGCTCCGGTGCCGTTCAGGTACACGTAGAGGACACCGTTACCCGGGAGAGCGCGCGGCGTGATGTTCACCTCGTCCGCGGCCTGGCGCCACAGCTCCTTGCCGCTCTCCGTGTTCCAGGCGACCGCGCCCTTGCCGTACTGCACAACGGCGGTCTTGCCGTCCGGGGAGATGGCGAGGCCGTCGTCATCGATGGTGCCGTTGGTGTCGATGCCCGGCCCCTCGGCGAGCCGGCGGCCGCTCTTGACGTCGATCAGCGTCATGACCGCTTCGGAATCGCCGTACGAGGACCATTCGAGTAGGGCCTTGTCGCCCTGATACGGCATCAGCCGCGCACTGGTCGCCTTGGCCGAGGTGATCAGCTTGGCGACGGCGGCCGGCGGCGCGAGGTCCTTGGTGTTCCACGCCTTCTTGCCCGTGCGGATGTCCGTGGCGGTCAGCCACTCGGCGTACGGCTGGAAGGAGATGTCCTTCTGCGAGGAGTAGCCGAGACCGGAACCGACCGCCCCCTTGAGATCGATGGACGAGGCTTCGGTGGTCAGGGTCTCCCCGTCACCGATCGGGATGAACTTGGCGCCGCCGGAGCCGCTGGTGTCCACGAGGTAGCCGTGCCTGACCGGGGTGGACATGTGGGTGTCGCCGTCGAAGGAGGAGCTCCCCAGCTTCTCGCCGGACGGCGCGTACATGGTCAGCACGGTCTGGGTCGAGGCCTTCTTCAGGGCGTCCCCCGGGGTATCGACGCGGTTGCGGATCAGCAGGGCCGGCGATCCGTCCCGCCACTCGCCCACCTGCGCGAGGGCCACCGTCGGGGTGGACCCGCCGCTCTTCTCGGGGAGGGCGAAGTCGAACTTCTTGCGCAGCGTGCCTGTCTTGGCGTCGAGGAGCCGGGCGGTGAAGGTGCTCGTGCCCGACTGCCCGTCGCGGTAGCCGGTGACGATGACGGCGTCCCCGACCGTGCAGACGTCGCGCTGCGACGAGTCCTTCTCGGACGCCTTGCCCGCGCAGTTCCCCGCCTCATCGTCCGTCAGACTCCAGGCCGGCTGCGCTGCCAGCCCGGGCACCGGCTTACCCTGGTAGACCGAGCCCTTCGGCGTCGCGGGCGCGGAGTCCGCTGCCTTTCCCGTCTCCCCGCCGCCGGCCTTGGCACCGGCGTCCGCCCCTCCGGAGCACCCGGTCACGAGACCCGCGGACAGCACCAGTCCGAGCGCCACCGTCATTCGTATGCGATTCAACTTCCGCGCCCGTCTTCCCTCTTGAGTGATCACGCCCAATAGACCACCTTACTTCGATCATGACCCGCCCCTGCCCGGCAGCGCCCGCAGGCCGACCGAGATCGTCGAGCACAAGACCCGCAGCTCAACTCATTCTGAAACGAGCAGGCCCGCTACCAGAACACCATCGCCGGCGCGGCGTACGGCTACGGCGCCCACGGCCCGCAGGTGCGCGAGGTCGGCGAGGCCCTGGTCGCCCGCGGCTTCGGCGCGTACTACCAGGTCGGACCGGACGAGGACTGGCGGGACGCCGACACCCTCAACTACCGGGCCTACCAGCGCAGCCTCGGCTACTCGGGCACGGACGCGGACGGGGTGCCCGGCGAGTCCTCCCTGCGAGAGCTGCTCGGGCACCTGCCCAACGAGACCGTCATCCCCCTGGCCCACATCATCGCCGCGGCCCGCACCGATCCGGACGCCGAGCAAGGCCACCAGACCTACGGCGCCGAGGCCCGCATCGTCGAGCAGGCCCTGGCCGACGAGGGCCTCCTCGAACGCCGGTGGGTCGACGGCAGCTTCGGGACCAGGACCGTCGCCGCGTACCGCTCCTACCAGCGCAGCCTCGGCTACGGCGGTTCGGACGCCGACGGCATCCCCGGCCTCGTCAGCCTCACCGAGCTCGGCCGCCGCCGAGGCTTCACCGTCACCAACTGACTGGAGACCACCACCATGACCGACTCCGCCCGCCGCACCGCACGGACTGCCTTCGCCACGGTGCTCGGCGTCGCCGCGGCCCTGCCGCTCCTCGTCCAGACGGCCGGCCTTCCGTCCGCCCTGCCCGGCCTCGGCACCCTGCTGACCGTGGCCGCCGCGGTCACCCGTCTGATGGCCCTGCCCGTGGTCAACTCCTGGCTCCCCGGCTGGCTCCAGATGACCGCGCCGAAGGCCGCCCTGCCGGACCCGCGCGACCCGGACCCGTCCGCCCGGGGTGGCCTGTGACCGTACCCTCCGACCCGGCGACCGCACTGGAACTCGAACGCCTGCGTGGCGTCGTCGGCGAGGGGTTCGCCGAGGTCAAGGGCGGGATCGCCCTGCTCGTCCAACGGTCCGACCAGGTCGAACGGGCCATCGGCGAACACCGCACCGAGCTGAGTGACCTGAACGAGCGTCTGGCCGAACTCGAACACGCCCGCGAGGCAGACGTCGCCCTCGGCCAGGAGGACAGACTCCGCCGACTCGAAGCCGGCCGCTGGCCTCTCCCCACCATCGGCGCCCTGACCGGCCTCGCAGCGCTCGCCGGCACCCTGATCCCCCTGTTCGTCCGCTGAACCACCGCGCCCCCTTGCCCGGCCACGGCCGGGCAAGGGGGCGCTTCGCTGCGTTCAGGGGAGGCGAGGCCGGCCGTCCGTTACAGGATCGTTATCTTGCTCATTGTGCGCCAATTCCCAATAAAGGATATCGTTAATTGGCGCATATCAACGCGGCTCTGACCTGGGATGATGCGCGTCCATCTATTAATTTATACTATTCTGCACATTAGCAAAGACTTGCATTTGTCGAAGTCGGTTCACCATTTACATGACCGCGACAAGTCTATCGACCAAACCCTCGCAGACCTACCCTGACCTGGCAATACGGGGGCCGAGAAATGCCTGCAGGGAGTCAACTGAGGCTTTGGGTGTACATCGACAATGCACTGGTTCGCATACTGCCAAATTGAGCCCGGAAAGGGCTGGCTGTGCTGTACTGATCCGCGACATAGGAACAGCCGGGGCCGGAGTTTTGAAGGACGCCCGACCCCGGCCTGTGTCGCCGAATCGCATTCAAGTCACTGAAGCTGACAGCGAGGTATCAGCATGGCAGACGGCCACCGCGCCAGCCAACAGATCACCACCATGAGCCACGGTCTCACCCGGCTGGAGGCTGGCTTACGGGACTCCCGCGAGACGGAGCGGACCTTGATGGCCAGGATCGCTCGGCTGGAGGAGCGCCTCACTGACCAGCAGGCTGAGATCAACCGCCTGAAGGGATCCCTTGCGTCGACCCTGGCGTCCTTCAGCGTCGATCTGAGGGCGAGCCTGGCGAGCGTCAACCTGAAGATCGTCACGTTGGGCCTCGCGTCCGGAATCGGAAGCGGTGGACTTCTCCACTTCATCAGCGGCTAGCAACTCGGGCCGCGTTGGCCCGGCTGATGAGCCTCGCGCTCATCAGCCGGGTGCCGCTTCCGGTAGGAACTACCCCTGAGCAAGGGCTTCGCCGAGCACCGCGTGCGTGCGACCAGTGAGCTGCTGGTTCAGCAACTCAGCCCGCGATCGGATCAGGCCTTCACGGTAGCCGCTCGGCAGTCGGCCCCACACGCCCGACGCCATCTCAGCAGCCCCGGCCTGGTCGCCGTCAACCCGTAGGCAGGCAGCGGTGTCCATTGCCAGCAGCGCCCGTGCCATCACCGATGGGGAATCCGTGAGGTTGAGGGCCTCTTCCTGGGCGACGTAGGCGTGGCCAGAGTCGCCGAGCAGCGTGTACGCCTGCGAGAGGTGCACGAAGTGCTTCTGTTCGGGGTAGCCGAACCACGTGTCGGCCGCCTCGGCGCCGTCAAGGCGCTCCGCGAGGGTGCGGACGTCGTCGACCGCTCGCCAGGCGCTTTCGTGGTTGCCGGATGCCGCGAGAGCTCGGGCGGTGACCGCCGCCGCTAGGGCGCTGGCTGCCGTCGGACCGTCGCCGGCCTCAAACCGCGCACGTTCGGCGATCCGCGCCGCCGCCTCAGGTGCACCGTAGTTGAGCGGCACCATCGCGTGCCGGGCCAGGACCCAGGCGATCATCCGCTGATCCCCCGACTCCCGCGCGGCCCGCTCGGCGGTGGCGAACCACTGGAATGCGCCGCGCTGGTCGCCTCGGTCGTGCTGGACGATGGCGACCAGGCCCGTGATCCCGGCGGCCGTCCAGGCCAGATCCGCCCTGGCGTGCGGAGGATGCGGGCGGTTGAGAACGTCCCGGAGGAGGTCGAGGTCAGACAGCATCTCGGCAAGGACCCTCTCCGGCGGCCGCCCTCGATAGCCGCCACGGTGCCGCTCGAAGGCTGCCTCCAGGTATGCAAGATCGCCGTCCCCGGATGGTGTGAGCGCCGACTCGATCCCTTCGCGAGCCTGGGCAATGCCAGGCAGCACCACGACGCCGGCTGCTGCCGCGACCCCTACCCCGATGAACTTCCGACGGTTCACCTTGTCCTCCGTGCCGTGCTCGCGCCGATGCCGCCGAGATCGGGCTACGGCCTCGGCCACCTGGTCCACGGGAGGACCGTAGGCGTCAGCGATGCCCTGGAGCGAGGGCTGGCGCGGAATCCTCTTCTCCGTTTCCCAGTTCTTAACCGTGTCCGGGCTGCACTACTCACCTGTCTCTTCTCCGACTGCGGCAGCCTGTTCCTCCCGCGTCAGCCCAGCTCGCTCGCGGCTCTCACGCAGTAGCTCGCCGATCCCGTTCGGGGTGACGGTCACAGACTCCCCCTCGTTCGTAGGTGACGAGGCCTCAATTGTGGCCTACAAATCGGCCCCCTTCGTGGCCCCTCTCCTACGGCATGCCCACGGCGTTGACTGGCTACAGCCGCTCCTCAGGAAAGAGCCGGACAACCGGCCCTGGGGCCTGCTGAGTGGCTGCTGGCGGCCCTGCCAATGCGTCCCCCGACAGGGCAGGGCCGCCACACCAACTCACGTCCGCGAGAGATCTGGAGCGCTTCCCCATGACCACCGCCGACCGACCGCGGCACCCCCGGAGCCTCAACGGCGCCGCCGAGCTTGCGCGCGTCGACCCCGGTAACGGCCGCCGACCGCCGCGCCAGGTGTCGCAGGAGAACGCCGCCGCGACCCGGGCCCGCATTCTGCAGGACGAGCACCGCAGTGACGGCGGGCAGTGCGTGAGGTGCGACACGCCGTGGCCCTGCACCATCGCGGCCGACGCGTTGTACGGGGGCGCCTCGTGATCGCCAAGCCTCCCCGGTGCCTACGCGCCCTCAGTCGCTTCGGCGAAGGGGGGCGCGTTCTGCTTCCCCCGCACAGTCTGACCTGCAGAAACAGCATGATCATTTAGGAGAGATTTAGGAGATGATCTTGCGTAGTCGGACTGTATATCGCCAGGGAGAGGGCGTAGGAAGATCGTATAGATGCAGAAGACCCAGGTAGGGAGACCTTCCCTAACCTGGGCCTTTACCGCTATTCCTGCTTTTCAGACTGTGGGCGCGGACGGTTTCGAACCGCCGACATCTGCTTTGTAAGAGCAGCGCTCTACCGCTGAGCTACGCGCCCCCGGCCGTGGCCCGCATCGGGCGACGACGACTGCCTAGGGTACCTGGTCCGGGAGGTGGTGTGGTGCAGGTGGTCGGGGAGTGGGACGGGTGGGGTGCCGGTGGGGCGGGGTGATCGGGAAGAATGGGCGGTGGATCAGCGGTCGGAGCAGGGAGCGCGCAGTGAGGGTGGCCGGCGGGAGCAGGCGGGGGCGGCGGCCGGGGAGTGTGGTGGCCGAGGCGCTGGTGTTGCCGCTCGTGGTGGCGGGTGCGCTGGGGGCGACCGGGGCGGCGGCGTTCGGCAGTACCGGTGGCGGGCGGGGCGGCGGCTGGTGGGGGCGGCGTGGCGGCGAGGGTGTGCGGGCGGATGCCAAGGCGGCCCGGGACGCGGCGCAGCAGGCGTTCTACGAGTTGGACTCGACCCAGCGCGAGGTGCGGCTGGCCGTGGAGACGGTGCGCGCGGCGGAGGACGGTGCGACGGTCCGGCAGGCGGCGGCGGACTTCGAGGCGATCTCCGGCCGGGTGGACCAGGTGACCGTGAACTACCTGGCGGCGTTGGACGCGCACGACCTGGACGCGGAGGAGCTGGAGTCCGGGGCGGCGGCGCGGGCTCGGCGCCAGTTGGAGGACGTGAAGGGGCAGCTCGGGCAGGCGCTGGCGGAGCTGAACGGGTTCCTGCAGCGGCTGCAGCCGGTGTTGCAGCACGCCGAGTCGCAGCTGATGCGGGTGACGCCGGCGGTGGAGCAGGCGAAGCGGGCGCTGCTCGCGGCGACCAACGCGCTGGAGGCGGTGCGCGGGGCGGGCCTGAAAGCGGACGATCTGGCGGCCCGGCTGGCCGAGCTGGCGCCGGAGCTGGGCCGGCTGAACGAGGGCGCGGCCCGGCACGGGGTGGCGGCGACGTTGCAGCGTGCGGAGCAGGTGAAGGAGCGGGCCGAGGCGGTCGCGGCGGATGCCTCGCACCTGCCGGAGCGGGCGCGGGAGATCGACCGGCGGGTGGCCAGCCTGCGGACCAGGATCCAGGCGTTGGAGACCAAGGCCGCCACGGTGGAGCCGGCGCTGAGCGAGTTGCGCCGGCGGTTCTCCACCTCGTGCTGGCAGGACCTCCAGCGGGTGCCGGACCAGGTGGCGGAGGCCGGGCGCGCGGCGGAGCAGAAGCTCATGGAGGCGGCGCGGGCGCGCGACGAGCAGCGCTGGGCGGACGCGACGGGCGCGATCGGTACGGTGCGCGCCCTGCTGGACACCGCGGACGGCTCGGTGGTCGCCGTGAACGAGCGGCTGCGGCAGCTGAACGAGGTGCAACACGACCCGAACCGGGAGATCGAGCGCACCCGCTTCGCGCTGCGCGACGCCCAGCGGCTGGCGATGGCGGGGCGGCAGGCGCCGGACCCGCGGCACGCGGCTCCGCTGGACGCGGCGGTCGGGCGGCTGGACCGGGCGGTGGCGGAGCTGGAGACGGCCGGCCGGCACCCCGACTACTGGCACTTCCTGACCGAGCTGGCCGGGGTGCGGGAGTCGGCAGCGAAGGTGGTCGAGCTGATCCGCGAGGACATCGGCGGCCACCGGTAGCGCCCAGGGGGACCACCGTCAGCAGGGCAAGGACAGCACAAGGACAGCGCAAGGACAGGAAGAGGACAGGGCAAGAGCAGGGCAAGGGCAGGGAGAGGAATCACGCACCAGGAGGTAGTTACCCGTGAGTAACTTTGTCGGCTAGAGTCGCGCCATGGCTCGTAAGCGCAACATCTCCGCCCGCACGTTCCGGCGCGGGATCAACCTCTGGCCGCCATTCCTCTTCGCCGGGATCAAGGTGCTGGCCGTCTCGGACGACTTCCGGCGGACGAAGGTCCGACTCCGGCTCGGGCGGCTGAACCGCAACTACGTGGGCACGCACTTCGGCGGGTCGATCTTCGCGATGACCGACCCGTTCTGGATGCTGCTGGTCATGCAGAACCTCGGGCGCGACTACGTGGTCTGGGACGCCGCTGCCGAGATCAGCTTCGTATCGCCCGGGCGCGGCGACATCTTCGCCGAGTTCGTGCTCACCGAGGACCGGCTGGCCGAGATACGCGAACTCACCCAGGACGGCAAGAAGGCCCTGGTCTGGTTCGACACCGAGGTCCTGGCGGCGGACGGCTCCGTGGTCGCCCGGGTGCGCAAGCAGCTCTACGTACGGGAGAAGCGCCGCACCGCCTGAACCGGGCTACCCTGCGGGGTATGCCACGCTACGACTTCCGCTGCCGCTCCTGCGGCGCCACCTTCGAACTCCGCCGCACGATGGCGCAGGCCAACGACCCGGCGGTCTGCCCGCAGGGACACGAGGACACCGTGAAGCTGCTGTCGGCCGTCGCCGTCACCGGCGGGGCCTCCGGCGGCGCCGCGCAGCAGGCCCCGTCCGGAGGCGGGGGCGGCTGCTGCGGCGGCGGTTGCTGCGGCTGACGCCGCCACCGAGGGCACCGGCACCGGATGCGCGAACACCGGACGCACAGACACCGGACGCACAGACACCGGACGCACGGACACCGGGCGCACCCCGCGCCGGGCCAAGCAGTCAGCCCACGACGACCGGGCCGCTCACCGGGCCCACCGCGTCCACCGGGCCCACCGGGCCCACCGCGTCCACCGGGCCCACCGCGTCCACCGGGCCGACCGCGTCCACCGCGCCCCGGACCCGGGCCAGGAACTGACGGACGATCTCCTCCCCAGCCGCCACGCCCACCTGGTCGAGGGCGGTCACGCCGGGGGCCGTCCAACCGCTGTCGGCGAGTTCGCCGTGCCCGGGGCGCCAGGCGGCGTCGGCGGCGAGCAGCAGGTCGGCGTCGAGCAGCGAGTCGCCGGCCGCCAGGACGGTGGCCCCGCCGACCCGCCGCTCGACCTCGGCCAGCGCGGCGCTCTTGCTGAGCGGCGCCGGCACCGCGTACACCTTGCGGCCCTGCAGCGAGACGGCCCAGCCGCGCTCGGCGCACCAGCCGGTGAGTTCGTCCAGCCAGCCGGCCGGCAGCTCGGCGCGCTCCACGACCAGGTAGGCGAAGAGGTCGTCGGCGACCCGCCGCTTGTGCGTCCACTCCGGGTCGGCGCAGAGCGCCAGGTGCTCGACCACCTCGGCCAGCGGCGCCGAGGCGGTGGCCAGGCGGCCGGCCACCTCGGTCTGCCAGTCCTCGTCCGGAACGCCGTCCACGAGCAGCCGGCCGCCGTTGCTGCAGATCGCGTAGGACGGGATCCAACCGGGCGTCGGGCCGGGCAGGTTGACCCGTTCGTACTGGGTCCTGGTCCGGGTGGTGGCGGGGACGAGGAGGGCCTCGCGGGCCAGCTCCACCAGCAGTGCGGCGGCCTGCTCGGTCATGAACGAGAGCGCCTTGCCGTCGTGCACCTCGACCGAGAGCAGCCGCGGGGCGAGCCGGTCGGGCACGTCCAGGGCGAGGGCGCGGTTGGAGTAGATCAGGGTGCGGTCGAGGTCGCTCGCGACCAGGTAACCACTGGGACTCATCGGGCTCAGGACTCCTTCACCAGGACGGCCGTGCCGGAGGCACCGGTCGCTCCCCGACTGTAGCGGGGGTGGATCAGGCCCACGCAGGAGTACGGCAGGTCGTCCACCTCCTCGACGGGGACGCCGCGCTGGGCGGCGAGCAGGCGGACGTGGTCGAGGTCGGCGCCGGTGCCGCGGCGGGCCAGTACCCGCCAGGGGACGCGGCGCAGCATGACCCGGGTGGTCTCGCCGACGCCGGGCTTGACCAGGTTGACGTTGTCGATGCCGTACTCGGCGCTGATCCGCTCGACGGCGGCCCAGCCGGCCCAGTCCGGCGTACGGTCCTCGGCGGCGAGCCTGGCCGCGGCGCCGACAGCCTCCTCCCGGACTTCGGCGAAGTGGTCGGCGACGGTGTCCAGGAAGGCCTCGGAGACGTCCCCGCCGGCCAGGTCGGTGTAGTGCTTGGCGCCGTGGAAGTCGTCCGGGCCGATCAGGTCGGCGCGCAGCACGGTGCGCGAAATCAGGCCGGATACGGTCGAGTTGAGGCAGGCGGACGGGATCAGGAAGTCGTCCCGGGTGCCGTAGGTGCGCACGCAGCGGCCGGGGTCGGCGAGGACGGCCAGCTCGGGGTTGAACGCGGATCCGGCCAGGGCCCCGGCGAGTTCGCGGGTGATCGCGCCCTTGCCGGTCCAGCCGTCGACGAACACCACGTCGGGGGCGTGGTGGTGGGCGTCCAGGTAGCGCAGGGCGACGGGGTCGATGCCGCGGCCGCGGACGATCGAGACGGCGTAGTGCGGGGTGTCCAGGCCGTGCGCGAAGGCGAGCCAGCGACGGATCAGGACGCCGACCGGCGTACCGGCGCGGGCCAGTGAGGCGAGCACCAGACTGCGGCCGCGTTCGCGCACCAGCGTCTCGGCGACGGTGCCGACGGCGAGCGCGATCCGGCGGGCGGAGACCCGCAGGGCCTGGTGGAACAGCTCCTGGTAGGCGGGGCTGGGCTGGTACTCGACCGGCAGCGACTCGGCGTAGTGGGCGCCGCCGTTCTGGACGGCCTCCTCGCGCTCCTCGGTGGGGGCCTCCAGCGGGACGTCGGAGAGGTCCTTGAGCAGCCAGGCCACCTCATCGGGGCGGTAGGAGGAGAACTCCGGGCCGTACAGCGGCCGGGGCAGGCGGCCCGGCCGGTGCGAAGGCCGGTGAGAGGGCCGGTGCGAGGGCTGGTGCGAGGGCTGGTGCGAGGGCAGGACGGCGAGCACCACCCGGTCGGTGACCTGGCGCAGCTGCGTCAGCAGGGCCCGCTCGCCCTCGTGCAGGGCGGGGGTGTCGGCGACGTCGTCGACCACCAGGACGATGGCGCCGAAGCGGCGGGCCGGGTCGGTGCCGGGGGCGACGTTGTAGGCGAAGCGCTCGCGCGGGGCGGAGTCACTCGGGTCGTCGTGGGCGGGGAAGGCCAGCCGGGTGCGGATAGCGTAGCCGGGGTCGTCGACCGCGAGGACGGGCGAGCGGGTGGTGGTGGAGTAGCGGACCCGCTCGTCGCCACCGGGCAGGAGCTCCGCGAGTGCGCCGGCCAGGCGCAGCGGCGCGTACATCAGCTCCTCGAAGCCGAGGACGAGCACCCGCCCGCCGTCCCCGACAGGCTCCAGCGCCGCGGCCAGCCGGGAGGCCAGTTGCGGCAGCGCGGCGTCGAGTTGCCCGCGGTGCTCGGCGGTGAAGCCGTGCCGGCCGCCGTCCGGGAGGCCCTCGGGCCAGTCCAGGGCGGCCCGGACCAGCGGGGCGGCCTCGGCGGGCGGCAGCTCCGGCGCCGGGCCGACCTCGGCGATCAGGCGTTCGGCGCGGTCCAGGATGTCGGCGGGCAGCTCGACGCCGCCGCTGGCGGCGGCCACCAGGTCGAGCCGGGTGCCGAGTTCGGCGGCGGTGTCGGCGAGCCGGCGGCGGTCGGCCTCGTCACGCAGGTCGACCAGGGCCACCACGACGTAGTGGCCGCGCGGGTTGCGGCCGTGCAGGTCGCGGATGGTGTTCAGCACGGTGTTGCCGGTGGAGAACTCGTCGTCGACCAGCACGAGCGGGCCGTCCCCGGCGAGCAGCGCGGGGTCGGCGGGCAGCAGCAGGTGGGAGGTGGCGTGCGAGTGCTCCTCCTCGAAGCCGCCGACCGGGGTCACCCCGTCCACCGGCCGGCGGGTGGAGTGCAGGTAGGGGGCGTCCAGGCCGTCGGCGACGCTGTGGCCGAGCCCGGTCGCGGTCTCGGCGTAGCCGAGGACGACGGCGTGCGCGGCCGCGTCCTCGCCGAGCAGCTCGCGCACCCGGCGGCCGAGGTCGAGGCCGGCGCCGTGGACGACGGACGGGCGCTGCGGGACGTGCTTGCCGAGCACGGTGGAGACCAGCAGGTGGGCGCGCTTGCGGTTCTCGCGCAGGGCCAGGCCGACCAGTTCGGGGAGCCGGTCGGAGCCGGTCAGGCCGACGCCGGCCCGGTCGGCCACCCAGCGGCCGGTCCACTCTTGCTGTGCTGTCACTACTGGTCCTGCCTTCGATGGTGCGGAGTCGTGCGGGTTGCTGCGGGGCGGTACCGGGTCGTGCGGGTCGGTGCAGAGCAGCGGTCGAGTCATGCGGGGCGGTACCGGGTCGTGCGGGTCGGTGCAGAGCAGCGGTCGAGTCATGCGGGGCGGTACCGGGTCGTGCGGGTCGTTGCGAAGTCGTACAGGTCGGCGCGCGTCGTTCCGCGCGCGCCGGTCGGCCGGCCCGGGCCTCAGCCGCAGAGGCAGGCCGAGAGCAGCTCCGCGAAGCTGACGTCCTCCCGGGCCACCCCGAACACCTCGGCGCGCAGCAGCACCCGCTCCGCCCAGGCCCGGTGCGGCTTGGCCTCGTTCATCTTGTTGGTGTACGCCGAGCGCAGCACGCCGCCACCGCCGCGCTCCTGGTCGAGGATGTCCCGGGCGTCGGAGTACTCCTCGTGGGTGACCACGGAGAGGGCGTGCACGGCGGGGACGTGGCTGGGGTGGATGCAGGTCTTGCCGAGCAGGCCGTTGGCCCGGTCGAGCTCGAACTCGCGGATCAGGCCGTCGAGGTCGTGCTCGATGATCCGCTGCCGGACCGCCTCCCCGGAGGGCTCGGCCTCGGCGAACGGGGTGCGGCGCAGCTGCGGCTTGAACATCCGCTCCTGGACGGGGAAGTACTCCCAGACCGGCCCGGTCACGGTGAACCCGGTGCCGTCGGCCCGGCCGAGCACGTTGACCACGTCCCCGATCACCGCCGCGACAAGGGCGACGTCGTACGCGGTGAGGTCGGGCGAGCGGCGCAGGCCGTACGCGGAGCAGAGGTCGGTGACGCCGAGGCGGACGGCGAGGACGCGCTCGCGGTACTTGTCGAGCAGCCGGGCGATGCCGAAGAGCTGCTCGCGCCGGGTCTCCAGGTGGGCCAGCTCGGGGGACTCCAGGACGGGCATGGCGAACAGCCGCCGGCCGGTGGCGGCCTCGGCGGCGGAGAGCGCCTCCAGGTACGCGCCGCCGTTCTCGTCGGTGAACTTCGGCAGCACGAAACCGGTGAGCAGTCCGACCGCCGGGCCGAGCCGGTCGGCGAGGTCGGTGATCTGGGAGGCCGCGCGCACTCTGATGAAGAGAAGGGGCAGATCCTGTGTGCAATCGGTGGAGATCTGAGCAGCCTCGGGGGCCGCCGAGGCCCCGCCGGACAGCTCGCCGAGCTGCGCGACCAGGTTGGCCTCGGCGGCGGTCACCTCGTGGTCGGCGATCGAGTCCTCCAGGCAGAGCACCATCGAGACCACGCCCCGGGCCGCCTGCTTGCGGATGTCCGCACCCAGCGTGGGCCTGGTGGCCGGGCTGTACAGGGTCGCGCCGAGTGCGGTGGCGAGCACGGCCGCTTCGCTCTCCGGGGAGAAGGCCCGGGGCTGTTCGAGGAAGAGCCGGCCGCGTACGTCGTCGGCGAGGTGGCCGAAATGGCGCAAGGTGCTCTCCTCAGGGGTTGCGGCCGCCCGTTGGGGCGGGTGCGAAGGGCTCGGGGTGTACGGCAGGCTGCTCGGGCGGGTACGCGGTGCGGTGCTCGGGTACGCCCGGGGCGGTCAGGCGCGGGGCGGGCGGCGGATCAGGCGTGGATACGGGGTGCCGAGGTCGGAGCGGGGCGGTCGGACCCCGTCCCGGAGTGCGGGGCCTCACCGTGGTTAACCGGCCCGCCGGGCGCTGTGGTTCCCGGCCCCGCGCGTCTGATTACCCCCTGCCGAACCCCCCGGGGCCCTCTGGCCGCCTATCGTACGGACGACTTCCGGCCGAATGCAGCTCGGAAACATCGAATTCTCGGAAGGTTACCCTCCGCTTCACAAAGCGCAAGCGTTGGCAAAGTCCCACCGTTTCGCCACCTTCGGTCACGTTGTCCGAAGGGGTGGCGAACAGGCAGGATGGTCGGCTATGACGCACGTGATGGCCAAGGGCGCCAACATCGCACTGCCGGTGGCGGCGGTCCGCGCCGTGCTGCGCTGGAGCGCCACGCCCGGTGCGCCGGACGTGGACGCTTCCGCACTACTGCTCGGCGCCGACGGCAGGGTCCGTTCGGATGCCGACTTCGTCTTCTACAACCAGCCGCGCCACCCCTCGGGGCTGGTGCGCCACCTGCCCAAGCAGCAGACCGCCGCCGGCGCCGAGATCGCCGACACGATCGAGGCCGAGCTCGGCAAGCTGCCGCCCGAGGTGGACCGGGTGGTGCTGGCCGGCTCCTCCGAGGGCGGTTCGTTCCGCTCGGTGACCGGGCTGCGGGTGCTGCTCTTCGACGCCGCCGGCGGGGACGGCGCACCCGCGCTCGCCGAGTTCTCGATCCCGGAGGCCGACGAGGTCACCGCGCTGGTCGCGGGCGAGCTCTACCGGCGGGCCGGGTCCTGGAAGTTCCGGGCCGTCGGCCAGGGGTACGCCTCCGGGCTGATCGGCCTGGCGACCGACTTCGGCATCACCGTCGAGGACGACGCCGGCAACTCCGGGTTCTCGGACTCGGTCGCCGCGGCCGCCCCCGCGGTGGACCCGCGCACCGCCGTACCGGACCCTCGCCCGGCCGTGCGGGCCGAACCCGGCACGTTCACCCTGGCCCCGGCAGTCCCCCAGCCGCCGACGACGGCCCCGGCCGTGCCCGCCAACACTCCCCCGCCGCCGACGGCCCCGCCCACCATGCCGCCGACCGCCCCGCAGGCCCCTCCGAGCCCGCAGCCGGCGTACGGCTACCCCCAGCCGGGCCCGCAGCAGCCCGCGCCGCACCAGCAGGGCGGCTACGGCTACCCGCCGCAGGCGCCACGGCCCGCGTACGGCTACCCGCAGCAGCAGCCCTACCCACAGCCCCACCAGGCCCCGAACCACCAGGCCCCGAACCAGCCCGCACCCAACCAGCCGCCCCCCGGCTACGGCTACCCGCAGCAGCAGCCCCAGCAGGCCGGCGGCTACGGCTACCCCCCGCCGAACACCGGCCCTCAGCCCCAGCAGGCGCAGCCCCAGCAGCCCCCGGCCACCGCCGAGGAGTTCGCGCTGCCGCCGCAGGGCCCGCAGTTCCAGCCGCGCTGAGCCGGCCCGGCCCGGGGCCACCACCCCGGGCCGGGCCGACACAACCCCCAGCCGGCCCCGCCCGCTCCCGTCTGCCCCGGCCTGCTCCCGCCGCCCCGCCTACTCCGGCGCCGAAGCGTTCTTGTACCCCCGCTGCCACTGCATCCCGAAGCCGTACAGCCGGTCGATGTCCGCCTGGAACCCGTTGACGTACCGCACCTCGCGCCGGACGGTCAGCGTGTTGTCCCCGGTGTTCTCGATCAGCACCACCGCGCAGGAGCGCGCCGCCGCCGCCCGCTCCTCCAGCTTGATCTCGATCCTCGGGCCGGTCTGCGGCACGATCGTCACCACCGCGTTGGCCTGCTCGAACGCGGGCGTGCCGTCGTAGATGTAGACGAAGATGAGCAGCCGCTTGAACTGGTCCTTCTTCTCCAGGTTGACGTACATCGTCTCGCCGGACGGCGCCCCGTACTGGTCGTCCCCGCTGAGCTTGACGTAGGGCGCGCGCTGAAGGTCGCCGAAGTAACCGCCGAGCGGCTGGACCACGCCCCGGCTGCCGTCGGAGAGTTCGTACAGGCAGGCCAGGTCGAGGTCGACGTTGAGCTGCGCGGCCTGGTGGGAGTCCGGCTCCATCGGGCTGAGGATGCGCGGGCTGAGCCAGCGCTTGAGGGTGTCCCGGCCGGACGGTCGCGGAGCTCCTATCCGGGTGGTCCAGTGCAGGTTGACGTAGAGGTAGCCGGTGGTGGCCGCGGCCCCGGTGATCGCGTGCTGCGGGGTCGACTTGGTGAGCGTGACCTTGTGCTGCCCGCCCGGGTCGAGGGTGTTCCGCTCCCCGCGCAGGTACTCCCAAATCGAGGCCATTCCAGTCCTCCCCCTGGTCCCGCCAGTCGATCTGACGGTCCACCGCTCCATGATCGGGCATCAGCCCGCCCGCCGGAAAGCCGGACCTCCCACCCGCCGGACTCCCTACCCAGCCCCATACCCCGAACACCGGCCGGCACCACGGACGGCCGGCAACGGCGGGTCGGTTGGCGGGGGGAAGCCCGCCTCCCGTAACATGCCGCCCCTTCGGACGCGATATCGTCTAGCCGCACAGGTGTCCCGCCCGCCCCTTGCCCGGGTTGTGGCGGACGCGCCGGCAGCAACGACGCACCGTCAGGCCCGGTCCCGGGGACGGAACCTGACCGCCTGTGTCCACTGTGACCTGTCCCCTGCGGAAACCCGAGGCCCGACCCGCAATGAACCTGACCTCCATACAGCTGGTCTGGACCGTCATCGGCGGCGCAGCCCTGCTGTTCACCGCCATCCTGGTGGCGACGCTGCGCTTCAAGAACACCGGCAGGACCGAGGAGTCGGGCGACTCCTGGGAGCGCAGCGAGGAGCGCCGCCGGCGCAAGGAGATGATCTACGGGATCTCCTCCTACGTCCTGCTGTTCTGCTGCGCCGGCGTCGCGGCCGCGCTGTCGTTCCACGGCCTGGTGGGCTTCGGCAAGGAGAACCTGGGCCTGTCCAACGGCTGGGAGTACCTCGTCCCGTTCGGTCTGGACGGCGCGGCGATGTTCTGCTCGGTGCTTGCCGTGCGCGAGGCCAGCCACGGTGACGCGGCGCTCGGTTCGCGCCTGCTGGTCTGGGTCTTCGCGATCGCCTCGGCGTGGTTCAACTGGGTGCACGCCCCGCGTGGCGTGTCGCACGACGGTGCGCCGCAGTTCTTCTCCGGTATGTCGATCTCGGCCGCGATCCTGTTCGACCGGGCGCTGAAGCAGACCCGTAAGGCGGCGCTGCGCGAGCAGGGCCTCGTCCCGCGTCCGCTGCCGCAGATCCGCATCGTCCGCTGGCTGCGCGCCCCCCGCGAGACCTACGCCGCCTGGTCGCTGATGCTGCTGGAGAACGTCCGCAGCCTGGACGAGGCGGTCGAGGAGGTGCGCGAGGAGCGCCAGGCGAAGATGGACGCCAAGGTCCGCGCCCGCAGCGCCGACCGTCGCGAGCGTGCCGAGCTCAAGGCCATCTCGCGTCAGGGCGGCATGCTCGCCCGGGCCCGCGGCGGCCGCCAGGTGCCCGCGCTCACGGCTGCCGGCGACGGCCCGAGCGCTTCGGAGCCTGCCCTAGCCGCTGACGCCGACGCCACCACCGAGAGCACTTCGTCCGCACTGGGGCACACCCCGATGAGCGCCCTGGACGCCGGCCGCCGCCCGCGCGCCGCCGTCGGCTCCTCGTCGACCGGCTCGTCCTCCTCGCTCGACTCCTCCGCGTACGGCTCGTCCTCCTCCTACGGCTCGTCTTCTTCCTACGGGTCGTCCTCCTCGTACGGCTCGTCCTCGTCCTACGACTCGACCTCCTCCTACGGTTCCTCCGACGAGCCGTCCTACCGCAGCACCGGCAGCGGCAGCTCCTCGTCATACCGCAGCTCGGCCATCGACCTGACGGCCGACGACGACACCCTGTCGATGCCCAAGCTGGACTCGCTGGAGCGCAAGCTGCGCGCCATCGAGCAGCAGTTGGGCTAGCACCGCGGGGCAGAGCCCCCGAGCACGCCGAACGGCCGCCCCCTTCACGGCGAAGGGGGCGGCCGTTCCGTTTCCGCCCGAGCGCCACCGGGGCGCTGCGGGCGGGCTGCTACTTGCCGGTGCTCACCAGCTCCCGCTCCTCGCCTCCGTCGCCGTCGGCGGACTCGCGCCGGTTGCGCAGGATCGACGAGCCGAGGGCGAGGCCGATGAAGGCGACACCGATCAGGCCGGTGACCATCTCCGGGATGTGGTACTCGATGCCGACCATCAGGATCACCGCGAGCGCGCCGATCGCGTAGTGCGCGCCGTGCTCCAGGTAGACGTAGTCGTCCAGAGTGCCCTTGCGGACCAGGAAGACGGTCAGCGAGCGGATGTACATCGCGCCGATGCCGAGGCCCAGGGTGATCTGGAAGATGTCGCTGGAAATCGCGAACGCGCCGACGACGCCGTCGAAGGAGAAGGACGCGTCCAGCACCTCCAGGTACATGAAGAGGAAGAACGCGGCCTTTCCGCCCACCTGGACGATGGACTTGCCGCTCTTCTCGGCGGCCTCCTCCTCTTCGGCCTCTTCCTCCAGGCCCGCCTCGAAGACCGAGGAGAGCCCGTTCACGACGAGGTAGGTGACCAGGCCGAGCACACCCGCGAGCAGGACCGTCTCGGCGTGCTCACCGGCGAAGAAGTTGGACGCCAGCAGCAGCGTGACCAGCGCGACGACCGTGGAGAAGGCCTCCAGCTTGCCGACCTTCTCCAGCGGACGCTCGATCCAGGCCAGCCAGTTGTAGTCCTTCTCCTCGAAGATGAAGTCGAGGAAGATCATCAGCAGGAAGACGCCACCGAAGGCCGCGATGGCCGGGTTGGCAGCCTCCAGGTACTGGGCGTACGTCATCCCCTCGTACGTCTTGTCCGAGTGGAGCGCGAGGTCGATGACCGTCGCCGGGTTGAGGTGCGCGGTGAGGCCGACCACCAGCAGCGGGAAGATCAGCCGCATACCGAAGACGGCGATCAGCACACCGACGGTGAGGAAGATCTTCTGCCAGTACGGGTTCATCCGCTTCAACACCGTGGCGTTGACCACCGCGTTGTCGAACGACAGGGAGATCTCCAGGATGGAGAGGATCAGCACAATGCCGAATCCCTCGGCTCCCCAGAGCAGGCCGGCTGCGATCAGCCCGATGACGGTGATCGCGAATGACCAGCCGAATGTGCGGAGGAACACGGGACTTGGTTACCTTTCGAGTTCATGGCGCCGCCTGCGGCCGAAGCGCAGCAGGCGAGTTTCGCGCCTTTACTGTACGTTTACGCCGAAATCGAGGGCAATACCGCGCAGGCCCGAGGCGTACCCCTGGCCCACTGCCCGGAACTTCCACTCCCCCGCGTAGCGGTACAGCTCGCCGAAGATCATCGCGGTCTCGTTGGACGCGTCCTCGGAGAGGTCGTAGCGCGCGATCTCCTGTCCGTCCACGGAGTTGACCACGCGGATGTAGGCGTTGCGCACCTGACCGAAGTTCTGGAGCCGCGACTCGGCGTCGTAGATCGACACCGGGAAGACCACCTTGTCCACCTGCGGCGGGACGAGGTCCAGGTTGACCAGCACGACCTCGTCGTCGCCCTCGCCGTCGCCGGTGAGGTTGTCGCCCTGGTGCTCGACCGAGCCCTCGGGGCTCTTCAGGTTGTTGTAGAAGATGAAGTACTCGTCGCCGAGCACCCGCCCTCCCGAGCAGAGCAGCGCGCTGGCATCGAGGTCGAACGGCGCCCCGGTGGTCGAGCGGGCATCCCAGCCGAGGCCGATCTGCACCTGCGTCAGATTCGGCGCGGCCTTGGTGAGCGAGACGTTTCCACCCTTGGCGAGCGTGACACTCATGGCTGTCCTTCCTCCCTTTGCCTCCCGGGGCGCATCTCAGGTCTATTCCCCCGTGGCCCCGCCCGGCCTCTTCCGGCCGGCTGAACTTCCTGAACTCCTATCCTTCCAGTGCGTCCGGGCAACGCGAAGCCGGGGCGGGCGCCGACGTCTCGCATCGGCGGCCGCCCCGGCCGGTGGTGCTCCGTCAGGCCGCCAGGGCCCGCCCCGGGCTCAGACGTTGACGCCGAAGTCCTGGGCGATTCCGCGCAGGCCGGAGGCGTAGCCCTGGCCGATGGCGCGGAACTTCCACTCGGCACCGTTGCGGTAGAGCTCGCCGAAGACCATCGCGGTCTCGGTCGAGGCGTCCTCGGAGAGGTCGTACCGGGCCAGCTCCTTGTTGTCGGCCTGGTTCACCACCCGGATGAACGCGTTGCGGACCTGGCCGAAGTTCTGCGTCCGGTTCTCGGCGTCGTAGATGGACACCGGGAAGACGATCTTGGACACGTCCGCCGGAACGGTGGCCAGGCTGACCTTGATCTGCTCGTCGTCGCCCTCGCCCTCACCGGTCAGGTTGTCGCCGGTGTGCTCGACCGAGCCGTCGGGGCTCTTCAGGTTGTTGAAGAAGACGAAGTTGCCGTCCGTGCCGACCTTGCCCTGGTCGTTGCAGAGCAGGGCGCTGGCGTCCAGGTCGAAGTCCGTGCCGGTGGTGGTACGGACGTCCCAGCCGAGGCCGACGACCACGGCGGTCAGGCCGGGGGCCTCCTTGGTGAGCGAGACATTGCCGCCCTTGCTCAGGCTGACACCCACTTGTCCTCCAAGAATCGGGAGGCACGCCGTGGTGCCCCCGTGGTGCGGTCCAAGGCGTCGGCGGCGGTTGCCCCCGGGCCTCTGACCAGCCAACGGACCGATCGTAGTGCCGGGTTCCCGTCCTGGGCAGGGAACGGGCCCGGCGTGGCTGTTCGAATTCTCGGCCGGACCGGGCGCGCAGGGGCGGAGAGCAGGCTCAGAGCGAGCCGAGGACCTTCAGGTACTCCTGCTCGTCACGGGCGTCCGGCAGGTCGTTGACGACGCTCCAGCGGACCACGCCGGCCTTGTCGATCACGAAGGTGCCGCGGACCGCGCAGCCCTTCTCCTCGTTGAAGACGCCGTAGGCGCGGGAGACCTCGCCGTGCGGCCAGAAGTCGGAGAGGAGCGGGTAGTCCAGGCCCTCCTGGTCGGCGAAGACGCGCTGGGTGAACGGCGAGTCGTTGGAGACGCCGAGCACCTGGACGTCGTCGTTCTGCAGCCGCGGCAGCTCCTTCTGGATCGCGCAGACCTCGCCGGTGCAGACGCCGGTGAAGGAGAACGGGTAGAAGACCAGGACGACGTTCTTCTCGCCCCGGAAGTCGGAGAGCTTGACCAGCTCGCCGTGCTGGTTCTTCAGCTCGAAGTCCGGAGCCTCGGTGCCGACCTCGATGGCCATGGTGGGACCTTTCTGACGCGACGGGGCCGCGCGGCGGGCGCGGCGAGCGACATCCTCGCATCCGTTTGCACCGATTCGGCCGAACGGGTGAGGCCGCCGGCATCCGGGGCGGTCACTTTCGCCCTGGGCGAACGCACTCACCGGCAGGGGCTCCAGTCGCGACGGGGATACGACCGGGCCCCGCTGGAGCTTCCTCCAGCGGGGCCCGGTCCTGGTTCGCGGCTCAGCTCCGCGGGGCGCTCAGCGCTTGCCCGCCTTGGTCGCCTTGGTCGCCAGGCGGGTGGCGGCCCAGTCCTTGGCGATCGCGATCGAGCTGGTCTGAGAGAGGCCGGCGGTCCGCGCCGCATCGGCGATATCCGAGGCCTCGATGTGACCGTCGCGGCCGGTCTTGGGCGTGAGCAGCCAGATCAGGCCGCCCTCGGCCAGGTACTCCAGGGCGTCGACGAGGGCGTCGGTCAGATCCCCGTCGTCGTCGCGGTGCCACAGCAGGACGGCGTCGGCGACGTCGTCGTAGTCCTCGTCGACGAGATCCGTCCCGGTGAGCTCCTCGATGCCTTCGCGGAGTTCCTGGTCAGTGTCGTCGTCGTACCCCAGCTCCTGGATGATCTGGTCCTTCTCGAAACCGAGACGGTGCGCCGGGTTGGACTTGTCCGCGGGGTCCGCGGTCGCGCTCACGGGAATAACCTCCAGTATTCGGCCCGGCATCCATGCCGAGGCTGTGGCCGTAGTCCACACGGGCGCGGCGGTTCGCGCAAGTACCCGACCCCCGATCCCCTCCAAAGGTTGACGTGTCGCACGGGAACACGCCGGTCGAGGTGTCGCGAATCACACCGATTTGCCCTTCTCTGTGTGAGGCAAGGATGCTTCGGGTGGTCCCGGTCCACAGGCCGTACGCGTGCCCGAGATGCGAACGGCATTCGGGTCCGCGCGAGCGCGGGCGTAGAGTCTCCTGTTGGCCCTCACCCCGACCGCCCGCCATCGGACGGTCGGGCAACCAGGTCGGACCACCTCTTTTCGTAACACCCGGTGGTGCGCGGCGCAGGCAACAGCGCCTGATCCGCACGCCGCCAGACCGTACCGCCCACCAGGCGGAATGGTTACCGATCGGTAGAGATGACGGATCTCCGAGCGCGGTAGCACGATGGAGGCGGCGCGACACACCTCAGTTTCGACCGACAGTGAAGGAACAGCGTGGCTTCCGGATCCGATCGCAACCCGATCATCATTGGCGGCCTTCCGAGTCAGGTCCCGGACTTCGATCCCGAGGAGACCGCGGAATGGCTGGAGTCGCTTGACGCGGCCATCGACGAGCGGGGGCGCGAGCGCGCCCGCTACCTGATGCTCCGCCTGATCGAGCGCGCCCGCGAGAAGCGTGTCGCCGTGCCCGAGATGCGCAGCACGGACTACGTCAACACCATCGCCACCAAGGACGAGCCCTTCTTCCCCGGTAACGAGGAGATCGAGCGCAAGGTCCTCAACGCCACCCGTTGGAACGCGGCCGTCATGGTTTCGCGCGCCCAGCGCCCGGGCATCGGCGTGGGCGGCCACATCGCCACCTTCGCCTCCTCCGCGTCGCTCTACGACGTCGGCTTCAACTACTTCTTCCGTGGCAAGGACGCCGAGGGCGAGTCCGGCGACCAGATCTTCTTCCAGGGTCACGCCTCCCCCGGCATCTACGCCCGCGCGTTCCTCCTGGACCGACTGACCGAGCAGCAGCTCGACGCCTTCCGCCAGGAGAAGTCGAAGGCCCCGTACGGCCTCTCCAGCTACCCGCACCCGCGGCTGATGCCGGACTTCTGGGAGTTCCCGACCGTCTCGATGGGCCTCGGCCCGCTCGGCGCGATCTACCAGGCCCGGATGAACCGCTACCTGGAGCACCGGGGCATCAAGGACACCTCCGACTCGCACGTCTACGCCTTCCTCGGCGACGGCGAGATGGACGAGCCGGAGTCGCTGGGCCAGCTGTCGCTCGCCGCGCGCGAGAGCCTGGACAACCTGACCTTCGTGGTCAACTGCAACCTGCAGCGTCTGGACGGCCCGGTCCGCGGCAACGGCAAGATCATCCAGGAGCTGGAGTCGCAGTTCCGCGGCGCCGGCTGGAACGTGATCAAGCTCGTCTGGGACCGCAGCTGGGACCCGCTGCTCGCGCAGGACCGCGACGGCGTCCTGGTGAACAAGCTGAACACCACGGTGGACGGCCAGTTCCAGACCTACGCCACCGAGACCGGCGCGTACATCCGCGAGAACTTCTTCGGCGGTGACCTGCGGCTGCGCAAGATGGTCGAGAACATGACCGACCAGCAGATCCAGCACCTGGGCCGCGGCGGTCACGACCACGCCAAGGTGTACGCGGCGTTCAAGGCCGCCCGCGAGCACAAGGGCCAGCCGACGGTCATCCTCGCGCAGACCGTCAAGGGCTGGACGCTCGGCCCCAACTTCGAGGGCCGCAACGCGACCCACCAGATGAAGAAGCTGACGGTCGAGGACCTCAAGCGCTTCCGCGACCGCCTGCACATCCCGATCACGGACAAGCAGCTGGAGGAGGGCTACCCGCCCTACTACCACCCGGGCCGTGACTCGGAGGAGATCCAGTACATGCACGACCGCCGCAAGGAGCTGGGCGGCTACGTGCCGACCCGCAAGGTGCGGCCGCGGCAGCTGGAGCTCCCGGGCGACGACGCCTACAAGGCGGTCAAGAAGGGCTCCGGCAACCAGACCATCGCCACCACCATGGCGTTCGTCCGGGTGCTCAAGGACCTGATGCGCGACAAGGGCATCGGCAACCGCTTCGTGCCGATCGCCCCGGACGAGTACCGCACCTTCGGTATGGACTCGCTGTTCCCGTCGGCGAAGATCTACAACCCGCTCGGCCAGACCTACGAGTCGGTCGACCGCGAGCTGCTGCTCGCGTACAAGGAGTCGCCGACCGGGCAGATGCTGCACGACGGCATCTCCGAGGCCGGCTGCACCGCCTCGCTGATCGCCGCGGGCTCGTCCTACGCGACCCACGGCGAGCCGCTGATCCCGGTCTACGTCTTCTACTCGATGTTCGGGTTCCAGCGCACCGGCGACCAGTTCTGGCAGATGGCCGACCAGCTGGCCCGCGGCTTCGTGATCGGCGCCACCGCCGGCCGCACCACCCTGACCGGTGAGGGCCTGCAGCACGCCGACGGCCACTCCCAGCTGCTGGCCTCGACCAACCCGGGTGTCGTCGCGTACGACCCCGCGTACGGCTTCGAGATCGCGCACATCGTCCAGGACGGTCTGCGGCGGATGTACGGCTCGTCGGCGGAGTTCCCGCACGGCGAGGACGTGTTCTACTACATGACCGTCTACAACGAGCCGATCAAGATGCCGGCCGAGCCGGAGAACGTCGACGTCGAGGGCATCCTCAAGGGTCTGCACCGGTACGCGCCCGGCACCGCCGGCCAGATCCCGGCCCAGATCCTCGCCTCCGGTGTGGCGGTGCCGTGGGCCCTGGAGGCCCAGCGCATCCTCGCCGAGGAGTGGAACGTCAAGGCCGACGTCTGGTCCGCGACCTCCTGGAACGAGCTGCGCCGCGACGCGGTGGAGGCCGAGGAGTTCAACCTCCTGCACCCGGAGGAGCAGCAGCGCGTCCCGTACGTGACGCAGAAGCTCCAGGGCGCCGAGGGCCCGTTCGTCGCCGTGTCCGACTGGATGCGCGCGGTGCCGGACCAGATCTCGCGCTGGGTGCCGGGCCCGTACCAGTCGCTGGGCGCCGACGGCTTCGGCTTCGCCGACACCCGTGGCGCGGCCCGTCGCTTCTTCCACATCGACCCGCAGTCGGTCGTCCTGGGCGTGCTCACCGAGCTGGCCAAGCAGGGCAAGATCGACCGCAGCGCCCTGAAGGACGCGATCGACCGCTACCAGCTGCTCGACGTGGCGGCCGCCGACCCGGGCGCCGCCGGCGGCGACGCCTGACCGGCCGCTAGGGCCTGAAGGGGCCGGACCTCCCCCGTGGAGGTCCGGCCCCTTCGTCCTTCCCGGGCTCGTCGGGCGGGTGTCAGATGTGCACGGCGGGGCCGGCGTCGGTGGCGCCGCGGCGGGTGAGGAGGCCGAGGAGGGCGGCCGCGAAGGCCACCACGGAGGCGACCGCGAAGGCGAGCGACATACCGCTGACGAAGGAGTCGTGGACGGCGCCGGCCATCGCGTCGACGGCCTGCTGCGGGGTGCCGGGCGGGGCCGGCGGGGCGATGCCGAGCTGGGCGGCCTGGTTGAGCCCCTCCACCTGGGCGCTCTCGACCGGCGGGAGTCCGGCCTCGGCCCAGTTGCCGGGCAGCACGTCGGTGACCTTGGCGGCCATCAGCGCGCCCAGGACGGCGGTGCCCAGGCTGCCGCCGACCTGCATGGCGGCCTGCTGGAGGCCGCCGGCGACGCCGGAGAGCTCCAGCGGGGCGTTGCCGACGATCACCTCGGTGGCGCCGACCATGACCGGGCTGATGCCCAGGCCCATCAGGACGAACCAGAGCGACATCACACCGGTGCCGGAGCCCGCGTCCAGGGTGGACATGCCGAACATCGCGGCGGTGGTGATCAGCATGCCGGCCACGATCGGGATCCGCGGGCCGAGCCTGCCGATGGCCAGGCCGGCCAGCGGCGAGCCGACGATCATCATGCCGGTCATCGGCAGCAGGTGGACGCCGGCCGAGACCGGCGACATCCCGTGCACGTTCTGCAGGTAGAAGGTCACGAAGAAGATCGCGCCGAAGAACGAGAAGGCCATCAGCGCCATCAGCAGGGTGCCGGCCGACAGCGGCAGCGAGCGGAACAGGCTGAGCGGGACCAGCGGCTCGCGGGCCTTGCCCTGCCAGAACGCGAAGAGCGCCATCAGGACCACCGCGCCGCCGAGGAAGAGCACGGTCCGGGTGTCGCCCCAGCCCCACTCGGGCGCCTTGATGATGCCGAAGACCAGCGCGAACATCGCCACCGAGAGCAGCACGATGCCGGGGATGTCGAAGGACTTGGCGGCGTTCTCCGCCCGGACGTCCTTGAGGATCCAGATGCCCAGGGCCAGCGCGATCAGGCCGACCGGGATGTTGATGAAGAACACCGACTCCCAGTTGACGTGCTCGACCAGCAGGCCGCCGACGATCGGGCCGGCCGCGGTGGACGCGCCGATCACACCGCCCCAGATGCCGATCGCCATGTTGAGCCTCTCGGCCGGGAACGCCCCGCGCAGCAGGCCGAGCGCGGCCGGCTGGAGCAGCGCGCCGAACAGGCCCTGGAGGACACGGAAGGCGATCACCATCCGGATGTCGCTGGCGAAGCCGATCGCGGCCGAGGTCGCGGCGAAGCCGACCGCGCCGACCAGGAAGGTGTTCTTGTGGCCGAACCGGTCGCCGATCTTGCCTGCGGTGATCAGGAAGACGGCCAGGGCCAGCAGGTAGCCGCTGGTCACCCACTGGATCTCGGAGGGCGCGGCCTTGAGGTCGGCCTGGATGACGGGGTTGGCGATCGCGACGATCGTGCCGTCCAGGGCGACCATCATCACGCCGACGGCGACGGTCAGCAGGGTCAGCCAGGGGTGCCCCTGGAGGCGGCTGCCGGACGGAGGCTTGCGCTGCGGCGGCACGTCCGCCTTGGCGCTCTTGACGACGGACTGGCTCATCTGGGCCCTCCGGGGGCATTGCGGTGGAACGGGCATGGGTGTGGCGCCCCGGCCACCCGTCCCCACGAGTTACCCGGCCGCAGGGCGCCACGTTCGGCAGATTATGTCAGCGACTGCCATTCGGCAAACGCTGACGAGTGTCCTGCACTGACATTTGTCAGACCGCTACAGTTGTGCTCCTGCACCCCAGCCGAACCCATCGCCCGGAAGGCCCCCGCCATGGCCGCTCAACCCTCGCCCGCCGCCAGCTCCCCGGCGGCCGGCAGAACCGCCGGCCGCGACGGGACCACCGACGGCACCGGCCCGGGCCTGCGCGAACGCAAGAAGCAGCAGACCAGGGACGCCCTGATCGAGGCCGCCCACCGGCTCTTCCTGAGCCAGGGCTTCGCCCGGACGACCGTGGACGAGATCGCCGCCGCCGTCGACGTCTCCCAGCGGACCTTCTTCCGCTACTTCGCCAACAAGGACGAGGTCGCACTCGCCGTCCTGGCCGACGCCGAGGACTACTTCATCGACCGGCTCCGCCGGCGCCCCGCCGAGGAGAACCCGATCCAGGCGCTGCGCGCCGCCATCGTCGAGTCCTGGCGCGAGCTCGGCTCCCCGCTGCACACCGGCCCCGGCTCGGTCACCAGCGCACTGGAGCTGCTCGCGATGATCGAGGAATCACCCACCCTGCTCGCCGCCCACCTGTGCCGGGTCACCGAGCAGGAACGCGTGGTGGCCCAGGTGATCGCGGCCCGCGAGGGACTGGATCCGGCCGAGGACCTGCGCCCCACGGTGATCGCCGCCGTCTTCGGCAGCGTGCTGCGCGCGGCCCACCTGTCCTGGACCGCCGACCAGGAGGAGTCCGGCCCGGAGGGCATGATCGCCCTGATCGGGCGTTACTTCGACCAGCTGGGACCGGCGTTGGCCGGTGACTGGCGGCGCTGAGACCCGCATGTCATACCGGGGTACTACGGCCGGATCCAGCCCCTGGTCCGACGCCGGAGCGCCCCGGCCCGCCTACCCTGGCGGGATGATCGATCCGCCCGCCGGGCCGGCCCGGGGCGGCGGCCGGCTGCCCGCCCTGCTCGCCCCGCTCATCCGCCCCTCCGCCGACCACACCCCGCTGCTGGCCCACGCCTCCCGCCGCTGGGTCCGCTACCTGCCCTACGCCTTCGCGGTGGCAGCGCTCTCCTCCCTGCTGCCCAGCGCGATCAACGTCCTCACCGACGACTACGGGCTCAACGCCGGGCTCGCCGCGGGGCTCGCCGTCGGACAGACCGTGCCCCTGCTGCTGGCGGTGAGCCGCCCGCTGCCCGCCTGGTGGATGATCGGCGGCGCCGACCTGCTGACCTCCCTGCTGATCCTCACCACGGGGAGGGACACCGACGCCCCCTTCCCCTGGCCGGCCACCGGCCTGGTCGGCTACCTGTTCCTGATGCTGCCGCTCGCACTCCGCGAACGCCGGCGCACCCTGGTCTCCGTCTGGCTGGTCACCGGCACCGTGAGCCTCGTGCTCTCGGCGATCGCCCCCGGCAGCCGCTTCGGCGGCGACAACAGCCTGCTGGCGGTGGCCCTGACCGGCGCCGTGCTGGTACTCGGCGGGGCCCTGCGGGAACGGGCGGAGGCCCAACGCCTGCTCGCCGAGCAGGAGCACATCAGCGAGGCCGAGCGCGAGCGGCGCACCCTGCTGGAGGAGCGCGCCCGGATCGCCCGTGAACTGCACGACGTGGTCGCCCACCACATGTCGGTGATCGCCGTGCAGGCGGCCAGTGCCCCGTACCGGATACCCGAGGTCCCGCCGGAGGCCGCCGAGGAGTTCGGCGCCATCGCCGGCACCGCCCGCGAGTCGCTGGCCGAGATGCGGCGGCTGCTGGGCGTGCTGCGCAGCGAGGAGTCCACCGCCGAGAAGGCGCCGCAGCCCGGGGTCGGGCAGCTGGGCCAGCTGGTCGAGACGGTCGGCCGGGCCGGGGTGGCGGCCGAGCTCGCCGCGCCGCCGGAGCTGGCCGGCACCCTGCCGCCGGCCGTCGACCTCTCCGTCTACCGGATCGTGCAGGAGGCGCTCGCCAACGTCGTCCGGCACGCGCCCGGCGCGCAGACCTGGGTCTCGCTGGCCGTCGACGACCAGGGCCTGCTGGTCACCGTGGTGAACGGCGCCCCGCCCGCGCGCACCGAGTCGCTGGAGGCCTCGGTCGAGGGCACGGGGCAGGGACTGGTCGGAATGCGCGAACGCGTCCGGCTGCTGGATGGCAGGCTGGACACCGGCCCGCTGCCCGACGGCGGCTTCAAGGTGGCCGCCGTCCTGCCGCTCGACACCCCGGGGGAGACACCCGTATGACCATCCGCGTGATCATCGTCGACGACCAGGCGATGGTGCGGGCGGGCTTCGCCGCCCTGCTGAACGCCCAGAGCGACATCGACGTGGTGGGCGACGCGGCGGACGGCGCGCAGGCCCTGGAGGTGAGCGGCCGCACCCACCCTGACGTGGTGCTGATGGACGTCCGGATGCCCGGCATGGACGGCCTGGAGGCGGCCCGCCGGCTGCTCGACCCGGCAGTCCCCGGCGCGCACCGCCCCAAGGTCCTGATGCTGACCACCTTCGACGTGGACGACTACGTGTACGAGGCGCTGCGTGCCGGGGCGAGCGGCTTCCTGCTCAAGGACGCGCCCCCGGCCGACCTGATCGCCGCCGTCCGGGTGGTCGCGGCCGGCGAGGCGCTGCTCGCCCCCTCGGTGACGCGCCGGCTGATCGAGGACTTCGCCCGGACCAAGCCCGCCAAGCGCCGCGACCCCAAGCTGCGGCTGAACGGCCTGACCCCGCGGGAGACGGAGGTGCTGGAGCTGATCGCCCGCGGCCTGTCCAACCAGGAGATCGCCGCCGGGCTGGTGCTCGCCGAGCAGACCGTCAAGACCCACATCGGCCGCATCCTCGCCAAGCTCGGCCTGCGCGACCGCGCCCAGGCGGTGGTCCTCGCCTACGAGTCCGGACTGGTGACGCCGGGTCAGTGACGCCGGTGAGCCACTCGCCCGCTCGCCCCGGGCGCTCCTGACCCGGCACCGGTGCCCGACGCTCCCCGCCCCTCCCTCACCCCCTCTCCTCCCCCTCCCTCGCCCCCTCTCCTCCCGGTACCGGCGCGCCCTTCGGCCCGGGGCGGAGGTGATACCCGGGTAGCACCCGGGAGTTGGCCCCGCGGTGTGACGTCCGCGGGGCCGTCGCATTTCTACCTTCCTCTCCGTCGAGACCGAACGGACAAGGGAGAAACCGAAGATGCGGCAGCCGCGCACCCACCACAGGCCCCGTCGGTTCCGGCGGGCGGTCGCCGCCGCCGCGGTGGCCCTGGCCGCCGTCCTGGGCGCGGGCGGCTGGGCCGCCGACACCCAGCAGGCGGTCACCGGCCCGCCGCCCGGCAGCGCGGCCTGGGTCGCGGACACCACCCTCGGCCTCCGGCTGCCCGACCCGGCGACCGCCTCCCCCGCCGAGGTGGCCGCCTTCTTCGGCCGGCTGCCGGCCGGCCCGCAGGACGCGCTGGCCGTCCGTCACCCGCTGGTGGTCGGCAACCTGGACGGCGCCCCGGTCGCACTCCGGTACCGGGCCAACGCGCTGGCGCTGGCCGAGGAACGCGAGCGCCAGCTGGCCCGCGCCGCCGACCCGGCGCTCACCCCGCAGGACCACACCGCCGCCCGCGACCGCGCCGAGCGCTACCGCACCCTGCTCGACGGCGGCCGGCAGATCCTCGCCTTCGACCCGCGCGGCCGCGGCCAGGTCGCCGAGGTCTACGGCGATCTCGCCACCGCCCGCCGGACGGCCGTGATCGTCCCCGGCTCCGACATCGACCTGCACGACTACGACCGGCCGGGCGACCCGTACGGCAGCCCGGCCGGGATGGCCCGCGCGCTGTACGAGGCCACCGGCCGGCAGACCGCCGTGATCGCCTGGGCCGGCTACACCACCCCGGTCGGCGTCGGCCCGGACGCCGCCACCGAGACGCTCGCCCACGCCGGGGCGCCGCGGCTGGCCCGGCTGCTCGACGGGCTCACCGTCTCCACCGTCCCGGCGGCGCCCGCCACGGTGTTCTGCCACAGCTACGGCTCGGTGGTCTGCGGGCTGGCCGGCCTCGGACCGCGGCAGACCTCCGGCGTGGTGGTGCTCGGCTCCCCCGGTATGGGCATCGGCTCCGCGGCCGACCTCGACCCCCGGGTGCCGCTCTGGGCCGTCGAGCGCAACGGCTCCGACTGGATCGCCAACGTGCCCAACGTCTCGGTCCTGGGCCTCGGCCACGGCGCCGACCCGACCGCCCCCGGCTTCGGCGCCCGCCCGCTGCCCGCCACCGGATCCCACGGCCACACCGGCTACTTCGCCCCCGGCACCGCCTCGCTCGCGGCCTCCGCCGCCGTCGCCCTCGGGCGTGTCTGACAACTCCCGCCCGGCGCGCGGCGTCGGGGCACTCCCCAAGCCGCTGAACCCGCCGTAGGCACCCCACCCCGACCAGCAGAAGGAGCACCGCCGTGGCCCGCCCGCTCACCGCCCTGCGCCGCGCCGCCGACCAGGTCGACGTCCGCACCCCCGAGACCCGCGACCGCGCCCTGGACGGCCTGCGCGCGCTCGCCCTGCTCGCCGTGCCGATCGGGCACTGGATGCTCGGCGGCTTCACCCTCTCCGCCGACGGCGCGCTGCACAACGCCAGCCCGCTGAGCTCGCTCGGCTTCCTCTCCCCGGCCAGCTGGGTGCTCCAGATGCTCGGTGTCTTCTTCCTGGTGGGCGGCCACTCGTCGGTCCGCTCGCTGGACCGGGCGCGGGCCAAGGGGGTCGGCTACGCCGGCTGGCTGCGCGGCCGGGCGGTGCGGCTGCTGCGCCCGGTGCTCGGGGTGGCTGCCGTCTGGGCGCTGCTGATCCCGCTGCTGGAGCGGCTCGGCGTCCCGGGCGACACCGTCCGGACCGGCTCGGTGCTGGTGGTGCAACCGCTCTGGTACATCGCCGTCTACCTGGGGCTGACCGCGCTCAGCCCGCTCTGCGTCGCCGCCGCCCGGCGGCTGGGCGGCTGGTCGGCGGGCATCCTGGCCGCGGTGGTCGCCGTCGTCGACCTGCTCCGGTACGGCCCGTGGGCCGAGGCCGTGCCGTCCTGGACCGGGCTGCTGAACATCCTGCCGGGGTGGCTCTTCGGCTACCAGCTGGGCGTGCTCTGGGCTCGGGAGCAGCTCGGCCGCCGGGCGGCGCGGCTGCTGCTGTTCGGCGGCGGCGCCCTGTTCGCCGTGCTGCTGCTGGCCTTCCACTACCCGGCGAGCATGGTCGGCGTGCCCGGCGCCGAGCGGACCAACTCGCACCCGCCGTCCCTGCTGGTACTGGCGCTGGCGGCGCTGCAGTGCGGCGCCGCGGTGCTGCTGCGCGAGCGGCTCGGCCGGCTGCTGAAGCGCCGTCCGCTGCTCTGGCTTCCGGTGGTGACGGTCAACCTCTCGGCGATGACGATCTTCTGCTGGCACCAGAGCGCGATGCTCGCCGTCGCGGTGCCCGGCGCGGCCGGCCTGGGCACGGTGCCCGGGCTGACCGGCGCCCCCGACTCGCTCGGCTGGGTGGCCGCCCGGCTGGCGCTGCTTCCGCTGTTCGGCGCCGTACTGGTCGCGATCGGGTGGTTCACCCGCCGCTTCGACGGCCCGTGGACGGCGTTCTCCCGCACCTGGAAGGCGGTGGCCGGCGCGGCGGCGGCGCTGTTCGCCGCGTACGCGCTGGGCGTGGTCTGAGCGGGCGGCCGGCGGCGGGAGCTGACGGGGCGTGAGCCGTTCGGGCCCACGCCCCGTTCGCCTGCGACACGCGCCCCACCAAAGCAGGGCATCCGCATGCGAACCACCACGCGCTGTGATGTCCTGTGACGGTCGGCAACCGCCGCTGCGCCCGCGCCCGCCCACGGCCCGTCCGCCCCGCGCTCGCCGGCCCTTCTCTCGACGTCCCCCCTCACGAGGAGTCCCATGTCCCTGTCCCCACCGCGGCCGCGGCACCGGCCGCGGGCCCGCCGCCGGCTGTCCGCCGTCGCCACGGCCCTGGTCTGCGCGCTGACCACCGGTACCGTCCTGGCCGCCGCCGCGCCGGCCGCCGCCCTGGTCCTGGGCCACGGCGGCGCCGACGACGACCTGGCCCCGCACGTCACCTCACCCCGGGTGCTGGCCGAAATGCGGGACGACGAGGTCGCGGCGCTCGGCCAGGAGCACGCCGAGGAGCACGCCCGCATGCGGGCGGCCATCCGCGGCATCGGCGACTACCCGCAGACCACCCGGACCAACCGGCTCAAGGCGCTGACGGACTCCCAGACCACCACCAACGCCGGCTTCGACCCGACCGTCTTCGGCGCGTTCAGCCAGTACTTCTCCTCGCCCGACTTCGGCGACCACATCGCACTGCTGCCCACCGGCAAGGTGCTGGTGTTCTCGTTCGAGCGGATCGAGACCAACCCGGAGAAGGAGCCCGCGCCGACCCAGACCACCGGCAAGGAGAACGCCGGCCGGGCCTTCCTCTGGGACCCGGTGATGGGCTACGGCACGGACGCCTTCAAGCAGGTCACCCCGCCGATCGTCGACATGCCGGACGGGCTGAACGAGCCCCGCCCCGCCCCGTTCTTCTGCTCCGGCCACTCGTTCCTGCCCAACGGCATGCTCGGCGTGTTCGGCGGCAACCTGGGCGGCAACGGCGGTACCGGCGCCAAGCTCTCGCTGATCTTCGACCCTTGGACCGAGACCTGGACCAAGAACCCGGACATGTCGGTGGGCCGCTGGTACCCGTCCGTGGTGACCGGCGCCGACGGCCGCCAGCTGATCATGTCCGGCCAGTCCGAGCTGGGCTGGGGCACCCCGACCCCGGTGGTCGAGCGCTTCCCCGCCAAGGGCTACCCGGTGCCCTCGCTCAAGACCGAGATCCCGAAGAACACCCCGGTGGACCGGTTCAAGGCCGACGCCCCGTTCACCCTGGACTACCCGCACCTGTTCTCGCTCAACGACGGCAACATCTACGGCTTCGGCCGCCAGGCCAACGAGCAGTGGAAGTTCGACCCGGTCGCCGAGTCCCGCAGCGACCTGGCGCCCCGCCCGGACGGCCGCAAGCGCAACTACGGCTCGGCCGTCATGCTGCCGGGCGGCCCGAACGGCCCGGACTCCGCGCTGGTCCTCGGCGGCGACCGCGACAACCCGAGCACCCTGCGCTTCTCCAACGGCAGTTGGACCGCCGAGAAGTCACGGGCGTTCGGCCGCACCCAGGACGACACCATCCTGCTGCCCGACGGCAAGCTGATGACCGTCAACGGCGCGTACGACATCCGCGACTACGGCAACGGCCCCTACAACCCGAACGCCGACCTCAAGTACCGCCAGATCGAGCTGCGCGACGCCCAGGGCAACTGGAAGCTCGGCCCGGTCCAGCGGCTGCCGCGCGGCTACCACTCCAACGCCGTGGTGCTGCCGGACGGCCGCGTCATGGTGACCGGCGACGAGCTCCAGCAGCTCGCCAACAACCCGGACATCAACGGCACGGTGAGCGGCATCCCCGGCACGTCGGGCCCCGTCACCATGGACGGCACCATCGAGATCTACGAGCCCGCCTACCTCCACCAGGGCAACCGCCCCTCGCTCGACCGGGCCCCCACCACACCGGTCGGCTACGACAAGAAGTTCCTGGTCACCACCTCGACCCCGGAGCGCGCGTCCAAGGCCGTCCTGCTGGCGCCGACCACCTCCACCCACTCGGTCAACACCAGCCAGCGCCAGATCGAACTGCGGCTCAGCAGCCGGGCCGGCAACCGGCTGGAGCTCCAGGCGCCGCCGGACGCCAAGGCCGCGCCTCCCGGCTGGTACATGCTCTTCCTGCTCAACGACGAGGGCGTGCCCAGCGTCGCGCAGTGGGTGCAGCTCAGCTCCTCGGCCTGATCCCCCTCACCCCATCCCCACCCCGGAGGAAACCCCCCATGGCAACGGATCTGAGACTGCGCACGAGTGACGAGATCCAGGGCGACGTCGTCGCCGGCTTCAAGAAGGACAACGTCACGCTGCTGTTCCTGAAGTTCGAGGACGCGGCCCGGGCCCGCAGCTGGCTGCGCGTGCTGGCCCCGCAGATCGCCACCACCCGCCAGGTCGCCGACTTCAACGAGGCGTTCAGCGATGCCCGGAAGTCCTCGGGCGGCGACGACCCCAAGACGCTCAAGGCCACCTGGCTGGGCGTCAGCCTCACCTACGAGGGGATGCGCCAGCTCTCCGCCACCGACCCGTTCGAGAAGGCCCCGCCGCCCGGCAGCGGCCTGGAGGCGTTCAAGGAGGGCTCGGCCAAACGGGCCGGCGCGCTCGGCGACACCGGCGACAACTCCCCGGAGAACTGGCTCTTCGGCAACGGCAAGAACCAGCCCGTGCACGCGGTGCTGACGATCGCCTCGGACACCGAGGCCGACCTCGCCGCCGCCGTCACCGCCCAGCGCGAGGCTGCCGCCGAGGCCAAGATCGTGATCATCTTCCAGCAGAACGCGAAGACCCTGCTCGGCAGCCGCCGCGGCAAGGAGCACTTCGGCTTCAAGGACGGGATCAGCGAGCCCGGCATCCGCTTCTTCGACCGGCCGAACCCGAACAACGAGGACGAGGTCGAGAACCACCCCGGCACCCGGATCATCCCGGCCGGCGAGTTCGTCGTCGGCGAGCAGCCCGCCCCCGGCAGCTTCACCGACTTCCCCGAGTGGGCGCGCAACGGCTCCTTCCAGGTGGTCCGCCGCCTCGCCCAGGACGTCCCCGGCTGGTGGTCGCAGATCTCGGTCAAGCTCAAGGAGCTGAAGCAGGCCAAGGCCGTCCCGGACACCGCCACCGCCGAGTGGCTGGCCGCCCGGCTGGTCGGCCGCTGGCGCTCCGGCGCGCCGGTCTGCAAGCACCAGGACCGGGACGTCCCGAACAACCCGAGCGCCTCGTCCGACAACGACTTCGACTTCCGGGACGACCTGGAGGGCCTGGTCACCCCGCTCTTCTCGCACCTGCGCAAGACCAGCCCGCGCGCCGGCCTGCAGGCACCCAACCCGAGCGTGCCGCCGTTCCCCGCCAAGGAGCTCGACGGCCGCCGGATCATGCGGCGCGGCGCCCCCTACGGGCACCCGTTCGACCCGGCCTCCGAGGGGCCCGGCGGCCCGGACGACCCGCGCGGCCTGCTGTTCGTCTGCTACCAGGCCGACATCGCCCGGCAGTTCGAGTTCATCCAGGCCGACTGGATGGACCAGCCGGACTTCCCGCCCGGCCGCAACCCGCAGCCCGGCAAGGACCCGGTGACGCAGGAGGCCGACGACGTCGACTTCGAGAGCCGCGGCCCCGACGGCGCGATCAAGCACACCCCGCTGAGCTTCCAGCAGTTCGTCCAGACCCAGGGCTCGGTGTACGCGTTCGCGCCGTCCATCAGCACCCTGAAGGCGCTCGCCGACGGGCGGCTCACCGGGCAGTCGCAGGGCCAGCAGGGCGGCCAGACCACCCCGCAGCCCGGCAGGGCGTACCCGGCCGACGACTTCGTCGCCGTGCCGGACCAGTGGCGCAAGGGCGGGCAGAGCCAGTTCTGGGCCTGCCACGGCGACCAGTACCGGAAGATCTCGGTGGCCGACGGCTCCGCGCACACCGACCGCACCGTCAAGGGCGACGGCCGGCTGAGCAGCCACCCGTGTTTCCAGGGAATCGGCCGGATCGACTGCGTGCTGCCGATGCCCGACCTGCAGAACCCCGGCGGCAAGAGCTGGTACTGGGTGTTCCACAGCACCGGCGGCAAGCAGCAGTACCGCGCCGTCTCGATCACCTGCGGCAGCAACCACAGCGGCGCGCTGGAGCGCCCGGACCGCGACCTGACGGCCTGGGGCTCGCTCGGCGGCGTCGGCCGGGTGGACTGCTTCCTCCCTGTGCCGGACCAGCAGCGGGTCGGCGGCAAGAGCTGGTACTGGGTGTTCCACACCACCGGCGGCCGCCAGCAGTACCGGCTGGTCTCGATCGCCGACGGCGCCGCCCACACCGACATCTGCGAGCGCACCGACCGCGAGCTCTCCCAGTGGGGCTCGCTCAACGGGGTCTCCGCGGTGGGCTGCTTCCTGCCGGTGCCCGACTGCCAGCGGGTCGGCGGCAAGAGCGAGTACTGGGTGTTCCACGGCGAGAACTACCGGCGGATCTCGGTCTCCGACGGCAGCGGCCACCCGGACCGCCAGGTCGCCGGCGACCGCTCCTGCGACGCCTGGAACTCGCTGCTCTGAGCCCTCCGTCCGGAGATCCCCGGCCGGAGAAGTCCCCGGTCGCAGAAGACCCCCGCCCCCGGTACGCGCCACGTACCGGGGGCGGGGGCGCTCCGGGGCGGGCACGCCCTAGGCTGCCGCCATGGTGACGTTCGACGAATTCCGGGCGATGGCGCTCGTACTGCCCGAGGCCGAGCAGCAGCCCACCTGGGAGATCGAGACCCTGAGGGTCCGTACGAAGATCTTCGCGATGGGCTCCCCGGACGGCGAGACCGTCAGCGTCAAGGCCTCCCGGGAGGACCAGACCGAGCTGCTCGCGGCCGAGCCCGAGGTGTTCTCCTACCCCAAGTACGTCGGCCGGCACGGCTGGGTCGGGGTCCGGCTCGACCGGGTCGACCCCGAGGAGCTGCGGGACCTGCTCACCGAGGCCTGGCGGCTGACCGCGCCGAAGCGGCTGGTCAGGGAGTTCGACGCGGACACCGCCCGCTGAGACCTCCGTGACGCCGGCCGGATACCTCCGGTTCATGTGATCCATCCCACAGTTTGAGGCGCCCCGGCACTCCGCCGCGCGCCCTAGGCTTGCGCAGGGAACAGCAGTCGAATGTTGGCAGGCGTACCACCCTCCGGGCCCCGCCCGTGGAACGGTCACGGGCCCCTAGGGAGTTGACGCGATGCGCCGTCGGCGGTGGAAGCGTGTACTGATCGGTGCCTTCGCAGGGTGTGCCGTGCTCGCCGATGCCGGCGCCGCCGCGGCCCAGGCCGCCGCCTCCACCGAACAGTTGGCGATCTCCACGCCCCCGGCCGGCAGCAGCGCCTGGGTACAGGACCACTCCTTCGGCCGCAGCCTGCCCGACCCGGCCGTCACCACGCCGGCCGCCGCCGCCGAGTTCTTCGACTCGCTGGCGCCCACCGAGCTGGACCGGCTGATCCAGGACTACCCGCTGGTGGTCGGCAACTTCGACGGTGCCCCGGTCGAGCTGCGCTACCGGGCCAACCGGATCGCGCTCACCGCCGAACGCGACCGCGCCCGGGCCCGCGCCGCCGACCGGAACGTCGACTCCGACCTGCGGGCGCTGGCCGTCTCCCGGGCCAACGACGTCGACCACCTGCTGGCCCCCGATCGCCAGGTCCTCGCCTTCGACCCGCGCGGCCGCGGACTGGTCAGCGAGGTCTGGGGCGACCTCGCGGACGCCGACCGGATCTCCGTCGTCGTACCCGGCTCGGACGCCGACCTCGGCCACTTCGACCAGGCCGTCGACCCGCTGCGTTCCCCCGCCGGGATGGCCCGCGCGCTGTACGCCGAGGAGCGCCGGCAGTCGCCCGGCACCCGGACCGCGGTGATCGCCTGGACCGGCTACGTCACGCCCTCCGGGCTCGGCCCGGACGCCGTCACCTCCCGGCTCGCCGACGTCGGCGCGCCCCGGCTGGAGCGGCTGCTCGCCGGGCTCAAGGAGACCACCCGGCCGGACGCTCCGCCGTCCCTGCTCTGCCACTCCTACGGCTCGGTGGTCTGCGGCACCGCCGCCCCCGACATCCCGCGGGCGGGCGCCTCGCCGTCCGACACCTCCGGCGTCACCGACCTGATGGTGTTCGGCAGCCCCGGCATGGGCGTGCAGAGCACCGCCGAGCTGGGCGCCGGCGTCCACGTCTGGGCCACCCGCAACGGCAGCGACTGGATCGGCAACGTGCCCTACCTGGAGGTCGGCGGACTCGGCCACGGAGCCGACCCGACCTCGGCCGACTTCGGCGCCGAGCAGATCTCCTCGGCCCGCTCCTCCGGCCACAACGGCTACTTCACCGAGGGTACCGACAGCCTGCACAACTTCGCGGCCATCTCGCTCGGCCACTACCAGGACGTGGTCCACCCGGCCCCGGAGGCGTGAGGCCCGGGGGCCGTCAGTCCCGGTAGAGCCGGGCGGCCTCGGCGGCCGCACGGGCCAGCTCCCGGCGGGCCGCCGGCGGCGAGAGCACCTCGGCGTCCGGGCCGAAGGAGAGCAGCGCGCGGACCGACGGCAGCACCTGGAACCCCATCGCCAGCTCGACCCACTCCTCGGGGGTCCCGGTGCCCGCGTCGGGCGGCGGGGGCGCGGTGAGCCGGGCGCCGTGGATCCGGAGGA
This sequence comes from Kitasatospora sp. NPDC041988, assembly GCF_055588525.1. Taxonomy (NCBI): domain Bacteria; kingdom Bacillati; phylum Actinomycetota; class Actinomycetes; order Kitasatosporales; family Streptomycetaceae; genus Kitasatospora; species Kitasatospora sp. NPDC041988. The sequence continues at coordinate 93,265 of NZ_JBVJCO010000031.1, forward strand.
AGAGGTCCAGCCGCCCGCGCCGCACCCGGACCTTCACCGGCACCTCCTTCGGCAACCGCTCGACCTGCTCGCGCAACACCGCCCAGGCCTCGCCGAGCCCCACCCCCGGGCGGCGGCGCACCGGCTCCTCGGCGGTCTCGGCGGCGAGCACCCGGTCGGCCCGGAACAGCCGGGGCTCGCCGCGCAGGTCGGCGACCAGGTACCAGACCGAGGCCTTGGAGACGAGGCCGTACGGGTCGACGGTGTACTCGACCGGGGCCGGCGTGCCGCTGTGCCGGTAGCGCAGCCGCAGCCGGCGGTCGGCGAAGACGGCGTGCTGCAACTCGCCGAGGTCCGGGCAGGCGGGGGCGCCCGGCTGGAGCCAGCGGGCCGGGTCGACCAGGACGCGTTCGCTGATCCGCTCCGCGGCCGGGCGGTGCGGGGCGGGCAGCGCGGCCATCACCTTGCGCAGCGCCGAGCCGAGCGCGCCGTCGAGCCCGAGGTCGCTGTGCGCGCCCTGGGCGGAGAGCACGAAGAGGGCGCGCGCCTCGTCCGCGGTGAGACCGCTGACGTCGGTGCGGTAGCCGGGCAGCAGCGCGATCCCGCCGTGCCGGCCCCGCTCGGTGTAGACCGGGACGCCGGCCGCGGAGAGCGACTCCACATCGCGGTAGATGGTGCGGACCGACACCTCCAGGCGGTCGGCCAGTTCGGTGGCGGACACCCGGCCGCGGGTCTGGAGCAGCAGCAGGATCGAGAGCAGGCGGTCGGCCTTCATGTCGGAAGGATCCCAGGAAGCCTGACGCTCCCTGTCAGGTTTTACCGGGAGATTGCCTCCGGGAGGGAAACCCGTTCCGTGTCCGGGCCGGGGGCGGGCCAGCGGCCCACGCCCGGGGCCGCCGCTATTCGCGGCCGACCGAGGTGAAGGCCATGTCCGGGTAGCGGTCGCCGGCCACCTTGCCGGAGATCGGCTCCAGCACGGCCAGCTCCTCGGCGGTCAGCCGGAGCGTGGCGGCCGCGGTGTTCTCGGCGAGCCGGCTGCGCCTGCGGGTGCCGGGGATCGGCACGACGGTCAGACCGTGCACCTCGGCCCGCTGGTGCGCCCAGGCGAGCGCCACCTGCGCGGCGGTGATCCCACGAGCCGCCGCGATCTCCCGGATCGGCTCGACCAGCGCGAGGTTGGCCGCGGCGTTGGCCCCGTGGAACCGGGGCTGGGTCCGGCGCACGTCGTCCTCGGCCAGCTCCTCGGCGGCGGCGAAGGAGCCGGTGAGGAAGCCGCGCCCGAGCGGCGAGTACGGCACGAAGGCGACGCCGAGCTCGGCGGCGGCCCGCACCGCCGAACGCTCGACGTCCCGGGCGAAGACCGACCACTCGGACTGCAGGGCCGCGATCGGGTGCACCGCGTACGCCTCGCGCAGCTCGGCGCCGGTCACCTCGGAGAGCCCCAGGTGGCGTATCTTGCCGGCCGCCACCAGCTCGGCCATCGTGCCCACCGACTCGGCGATCGGCACGGCCGGGTCCCGGCGGTGCATGTAGTAGACGTCGATCACGTCGACGCCGAGGCGGCGCAGCGAGGCGTCCACGGCGGCGCGGATGTACGCCGGGTCGTTGCGCACGGCCCGGTACAGCGGGTCGTCCGCCCGGCGCTCGACGCCGAACTTGGTGGCCAGCACCACCCGGTCGCGGTTGGCGCGGACGAACGGGCCGATCAGCTCCTCGTTGCGGCCGGCACCGTACTGGTCGGCGGTGTCGAAGAAGGTGACGCCGGCATCCAGCGCGGCGTCCAGGGTGGCGAGCGACTCGGCGGTGTCGGTCGGGCCGTAGAACTCGCTCATGCCCATGCAGCCGAGACCCTGGACGCCGACGGCCGGTCCGTCGGTGCCGAGCTGTGCGGTGGGGAGAGTGGGGAGGCTCATGCGCTCTTCTTCCTCTGCGGGCGGTCCGCCGGCTCGCCGCGGTCGGCGATCTTGCCGGCGTAGAGATCGATCTTGTAGTCGATGACGGCGAGGGTCGCGTGCAGGTCGGCGATCCGCTGCCGGACCTCCTCCCGGTGGGCGACCAGCAGGTCGCGCCGGTCCTCGAGGGTCTGCTCACCACGACGGGCCAGTTCGACGTACCGGAGCATGTCGGCCACCGTCATGCCGGTCAGCCGCAGCCGGCCCAGGAAGGCCAGCCGGTGCAGGTCGGCGTCGCAGTAGCGGCGCTGGCCGGAGGCGGAGCGGTCGACCGGGTCGAGCAGGCCGATCCGCTCGTACCAGCGCAGGGTGTGGGCGGTCAGTCCGCTGGCCGCCGCCACCTCGCTGATGCTGTGCCGGGGGGTGCGGTCCGGCTCTCCGAGCGGTGTGTTGAACACATCGGAACACGTCCGCAGGTCGACCTTGATCGGCGCGAGCATTGCCATGACCGGAACCCCCAGTGGTGAGCGGTGACCCGCGCGCTGGCGGGTCGGTACGACGCTAATGAGTTGGAGTGCACTCCAAGCAAGCCTGCCATCCAGGTGCTCCCGGTAACCGGCTCGCACTGTCCCGTTAGAGTCGGGCGCATGGAGAGCTTGCGGATGATCGAGACCTGGCCGGTGCCCCACGCCGCGGCGGCCGTGGTGAGGGGTGCGGACGGCGCGGTGCTGGGCGGGCACGGCCCGCAGGACCACCTGTTCCCGCTGGCGTCGGTGACCAAGCTGCTCACCTCGTACGCCGTACTGGTCGCGGTCGAGGAGGGCGTCTTCGAGCTGGACGACCCGGCCGGGCCGGAGGGCTCCACCGTCCGCCACCTGCTGGCGCACACCTCGGGCCTGGCCTTCGACGAGCACCGGGTGATGGCCGAGCCGGGCAACCGCCGGCTCTACTCCAACGCCGGCTTCGACGTGCTGGCGCAGACCCTCCAGCAGGCCTCGGGCATCGAGTTCGGCCGGTACGCCGCCGAGGCCGTGTTCGAGCCGCTCGGCATGCGCTCCACGCTGATCAACACCGCGCACAGGTCCCCCGCCGGGGCCGGCGGCCTCTCCACGGCGGCCGACCTCGCGCTGTTCGCGGCCGAGCTGCAGTCGCCCAAGCTGCTGGACCCGTCCACCGTGCGCGCGGCCACCCGCGAGGTCGCCTTCCCGGGCACCAGCGGCGTGCTGCCGGGCTTCGGCCACCGGCGGCCGAACGACTGGGGCCTCGGCTTCGAGATCCGGGACGGCAAGGCGCCGCACTGGACGGGGACCGCCAACTCCCCCGCCACCTTCGGCCACTTCGGCCAGTCCGGCACCTTCTTCTGGGTGGACCCGGAGGCCGGTGTGGCCTGCATCGCGCTCACCGACCGGGACTTCGGGCCGTGGGCCGCCGAGGTCTGGCCGCTGCTCAGCGACGCGGTGCTGGCCGGACTCCGCGCCTGAGCGCGGTCCGTCAGCCGTAGGAGACCGGCGAGTGCATCTCCCAGAGCAGCAGCTCGGCGCCGGTCTCGCCGGCCGTCGGGTCGGCGAAGGCCCCGCCGGTGATCCGGACGCTGTCGCCGGGTGCCATCGAGCGCCCGCCGCCCTGCGGTCCGGGCACCGTGCGGTAGCCCAGCGAACCCGCCGTCAGGTGCGCGTACCGCCAGGCGGCGGCCGGGAGTTCGGGCAGCGGCTGCCAGGGGCCGGCGGTGACCAGCCAGAGCGCGGCGTCGCTGCGGCGCAGCTTCAGGGCGTCAGTGCCGGAGTCCCGGTCCAGCCCGGAGGCGAGCAGTGTCAACCCGCCGTCCGCCGGTTCCACCCGGCGCAGCCCGTACGCCGGGGGCGCGTCGAACACGTCCGGCTGGAGCCACATCTGGACGAAGCGGACCGGCCCTTCGGCGCCGCCGACGTTGCGCTCGGTGTGGGTGACACCGGAGCCCGCGCTCAGGTGCTGGAGCATGCCCGGGCGGACGACGCCGCCGTGGCCGTGGGAGTCCCGGTGGGCCAGCGCGCCCTCCAGCACCCAAGTGAGGATCTCGGTGTCCCGGTGCTTGTGCTCGTCGAACCCGGCGCCGGGGGCGAGCAGTTCCTCGTTGCACGCGAGCAGCGCGCCGAAGTGCGTGTTCTTCGGGTCGTAGTGGCCCGAGAAGGAGAACGCGTGCCTGGTCTCGATGCCCTCGGCCGGGGCGGAGAGGTAGCGCTCGGCGGTACGGCGCAGGTCGGCGCGGGGGCGGGCGGGGGCGTCGGTCACGCGCCCCACGGTAGCCGGTGTGACGGTTGCCACCGTGCCGCTCCGCCGGGGGCTGTGCACGAGCAGTCACTCCGGTGAGGCAGTCTTGTCCTTGTGCCAGCCGCATCCGCGAACTCCAAGAGCGATCCCACCGCCGAGCCCGACCAGAACGGGATGGGCCCGGCCCCTGGGGCCGGCCGCGACCGGCCCGGCCGTGCGGCGCCACGCCTGACCGCACAGGAACGCAGACTCGCCGCCGACCGGGCCGAGCGCCGGGCGGCGACACTGAAGCGGCTGGAGAAGTCCTCCGGCAAGCTGGCCACCGCCGCGATCGCGAGGATGGACGACCAGCTCGGCTGGTACCGGCGGATGCCGCCGGAGCACCGCTCCTGGATCGGCCTGGTCGCCCAGGCCGGTATCGCCGCCTTCACCGAGTGGTACCGCCACCCCGACGCCCCGCAGGCGATCTCCACCGACGTCTTCGGCACCGCGCCGCGCGAGCTGACACGGGCGATCACCCTGCGCCAGACCGTCGAGCTGATCCGCACCACGATCGAGGTGATGGAGGAGGCCATCGAGGAGGTGGCCGCCCCCGGCGACGAGGCGGACATGCGCGAGTCCGTGCTGGTCTACGCCCGTGAGATCGCCTTCGCCACCGCCCAGGTATACGCCCAGGCGGCCGAGGCGCGCGGTGCCTGGGACGCCCGGCTGGAGGCGCTGGTCGTCAACTCGCTGCTCTCCGGCGATGCCGACGAGGGCGTGCTCTCCCGGGCCGCCGCGCTCGGCTGGGGCCAGCCGAGCCAGGTCCGGGTGGTGATGGGCAGCGCCCCGGACGGCGACAGCGAGCTGGTGGTGGAGGCGATCCGCCGGGCCGCCCGGTACGCCAAGCTGCACGTGCTGACCGGGGTGCTGGGCAAGCGCCTGGTGGTGGTGGTCGGCGGCGACAAGGAGCCGGTGCACGCGGCCCGGGCGCTGATCGGCCAGTTCGCGCCGGGCCCGGTGGTGGTCGGCCCGACCGTGTCCGACCTGCTGTCGGCGACCCGCTCCGCGCACGCCGCCGCGGCCGGCCTGCGGGCCTGTGCCGCCTGGCCGGACGCGCCCCGCCCGGTACTGGCCGACGACCTGCTGCCCGAACGGGCGCTCGCCGGCGACCAGGCGGCCCGCCGTCAGCTGGTGGAGGAGATCTACACACCGCTGGACGAGGCCGGCTCGGCACTGCTGGAGACCTTGAGTGTCTACCTGGAGCAGGCCTCCTCGTTGGAGGGAGCGGCCCGGATGCTCTTCGTCCACCCCAACACGGTGCGCTACCGGCTCCGACGTGTGACAGACGTCACGGGCTACGCTCCCTCCGACGTACGTTCGGCGTTCACGCTGCGTATCGCACTGGCGCTGGGACGACTCACGGCCGCCGGGGAGCCGAGCTGAGCCCGATGTAGGGAACTTACAATCCCGGATGCTTTTCTTCGTTACCGTCGCCTACCCGCCCCCGGGCGTCCGGCGAGAGAGGGTTGAACCGTGCTCGTAATCGTCGCCCCTGGACAGGGTGCCCAGACCCCCGGTTTCCTCAGCCCCTGGCTGGAGCTCGACGGTGTCGCCGACCGCCTCCGCGGGTGGTCGGAGGTCGCCGGGCTCGACTTGGTGCACGCCGGTACCCAGGCGTCCGCCGAGGACATCAAGGACACCGCCGTCGCCCAGCCGCTGCTGGTCGCGGCCGGCCTGGTGACCGCCCGAGAGCTGTTCCCCGACGAGGACCGCGCCCGTGCGCTGGTCGGCGCCGTGGCCGGCCACAGCGTCGGCGAGATCACCGCCGCCGCCGGTGCCGGCGTGCTCTCCGCCCATGACGCACTCACCTTTGTCCGCGAGCGCAGCCTCGCGATGGCCGAGGCCGCCGCGGCCACCGAGACCGGCATGATCGCCGTCCTGGGCGGCGAGCCGGAGGTCGTCTCGGCCAAGCTCGCCGAGCACGGCCTGACCGCGGCCAACAACAACGGCGGCGGCCAGATCGTCGCGGCCGGCACGGTGGCCCAGCTGGAGGCCCTGCAGGCCGACCCGCCGGCCGGGTCCCGGCTGATCGCGCTCAAGGTCGCCGGCGCGTTCCACACCGCGCACATGGCGCCCGGTGTCGAGCGGCTGGCCAAGCTGGCCCCGACCCTGCCGGTCGCGGACCCGAAGGTCGCCTACGTCTCGAACCAGGACGGCCAGGTCGTGGCATCCGGCGCCGAGGTGCTGGACCGCCTGGTGTCGCAGGTCTCCAACCCCGTCCGCTGGGACCTCTGCATGGAGACCCTGCGGGAGCTGGGCGCGACCGCCGTCATCGAGCTCGCCCCCGCGGGCACCCTCACCGGACTGGTCAAGCGCAACCTCAAGGGTGTGGCCACGCTTGCCCTCAAGACCCCCGCCGACCTGGACAAGGCCCGCGAGCTCGTCGCGGAGCACGGCGGTCAGGAGCAGCAGGCATGACCAAGCCCCAGATCAACCCCGTCACCGGTGCGCAGTACTCGCGCATCCACGGTGTCGGCGGCTACCGTCCGGTGCGGGTGATCCCGAACTCCGAGGTGCTGGACTGGATCGACTCCTCGGACGAGTGGATCCGCACCCGCAGCGGGATCGCCGAGCGCCGCTGGGCCGGCCCGGAGGAGACCGTCGCCGAGATGTCGGTGCAGGCCGCCGGCAAGGCCATCGCGCAGGCCGGGATCGACCCCGACCGGATCGGCGGCGTGATCGTCGCGACCGTCTCGCACCTCAAGCAGACCCCCGCGATCGCCACCGAGATCGCCGAGCGGCTGGGCTGCGGCACCGCCCCGGCCTTCGACATCTCGGCCGCCTGCGCCGGCTTCGGCTACGGCCTGGGCCTGGCCGACGGCATGGTCCGCGGCGGCAGCGCCGAGTACGTGCTGGTGATCGGCGTGGAGCGGCTCAGCGACCTGACCGACCAGTCGGACCGCTCGACCGCGTTCATCTTCGGTGACGGCGCCGGCGCCGCGATCGTCGGCCCGTCCGACACGCCCGGCATCGGCAAGGTCATCTGGGGCTCGGACGGCTCCCACAAGGACGTCATCTCGCAGACCCAGGCCTGGGACACCGCCTTCGCCAAGGAGGACGCCGTCAACGGGCCCGGCGACAACCCGGAGCAGGGTGCCAAGTGGCCCGCCCTGCGGATGGAGGGCCAGACGGTCTTCCGCTGGGCGGTCTGGGAGATGGCCAAGGTGGCCCAGCAGGCGCTGGACGCCGCCGGGGTGACCGCCGACCAGCTGGGCGCGTTCATCCCGCACCAGGCCAACATGCGCATCACCGATGCCATGATCAAGGCCCTCAAGCTGCCCGAGTCGGTGCCGGTCGCCCGCGACATCACCGAGACCGGCAACACCTCCGCGGCCTCCATCCCGCTGGCGATGGAGCGCATGCTGGAGAGCGGCGAGGCACGTAGCGGCGACCTCGCACTGATCATCGGGTTCGGGGCGGGTCTGGTCTACGCCGCGGCAGTCGTTACGCTCCCCTAGGCGCGTTTCGCCCCACCCCCATCAAAAGCCTGTGTCCGTCCGCCGGGCGGCCGCATTCACCACCGAAGAGGAGCAGCCAGTATGGCTACCAAGGACGAGGTCCTGGAAGGTCTCGCTGAGATCGTCAACGAGATCGCCGGCATCCCGACCGAGGACGTCGAGCTCGACAAGTCCTTCACCGACGACCTGGACGTCGACTCGCTCTCCATGGTCGAGGTCGTCGTGGCCGCCGAGGAGCGCTTCGACGTGAAGATCCCGGACGACGAGGTCAAGAACCTGAAGACCGTCGGCGACGCGGTGGACTACATCCTCGCCAACGCCTGAGCGTTCGACTCGTTCGACGCCTGATGTCGGCCGGCTCCCCGAGCCGGCCGACCCTCCGGCCGGACGCCCCTCCGGGCGCCCGGCCGGGCCCCACCTCCCGGCTCGCCGCCGAAACCCCGCAACGTGAGAGAAGAAGATCCAGTGACCGCTGAAAACCGTACCGTGGTAGTCACGGGTATCGGCGCCTTCACGCCGCTGGGCGGCGACGCCGCCACGACCTGGGAGAACCTGGTCGCCGGCCGCTCCGGCGTGGCTGCCCTCACCGAGGAGTGGGCCGCCGAGCTGCCCGTCCGGATCGCCGCGCGCACCGCGGTCGACCCGGGCGAGATCCTCCCCCGCCCGCTCGCCCGCCGGCTGGACCGCTCGGCGCAGTTCGCGCTGATCGCGGCCCGCGAGGCCTGGGCCGACGCCGGCTACGAGACCCCCGCCACCGACGAGTCGTCGAAGCTGGCCCCCGAGCGCCTGGGCGCCGTGATCGCCTCCGGCATCGGCGGTGTCACCACCCTGCTCGACCAGTACGACGTGCTGAAGGAGAAGGGCGTCCGCAAGGTCTCCCCGCACACCGTCCCGATGCTGATGCCCAACTCCCCGGCGGCCAACGTCGGCCTGGAGGTCGGCGCCCGTGCCGGTGTGCACACCCCCGTCTCCGCCTGTGCCTCCGGCGCCGAGGCGATCGGCTACGCGATCGAGATGATCCGTACCGGCCGCGCCGACGTCGTGGTGGCCGGCGGCACCGAGGCCGCGATCCACCCGCTGCCGATCGTGGCGTTCGCCAACATGATGGCGATGTCCAAGAACAACGACGAGCCGCAGCGCGCCTCCCGCCCGTACGACAAGGGCCGCGACGGCTTCGTGCTCGGCGAGGGCGCGGGCGTGGTCGTGCTGGAGTCGGTCGAGCACGCCGAGGCGCGCGGTGCCCGGATCTACTGCGAGGCGATCGGCCAGGGCCTGTCCTCAGACGCCCACCACATCGCCCAGCCCGAGCCGACCGGCGCCGGCGTGGCCCGCGCGCTGGCCGACCTGTTCGAACGCAACGACCTGAACAAGGCCGAGATCGTGCACGTCAACGCGCACGCCACCTCGACCCCGCAGGGTGACACGGCCGAGCTGAAGGCGCTGCGCAAGGAGCTCGGCGAGCACCTGGACCACATCGCCGTCTCGGCCACCAAGTCGATGACCGGCCACCTGCTGGGCGGCGCCGGCGGCATCGAGACCGTCGCCACCGTGCTGGCCCTGTACAAGCGGCTGGCCCCGCCGACCATCAACATCGAGGACCTGGACGACGACGTGGACGCGGACATCGTCCGGGACGAGCCCCGCCCGCTGCCCGAGGGCCGGATCGCCGCGCTGAACAACTCGTTCGGCTTCGGCGGCCACAACGTGGTGCTGGCCTTCCGTACCGTCTGAGACCGCTGACAGCAGAGGGGTGCGGGGGGGGGGGGGGGGGGGGGGGGCCCCCCCCGGTTTTGGGCGGAGCCCCCCGTGTCGCCACCAGAGCGGGCGACGGTCTCCCACCTCACCCGCAAGACCGCGCTTCCCTTTC
>NZ_JBVJCO010000031.1:102759-112588 GCF_055588525.1 Kitasatospora sp. NPDC041988
CAGCACCGCAGAAAAGTTTGGTGGGTTGAGAGGACAAAGGTGGGGGTCTCCCCTCCCCCCCTCGAGAAAACAACGAAAAAAGGGGGGCCCCCCCCCCCCCCCCGCCCCCCGGACCCCTTCGCCGTTGCGGGTCAGACCACCTGGTGCAGCCAGCGCACCGGGGCGCCCTCGCCCGCGTAGCGGAACGGCTCCAGCTCGTCGTCCCAGGGCTTGCCGAGCAACCGGGAGATCTCGGCCTCCAGGTCGGCCCCCTCGCTGCGGGCGCGCAGCAGGACGGCGCGCAGCCGGTCCTCGGGGATCAGGATGTCGCCGTGGATGCCGGTGACGGCGTGGAAGATGCCGAGTGTGGGCGTGCTGCTGTACCGTTCGCCCTCCGCCTTGGCGCAGGGCTCGCTGGTGACCTCGTACCGCATCAGCTGCCAGCCGCGCAGCGCGGAGGCGAGCTTCGAGGCCGTGCCGGGCTCGCCCTGCCAGGAGAGCTCGGCGCGCCAGTGTCCGGGCGCGGCCGGCTGGCGGATCCAGTCCAGACTCACCCGCACTCCGAGCACCCCCGCGACGGCCCACTCGACGTGCGGGCACAGCGCGCGTGGCGCGGAGTGGACGTACAGGACTCCACGTGTCGTCACCGGGACCTCCAGGCTGTGGACGAGGGTCGCCTTCCCCAGCTGCCTCGCGTTCGTGCCTGTAGTTGATCCACAGTTACCCACGTTAGCCGACATTAAGCCACTAAATTGAGCAAAACGGACAGGCTTTCGCTCAATGCTAGTCGAATCCTTAACGAGGTCCACCCCTCGGTCGGATCTCTCCCCCGAACGGCCCCATCGCCAGGCGGGACCACCGTACCGCGCCGCCCCGCACGATGGATGACGCACTTTCGGATCCGGCCGGAATGCGGTAGTGCGGCCGGTTCCCCTGCGCCCGGTACGCAAACCGCCCCGCACACCGGAGGTGCGGCGGGGCGGCCTGGCGGCAGCGGTACTGACGTGGCGTCAGCCGTCGAGGCGGACCACCATCTTGCCGGTGTTGACGCCGCGCAGCAGGTCCAGGAAGGCGTCCGCGGTGTTCTCGAAGCCGTCCACCACGGTCTCCTCGTTGCGCAGCCTGCCCTCCTTCAGCCAGCCGCCGACCTCGGCGACGAACTGCGGTTGCAGGGCGGCGTGGTCGCGCACCAGCATGCCCTCCAGGCGCAGCCGCTTGCCGATCGCCAGCGCCAGGTTGCGCGGGGCGGCCGGCGCGGAGGTCTCGTTGTACTGCGCGATCGCGCCGCAGAGCACCGCGCGGCCGTGCACGCCGAGCGCGCCGATCGCGGCCTCCAGGTGGCTGCCGCCGACGTTGTCGAAGTAGAGGTCGATGCCCTCCGGGGCGGCCTTGGCGAGCTGCTCGGCGACCGGGGCGTCCTTGTAGTTGAACGCGGCGTCGAAGCCGTACTCGCCGGTCAGCTTGGCGACCTTCTCCGCCGAGCCGGCCGAGCCGACCACCAGCGAGGCGCCCTTGAGCCGGGCGATCTGGCCGACCATCGAGCCGACGGCGCCGGCCGCGCCGGAGACGAAGACCCGGTCGCCCTCCTTGAGGGCGCCGACCGCCAGCAGGCCGGCATAGGCGGTCAGGCCGGTCATGCCGAGCACGCCGAGGTACGCGGAGAGCGGCACGGACGGGTCGACCTTCACCGCCTGCGTCGCGTCGACGGTGGCGTACTCGCGCCAGCCGAGCCCGTGCAGCACGGCGTCGCCCGGGGCGAAGCCCTCGGCCTCGGAGGCGACGACGTAGCCGACCGCGCCGCCGTCCATCGGCTGACCGAGCTGGAACGGCGGGACGTAGGACTTCACGTCGTTCATCCGGCCGCGCATGTACGGGTCGACCGAGAGGTAGGCGTTGCGGACCAGGATCTCGCCCGGACCCGGGGTCCGGACCGGCGCCTCGACCAGGGCGAAGTCGGTCGGGACGGGCCAGCCCTGGGGGCGGGCGGCGAGGTGCCATTCGCGGGCGGTGGCGGGCGCTTCCTGCTCGGCCATCGGGGTACTCCTTGTTGCCTAAAAGGTTGACTTACTGAAGTAACGATGGACATGAAAGGTTCATGTTGTCAACTGTTCAGGTAGACTGTGAGCCATGGACACCCAGCCGACCCCGTCCGGCGCGCCGGAGCCCGACGAGATCACCCGTGAGGTCGTCGACCTGATGGCCAACCTGGTCGCGCTCTTCCACCGCGAGTACGAGGAGGCCGCCGCCGCCCGCTCGCTCACCGGCGCCCAGGCCAAGGTCCTCGCCCTGCTGCGGCGCGGGCCGATGCCGATGCGCCACATCGCCCAGACCCTCAGCTGCGAGCCGTCCAACATCACCGGCATCGTCGACCGGCTGGAATCGCGCGGCTTCGTCACCCGGGAGGCCGACCGGCAGGACCGCCGGGTCAAGCTGGTCGCCGCCACCGAGACCGGCTCGGCCGCCTCCGAGGAGCTGCGCGAGTCCCTGAACTTCGCCCGCGAACCGCTCGCCGCCCTCGGCCCGGACGAGCGGACGGCACTGCGCGACCTGCTCCGCCGGATGCTCTCGGGCGCCTCCACCCCCGGGGCGTGAGCAGCATCACAGCCACGGCGGCCGTTCCGGAGCAATTGGCCGGCCATCGGATGTAACCGAACACTCCCCCGAAACGTCTAACGTTCGAGATTCGCACCGGCCTGCCCATGAGCCGGTGCGTGCAGGGAACGACACCAGAAGACGGGGGGCCCGGGGGGATGAGCAGCAGCTCGCGCCGGCGGCGCATCATACGGACCGCCGTGGGCCTCGCCGCCGTTCTCGTGCTGTCGGTGGCGGGGGCCGGGGCCTGGTTCTACCACCGGCTCGACAGCAACATCACCACCTTCGACGCGGGCGGCGTCGCCACCGAACGGCCGCCGGCCCCCGTCCCGGCCACGCCCGGCGCCTCCGTGCCGGTCAACGTCCTGGTCCTCGGCTCGGACACCCGCGACGACGGCAACGCCGACCTCGGCGGCGGCGACGAGGGTGTCGGCCACTCGGACACCGCGGTCCTGCTGCACATCTACGCCGACCACAAGCACGCCGTCGGCGTCTCCATACCCCGCGACGCGCTGGTGACCGTGCCGTCCTGCCGGCTGCCGAACGGCGGCTGGACATCGCCAAGGACGAACCAGATGTTCAACTCGGCGTTCACCATAGGCCAGTTCCCCAAGGGGAACCCGGCCTGCACCCAGAACACCGTCGAGACGCTGACCGGCCTGCGGATCGACCACACCATCGTGGTCGACTTCAAGGGCGTCGCCGCGATGACCGAGGCCGTCAACGGCGTCGACGCCTGTGTCCCCAACGACGTGAACTCGCACAACATCCACCTCAAGAAGGGCATGCAGAAGCTTTCCGGGCAGCCCGCGGTGGACTACCTGCGGGCCCGGTACGGGATCGGCGACAACTCCGACATCGGCCGGATGAAGCGCCAGCAGGCGTTCCTCTCCTCGATGATCAGGAAGGTCCAGGGCCTCGGCTTCTCACTGCCGACCCTGCTCCCGCTGGCCGACGCGGCCACCCGCTCGCTCACCGTGGACGAGGGCCTGGGCACCGCGATGAAGCTGGTGGACTTCGCCCAGTCGCTGCAGAGCATCAAGCTCTCCGACATCACCTTCGTCACCACCCCCTGGCGCTTCTCCGGCGAGCGGGTCGCGCTGGTCCACCCGGACGTCGACACCCTCTGGAAGCTGCTGCGCGAGGACCGCACGCTGGACGGGCAGAGCACCGGCCAGGTCGGCGACGCCCCGGCCGCCCCGGCCACGCCCACCTCCGCCACCTCGCCCACCTCCGTCGTCTCGCCCACCGCGCTCTCGCCCGAGCAGACGGCCGCGCCGATCACCGTGGTCAACGGCGTCGGCACCCCCGGGCTGGCCGGCAAGGGCGCGGAAGCCGTCCGCGCCAAGGGCTTCCAGAACGTCGCCCTGGGCCCCACCAACGGCGGCCGGCTGCAGACCGAGATCGCGTACGACCCGGCGCTGAAGGCCGTCGCCGACCGGCTGGCACCGCTCTTCCCGGGGGCACGGCTGGTCGAGGAGGCGGGCACCGAGGGGATCACCGTCACCCTGGGCCGCGACTACCGCCCGACGACCCCCACCGGGCTCGACGCCGTCGACGCCCCGGCCGGCCCGACGGCCGCCCCCTCGACCGGCCCCGCACCCGGCTCCACGCCCACGCCCACCGGCGTGCCCACCGGCATCGCCGAGAACAGCCGCGGAGCCGACACCGACCCCTGCGCCGACCTGACCTTCGGCTAGGACCCGCCCTCAGGCCGCTTCCGGCGGGTCCGGCAGACCGGTGACGACCGCGGTCAGCCGGGTGCCCGCCGGGAACGCGCCGGCCCCGGCCAGCTCGTACAGGGCGGCCAGCAGCTTGGCGACGTAGCGGCGCTCCAGGGCGATGCCGTGACGCTGCTCGAAGCCCTCGGCGAAGGCGGCCAGCCCGGCCGGCACCCGGCCGTAGCCGCCGCCGTGGTGGTCGTGGTCGATCCGCCAGTTGCCGAACTCCCGCCCGAAGGCGGCCCGGTGCAACCGGGTGACCTCGCCCTCCAGGTAGCCGGCGCCGCCGCGCAGCACCGCCACCCCGAGCGCCCGCGCGCCCGGCGGCAGGCCGGCCGCGATCCCGGCCAGGGTGCCACCGGTGCCGACCGGGCAGCAGACCACGTCCCGCCCGCCGAGGTCGGGCAGCTCCGCCGGGACAGCCGCCGCCCCGGTCGCCGCCAGGGCGTTGGAGCCGCCCTCCGGCAGCACCAGACAGGGCCCCCAGCGCCGCTGCAGCTCCGCCGCGACGGCATCGTCCGTCCCGCAGCGGCCGGCCGTCTCCCGGTACGCCGTCCGGGAGAGGAACTCCAGCCGCATGCCGGCCGCCTCGGCCGCCCGCAGCGACCAGTTGCGCGGGGCATCGGCCAGCTCCTCCCCGCGGACCAGCCCGACGCTCTCCAGCCCGAGGGCGCCGGCCGCCACCGCGACCGCGCGCAGATGGGTGGAGTAGGCACCGCCGAAGGTCAGCAGCCGGGTCTGCCCCCGCTCGACCGCCGCCGCCAGGTTGGGCCCGAGCTTGCGCCACTTGTTGCCCGGCACCGCCGGGTGCAGCAGGTCGTCCCGCTTGAGCCGCAGCTCCACCCCGGCCCGGGCCAGCACCTCGTCGGTGCAGTCCACCAGCGGGGTCGGCAGCAGTGCGGGTTCGAGCATCGGGCCAGGATACGGAGGCCGGGCGCGGCGCCGGGGCGCCGGGTGCGCCGGACGGGGCCGCCGGGGCTTCGACGGGGATTGGGCCCGGTAGCGCGCACGGCGGACGGGCCCGGGGGCATGCCACTGACCCTGCGGCGCCCGCGAACCCCTGACCGGCGACGGCGCCGCGGTCGGAAGGCTGCGGAGGGCCGCAGGGTCGGTGGCGTCGTGGCTAGGCCCGCTTGCGGCCGCAGATCACCACGGTGTCCGAGCCGAGCGCCACCCGCCCGGTGGGCTCGATGCCGGCCTCGTCGAACCACTGCTCGTACTCCCGGCCGGTGTAGACCATTCCCTCGCCGGAGGCGATGGTGTGGAAGTACGCCGAGAGGTAGGCCGCCCGGTCGGGCCCGGTCTCCTCGTCGTTCTGGTAGGGCGTCACCACGAAGATCCCCCCGCCAGGGGCGAGGGCGCGGGAGGCCTTCGCCAGCAGGGCCCGGATCCGGTCGGCGGACCAGATCTCCAGGAAGTGCGCGAAGAGCAGCGAGTCGCAGCCGGCCGGGAACTCGTCCTTGAACACGTCGAGGCTCACCGCGTTCACCCGGTCGGTCAGCCCGAGCTTCCGGATCGTGGCGTTGGCACTGGCCGCGACCGAGGGCAGGTCGGCGATGGTGACCCGCAGCTCGGGCCAGCGGGCCACCAGGTTCGAGGCGTTGATGGCGGTGCCGCCGCCGATGTCGAGCAGGTGGGTGTACCCCGAGAGGTCGAGCTTCTCCTTGAGCTCCTCGCCGACCAGCCGGCTCACCGAGGCCATCATGGTGTGGAAGGTCGACTCCAGCTCCGGGTGATCGGCCAGCCGCTCGTACATGGTCGGCGCCGTGCCCGGGATCTCCCGCTGCAGACCGATGTTGGTGTCGGCCTTCAGCGCCTCGGGAAACCAGGACATCGCCCGGTAGATGCCCTGCTGCTCCCAGGGGATGAAGGTGGCGGGCGACTCGTCGAGGTTGTCGGCGAGCGGCTGGGTGAGCGGGGTGTTGTAGTAGCCGCCGTTCTCCTTCTGCAGCAGGCCCATCGTGGTGCAGCCGAGCAGCAGTATTCGGGTCGGCTGCTCCTTCAGGCCGAGACGGGCCGCGATGTCCGGCATCGCGATGCCCGGCTCCTGCTCGAGAATGGTGAAGAGGCCGAACTGGAAGGCCGCGCTGAGAAACTGGAAGCGGTAGTGGGCCTTGTACAGCGGTCGGAGCTCGACCTCGATGGGCTTCGCGGTTGGTGCCATGTCCAAGCCTCCTGGGCAATCGGTGTGATGGTCGCGGTCACGGTGCGGCGCACGGACGGGCCGGTGCCGGCAGGTCGTCGGAACCCGGGCGTCGGGCCCGGGAAGGGTTTGCGGGGATTGCCCGGGGCGGAGGGTCCGGCCGCCCCCGGGTGCTAGCCGCCGGCCGCCAGCCGTTGCCGGACGGCCCGCTGGATCTCGGAGGGCCCGCAGGCCCACACCAGCACCCGCCCGATCGCGCGGGCGGCCGGACGGTCCCAGCCCGCTCGCACCAGGCCGGGCCGGCGGATCCCGAGCTCGGTCCTGGCCCACGGCGGCAGCAGGCCGATCGACCCGTTCATCAGCAGCCTGGTGGCCACCCGCTCACGCGGGCCGCGGCCGAAGCCGCGCAGGAACCGGACGCAGTCGAGCGCGGCGGGGGTGGCCCGCAGCTCGGGACGGATCCGCGCCAGGTACCGGTCCACCTCGGCGGCCGAGCGCGGCACGCCCGCCGCCCCCAGCCGCTCGCCGACGAGGGCGGCCTCCGCGTAGTAGCGGTCGCACTCCGCGGGCGAGAGCGGGGTGGCCGAGAAGACCTGATGGCCGGCCAGGAAGCAGCTGACCTCTGCGGTGTGCACCCAGGTGAGCAGATCGGGATCGTCCGCGCGGTACGGCCGTCCGTCCGGCGCCCTGCCGTGGATCCTCGGGTGCAGCCGTCGGACGGCCTCGATCGCCTCCCCAGCAGCCGCCGTCGAGCCGAAGGTGGTGGTGGTGACGAAGCGCGCCGTCCGGTTGAGCCGGCCGGTCGGGTCGGCCCGGAAGTCGGAGTGCGCGTCCACGGCTGCCATCGCCAGCGGGTGAAGCGCCTGGAGCATCAGGGCCGCGAAGCCGCCGGTGAGCATCCCGGCCGGGTGGCCGTTGACGCGCCACACGACGCTCTGCGGACCGAACAGCCCGGGATCCCCGGCCGGCCGGTCGTACCGTTCCAGATGCAGGTCCGGCCCGTGCACCGAGGCGTTGATCTCGGCCAGCAGACGGGCACGGAACGCGGCCGACGGAGTCACCCGGCGATCCTGCGGCGTCCGTCCGGTCATGGCGTCCGAGCGCCGCTCGGCGGCGTGACCCGGTCGAGGGGGCCCGGCTGGTCCTCGGCGGGCCGCTGGGCCGCCCGGCCCATGGTGAGGACGGCCAGCGCCAGCACCGCGAGCCCGCAGCCGGCCATGATCGCCCAGCTGAGGTGGCTGGCGGCCGGGAACCCGGTGGCGAACGGACCGGCGATCCGGGCGGTCGTGACCGAACCCAGCACGGCGACTCCCAGCGAGGCCCCCACCTGGCGACCGGTAGAGGTGACCGCTGCGGCCACCCCGGCCTGGGACGGCGGCATCCCGGAGACCGCCGCGTAGGTGATGGGGGCGTCGAGCATGCCGAAGCCGATGCCGAACGCCACATACGCGAGGGCCAGGAACCAGATCGGGGTGTCCGCCGTGAGCCCGGTCAGCAGCAGGCCGCAGAGCGCGATGCCGCTCCCCGCCACCATCAGCGGCAGCCGAGGCCCGCGGGCGCCGATCACCCGGCCCGCCAGCGGGCCGAAGACCAGTGTCATCGCCGCCATCGGCAGAGTCAGGAGCCCGGCGTGCAACGGCGAGTACCCCCGCACGTTCTGCAGATAGAGGGAGTTGAGGAAGAGGAAGCCGGCCAGTGCGGCGAAGCCGCAGACCGCCGAGGCGATTGCCCCGCTGAACGACACGCTGCGGAAGAACCGCAGGTCCAGCAACGGTTCCGGGCGTCGCCGCTCGTGCCGCACCAGGGCCGCCGCCGCCAGGACGCTGGTGGCGAAGCAGCCGACGATCAGCCACGAGTCCCAGCCTTGGCGTGCCCCTTCGATGATCCCGAAGATCAGCGCCGCCAGCAGGACGATCACCAGCAGCTGCCCGCCGGGGTCGAGCCGGCGCGGGTGCGGCGCCTTGGATTCGGGAACGAACAGCGCGGTGAGGACCAGGGCGAGGACGCCGAACGGGATGTTGATCCAGAAGATCGACCGCCAGCCCGCCAGATCGACCAGCGCGCCGCCAACCACCGGGCCGAAGGCCAGGCTCATTCCGGCCACGCCGCCCCAGATCCCGATCGCCCTGGCCCGTTCCCGCAGGTCCGTGAAGGTGTTGGTGATGATCGACATGGCGACCGGGTTGAGCATCGCCCCGCCGACCGCCTGCAGCATCCGGAACCCGACCAGCGTCCCGGTGTCCGGCGCCAGGCCGCACAGCAGCGAAGCCAGGCTGAACAGCAGCAGACCGGTCTGGAAGGTGCGCCGGCGGCCGAACCGGTCGGCCATCGAGCCGGAGAGCATCAGCAGACTGGCGAGCACCACCGTGTAGGCGTCCGCCGTCCACTGCAGGCCCGTGGCCGTGGCGTCCAGATCGTGCTGGATGGCGGGAAGGGCCAGATTCACGACCGTCGTGTCCAGGCCCACCATGAACAGACTCAGACAACACACCGCGAGGGTCAGCCACTTGAGTCGCTTCTGCGGCACTGAAGACACATCCGTCATTATGTCCTCCATGCATATGACATGGTAGGGCGCCAGGTTGACGCATCGTCACCTCTTCCACCCCTCCCGCCCGTGACCCACCGCTCAGCGCGTCTCGATCAGCTTCAGCTCGGGGTGTGCGGTGCCGCCCTCGATCGCGGTGGAGGCGATGTGCGAGGCGACCCGCGGGTCGACCGGGTCGTTGGCCGGGTCGTCCAGCACCCGCAGGTGCTGGTACGTGGTCGAACGCTGCGCCGGGACGCGGTCGGCGGCCCGGATCAGGTGGATCAGCTCGGTCAGGTTGGAACGGTGCTTGGCACCGGCCATCGACACCACGTTCTCCTCCAGCATGACCGAGCCCAGGTCGTCCGCACCGTAGTGCAGCGACAGCTGGCCGGCCTCCTTGCCGGTGGTCAGCCACGACCCCTGGATGTGGGCGATGTTGTCGAGGAAGAGCCGCGCGATCGCGATCATCCGCAGGTACTCGAAGACCGTCGCCTGGGTCGAGCCCTTCAGGTGGTTGTTCTGCGGCTGGTAGGTGTACGGGATGAACGCCCGGAAACCGCCGGTACGGTCCTGCACGTCACGGATCATCCGCAGGTGCTCGATCCGCTCGGCGTTGGTCTCGCCGGTACCCATCAGCATGGTGGAGGTCGACTCCACACCCAGGCCGTGGGCGGCCTCCATGATCTCCAGCCACCGCTCACCGGACTCCTTGAGCGGCGCGATCGCCTTGCGCGGCCGCTCCGGCAGCAACTCCGCACCGGCACCCGCGAACGAGTCCAGGCCCGCCCGGTGGATCCGGGTGATGGCCTCCTCGATGGACACACCCGAGATCCGGGACATGTGCTCGACCTCGGACGCACCGAG
>NZ_JBVJCO010000032.1:0-25402 GCF_055588525.1 Kitasatospora sp. NPDC041988
GACAGAAGCAGCCGCACATCGTCCGCGGCTACTTCCACGGCCCGCACGTCCGCTACATCACCGAAATCCCGGAAATTTAGCGTTTCGGATCAATATCTCACGTCGCAAATCAGTAAAAATACGAACGGGTGAGACAGTGCCAGATGACGGCGAACGAAGGGGTCACTCAGCCCCCCACGATGCCAAAACAGCCAGATCGGAGTCGCCGCAGGTCAGACTTGCCGCCGGCACTCCCGACGCGAGCCGACACAGGCATACCCCTGCCCATATGACACGGTTCTGTGCGACAGGGAGAAATTCATTAACCATACGCTCCGTCAAATATGCTCCGCCGCTTGGCAGTTTCGGGACCGCTGGAGCAGGCGGACAAGGTCTCATGCCTGCAGGACGACCATGCCCAGTGAAATACCTCGCCCACTGATAGAGACCTGAGCGCACCGTGGACAATCGATGGCGAGCTCCGACGGGTGTTCCGTCCACGGTTCGGAAGGTGAGGCCCCGCGCCGGGCCGGGCAGTGCGGGGCAACCTCACCAGCACCCCGCCAACGAAGCTCACCCCCGTAGCCGGCAGTGGCAGGAAAGCTCCCCAGCGCAGTAGGTCAGCGGCCCTTTCCAAGGGGTGAGGAGCAGCACCACCATGAGACTCTGTGCTTGGCCTCTGCGGCCGCGGATCGGCGGCGGGCGCTCGGCCTCCGCCCGGGCCCGCCGGCGGGCGGCGGCCCGACGGCAGGACTCGCACAGTTCGCCGTCGCCCCAGGCGCGCTCGCGTTCCGCCCCCGCTCGTCCGTGAACGGGGGCGAGCAGCGGGTGCTGGAAGTTGGCCGTCAGCGGCCCGGTCTCCTCGGCGGGGGCTTCTACGGGTTCCCGAAAGCGGGGCCCGGTGATCAGTTCAGGTCGAAGTCGTCGGGGTCGTACTCGAAGTCGTCGGGGCTGAAGCCGCCGTAGGCGCCGCCGTTGAAGTAGTCGGCGAGGGCCTGGCCGATCACCTCCCGCACCTCTGCCTCGTTCTCGGCGCGGGCCAGGGCCGCGGCCTGCTCGCCGCTGAGGATGAGGTGGACGTCGCGGGCCCGGACCGCGTCCGAGCCGCGGATCTCGAACGTGTGGGCCCGCCCGCCCCGGACGCTGACGCCGGAGTACGCGCCGAGCTTCTGGAGCTGCTTGGCCTTGCGCTCCCGGCCGCGCCCGGTGGTCTGCACGTCGAGCGCCTCACGCTGGAGCCGCTCGGCGGCCGGGGCCGTGGTGGTGATGCAGCTGAAGGGTCAGGGTGCCGCCGAGCCCTGCTGGTCGGCCGCCTGAGCCTCGGCGAACGTGGCGTACTCGGTGGAGCGGTCGACCAGGGTCAGGTCCATGTCCCCGGCCGTGAAGCGGCTGGTGAAGTAGCTGCCCGTGACGCTGCGCGGCGCGCGCCCGGTGACGGACAGCTGACACGAGCCGGTGTGTCGGGGGCTGCGGGCCTGGTGCTCGGTGCGCGGGGTGTTCTCGTACAGGAACCGGATCTCCGCGATTCCCGAGCCGTCCGTCTTCACGATCGTCGCGTTGTTCGAGCGCGACATGCTCTCCGCTGTGCGCAGCGTCGCGTGCAGCGTCCAGTAGGTCTGCTCGACGG
The DNA here is from genome assembly GCF_055588525.1 of Kitasatospora sp. NPDC041988. Taxonomy (NCBI): domain Bacteria; kingdom Bacillati; phylum Actinomycetota; class Actinomycetes; order Kitasatosporales; family Streptomycetaceae; genus Kitasatospora; species Kitasatospora sp. NPDC041988. The sequence goes on from NZ_JBVJCO010000032.1 coordinate 1,607, forward strand.
TGAGGTAGGTGGTGATGGGGCCGCGGTTGCCGCCGGCGGGGATGTGGCTGGCGGCGGCGGGGGTGAGGACCGAGCGCCAGGTGCCGCCGACCCACGGGTGGCCGGTGATGCGGTGGATGCCCCACCAGCGCCAGGCCCACTTGTCGAAGACCAGGACGCCGTAGCCGATCAGCGAGGGCAGGTAGGCGAACAGGTACTTCACGTTCTGCGTGGGCGCGATGCCCAGCAGCGGCAGGGCGATGGTGTAGGCGGTGGTGAGCAGGGAGGAGGTCGTGCGGACGGTGGTCGCGGGGCTCACTCGCCGTACCCGAGGTAGACCCAGGCCTGCCCGATGAGCTCACGGGCCGTGTCCACCGTCCACTTCTGCTGCGGACCGAACAGCTTCTTGATCTCGTTCGGCTCCATCATCGCCTCCGATCGGCTTCCGAGCTGGGCGTAGACCTCGGCCAGCGACAGGCGGACCGCGTCGTCGAAGGAGCCGTTCTTGAGGACGCAGTCGGGCACGTTGTAGATCAGGCACTCGCAGAAGTACGAGGGGACCGCCTCGATGAGCTTCTGCCGGCACAGCTCGTTCTCCACCGACTTGAGCACCCGTACCGCGAACTTGTAGCGGTTCCTCGTGTTCGAGTTCTTCGTGCGGCCGTTCGTCAGCTGCAGCTCGGGCCAGTTGACGATCCGCTTGCCGTCCTGGCCGTACACCACGCTTCCGCTGTGGAAACTGGTGCCAGCGCCGTTGGTGAGGAGCCGGTATTCGAAGCACGGAACCACATCGACGTTCGGCCGACTGCCCGGCACCTGGGGCACGTAGAAGGCGACGTTGTGGTCGTCGTCCACTCCGGATCGCCCGCTGAGCGTGGGCCGACGCGCGGCCCGCGCTCAGGCCCGGGCCGCCTGCAGCGCCGGGCTGCAGACCGTCCCCACCCACCCGGACGTGTGCGGCGGCCTCGCCGCCTGCGAATCGGTCGGGGAGCGGAACCGGCGAGCGCGCTCCACGTGTCCCATCAACCGGTGGTCACATGACGGACGATCACGCACCGCGCCTCGCTGTGGGGGGAGCCCCGCTTCCCTCCGCGAGGTGAAGCCGAGGGCACCATGAAGGAGATCCGATGATCGGTGGCATGCTGTTCCTTCTGAGCTGTGGGCTGACCTTCATCGTGGCGGTGGTCATGGCGGTGCGCGGGACCCGGAAGGCCGTGGGGGCCACGCGGGTGGGCACGGGGATCAAGGGGTTGGCGGAGCAGCCGGGTTGGCGTCTGCACCCCCTGAAGTCGCCCCGCTGGGAGGGCCACCTGGCCCACTTCCCCTGGCTGACCGCCCAGACCCGCCCGAGCGAGACGGCGAGCGGGCCGCTCACGCTGACCGGGCCGCTCACGGGTAAGGAGGCGACGGTCTCGATCCTGATCAAGCAGCTGGACGGCGACGTCGACATCTGGCTGGCCGTCTGCACCAAGCTGGCGCAGCCGCTCTCGCGGGCCACGCTGGAACGCGACTGGAGCAGCGCGGCACAGCACATCCGGTGGCCGCAGGGCCTGGTCTACGGGCCGCGCGGCGAGGACACCGCCGCTCTGGAGGAGGCACTGCTGCACGGTGGACTGGAGGAGCGGCTGCTGGCCGTCGGGGCGCCGGCGGTGTCCTTCCTCGACAGCGAGGTGTGCCTGCTGTGGCACCCGATCCCCGACGGCCGGGCGCTGGGGGCGCTGACCGCGGCGGTGGCGGATCTGCTGCCCGACCTGGTGCGCGCGGCCGCCCACCAGGATGGCCCGGCCGACGGGCCTACCGGCGACGGCCCGGCCCAGGCCCCGCAGGCCTGAGCCGGCCGGCCGCCGCCCAGCGGTCTCAGCGCGTGGTGCCTCAGCGCTTGGTGCCGTCCACGATGACGGGCGTGCCGTTGGCACCGCAGGGGCTGGCGTAGACAGGGTTCTTCTCGGCCGCGGCCTTGAAGGCCTCGATGCACTGACTCAGTAGGATCTTGTCGGTGAGCGAGTTGGCGATCGCGGCGTTGGCGGCCGCGGTGCTCTCGGCCTCGATCTTGCGCTTCTCCGCCTCGGCCTTGGCCGTGCGCACGGCCGCCTCCGCCTGGGCGGTCGCCTGGTCCTGCGCGATCTTCTGATCGATGGCCTTCTGCAGGCCGTCGCTCGCGCAGGTTGACGCCGTCGACGAGGATCCCGCGCGGGGCCAGCCGGGCGGTGATCAGCTTGTCGATCTCGGAGCTGATCGCCTCCCGCTGCGAGCTGTAGCCCTCGACGCTGGGACCACTTCACCGTGAGGTCGGCGAACAGCACCCCGCCCTCGGAGGAGCGGAGTGGCGGGCGAAGACGTTGCGGACGACTGCCGCACGACTTCCCGCCGCACAGCACCGTCTACGGGTACTTCAAGGAGTGGGAGCGGGACGGCACCGCCGAACAGATCCACGACACGCTGCGTGATCAGCTCCGCAAGAAGAAGGGCCGCCGGATCCTGCCGACCGCGGCGATCATCGACGCGCAGTCCGTGAAGGCATCGGCGAACGCGCCGGCCGAGAGCCAGGGCTACGACGGTGGGAAACGGGTCAAGGGCCGCAAGCGCCACATCGCCACCGACACCCTCGGGCTGCTTCTCGTGCTGATCGTCACCGCCGCAGGCGTCCAGGACTGCGCCGGCGGCAAGCAGATCCTGGACGCCCTCGCCGCCCAGTGGCCCAGCGTTACCAAGTCCTGGGTCGACGCCGGATACAACAACGGCGTCGTCAAGCACGGCACCGCCCTCGGCATCGACGTCGAGGTCGTCTCCCGCGACAAGGAGCAGAAGGGCTTCGTGGTGCAGCCGATCCGCTGGCGCGTCGAGCAGACCTTCGGGATCATGTCCCGATACCGGCGGCTCCACCGCGACGACGAGGAACTGCCGGACCGGTCACGCTCGATGATCCAGTGGGCCATGATCAACTCCCTGACCACCCGCCTGACCGCCAGCCCCGACAAAGTCGGGCAATACCTCCGCCCGAAACCGCTTGCAGCAGCCTAAATCAGTATCGAACACCCTCTGAGCAAGCGTCGGGAGGCCGTCAGCTGCGGGTGACGGCCTATCGGCGTTGGGGGGCCGGTCAGCGCAGGTCGTTGACCTGGTCAAGCATCGTCACTGCCGGGCGGGCTCGGCATCGTTTCGTTGTTCCGGATACGTTGCTCTCTTCGAACACATCATCAGGGGGAGCTTTGACGGAGCCGTCGTTGGACCTGACCGGCCGGTTGGTCAGCGCCGTGATCGCCAGGGACGCCGCCACGGTGCGGGCCTGTTTGGAGCAGGGTGCGGCGCCGGACACCTTGGGCTCCGACGGCCTGCCGCTGCTGTGCACCGCTGTGGCCGGGTTCGATCACCTCACCGCCGAGGTCCTAGTCGATGGGGGCGCCGACCAAGACTGTGAACTTCCCGACGGCAGCACTCCCCTGCTGCGGGCGGTCGACACCGGCTCCCCCACGCTGGTCAATGTGGTCATCGGGGATGCCCCTCGACTCCGTGTGCCCGACGCCTTCCGGCAACAACTGCTCGACCTGGCCCGGCAGTGGTACGAGAGCGGCGTGCTCGAGGAACTGTGCCGCCGGACCGGAGCCGCCGGGCCTGCTGTCAAGTACCGGATCGACGACGCCCACGGCGACACAGTCGACGAGGTCTCTCTCGGTGGGCTCACCGTGCGGGACGGACACGGGGCCATCCTCCCACCTGGAGTGGCAGTTCGGTGCCCTGCCGCCCCTCGACGAAGTGATGGCACGCGCCCTCCCGCACAGGGAGGACGGGGACAGCAACTGGTTCGCCGCCGCCTACTACCTGGGCAAGCGCCGGGGTCCGCGCGTCTGGTCCGAGCTCACCGCACTGCGTCAGCATCCCGATCCCACGCACCGTCGCTTCCTGGCGTCGGTTCTGTGGCACCGGGCCTTCCTCGCGCCAGCCGACCGTGCATCGGACATCGCCCAGGATGTCGACTTCCTGGCAGCCTGGGCACAGGACGAACCCGACGGGCACGTGCTCGCCACCGTCCTGGACGTCTACAACGGCAGGGAACATCCGGGCCAGGAGGCCATCGGCCTCCGGTACACCAACCATCCGGACCCGCGCGTACGCCGCGAGGTGGCGTTCTGTCTGAGCCGGGAGCGGACCGCACGTAGTGAGGCGGCCACGTCCGCACTGCTCGGCATGGCTCTCGATCCCGAGCCTGAGGTCAGGGCCGCTGTGGCTCAGGTGTTCGCCCCGGGGTTCACTCTCGACAATCACCTCACTCCGGCGATCCGGGACGCCCTGCTCCTGCTGCTTCGCGACGACGCTCTCTGGGTACGGCGCCATGCCGCCGAGTCCCTCGCCCTCTCCGATGACCGGACCCTCCCCACTTTGGATGCCTTCCTTGTCCTCCTCGACGAGGAGGACAAGGACCTGCGTCTGGAGGCGGCCTTTCGCGCTCGCCCGCCGCGAAGATCCACGGGCCGAGCAGGCGTACGAGCGGGTCGGACCGCTCGATGCCTTCTCCGAGCATGACCACCGGTTGTTCGCTCTCTGGCGGTACCGCACACCCAACCAGCCCGATCAGGTCTGACAAGTCTCCGCCGCGCTGGTACGCCGAGCGCGGCTACGACGGGCCAGCGGTCTTACTTGGACGAAGTGGCTGGGGCGGCGGTGCGAGCACCCGAGCGTCTCACCGAACTCGGGATGCGCTGGGAGTAGCTCGCACATCCCGCGAGGCTGGCCGCCGAAGTGCAACACGGCACCGCCCGGCCCGCCCAGGAGGGCAAAAGCCCAGTTCAGGGGTGCAACGCGGGGCCGCGTTGCACCCCTGTGTTGCAGGCTCGTAGTCAGTCGGCGGAGGTGGGCTCTGGTGCGGTCAGCGGCCCCGGCGCGGACCGTTGCTGAGGCAGGGGTAGGTTCTCGGATCGGGCCGGCGCGGTCCACGCCGCGAGCCATGCACGGAGTTCCTCCTTGGTGTAGCGGTGCGTCCCCGACTTGTCCTGCATGCCCTCGGGGAAGGGAATTCCGCGCCGGGTGGAGCGGGCGCGGTACGTCCTGGTGGTGCTGGCCTTCCAGGGCAGCAGGCCGTGCTCCCATGCTTGCTGGAGGGTGTACCTCTCGAGGCCGTCCGGCCAGCCCTGCTCACCTGGGGGTTCCGGAGCGGGCCGGACCGGCGGGACGACCGGACTCGGGCCACAGACGTGGGGACGCTCCTGAGCCAGCAGAGGCTGGAGCCCTGCCAGCACCCGGGCCAGCGACGCGCCCGGCGCCCCGGCTGCGGCAGCCTGTGCGGTCAGCTCCGCCACATGGGCGTCGGTCAGGCGCACTGCCGTAATCGCCTGGTTCCGGGCTTCGACGGCGTCGTTCAGCGCCTTGAGGTGAGATGTCCATTCCATATCCCTGCCCAACGACCCGGGGCCACCCGAGGTACGCCCTTGGCCAACCCGGCCACCAGGCCGGGAGCAGAAGGCGGCAGTCTCGTCATCTCGCCACCGGAGGCCGAAGCGACGCGGCGAGCGCGCCGCGCCCGGTGGCCGAGCGTGCCCACCAAGAAGCGCTTCAGGCCGTCTCTGCCCGTCTGTGCCGCCGCGTTAGAGGAATCGGCGGCGGGCAGGCCCGGCGGGGGCGGTCTGGCGGCCTTCCAGCGCCGCCCGCAAGCCCCGGCCCCCACCCCACCGCGAGCGGCCGGCACCAGCCGGACGCGAGAGAAGAAAAGGCCCGCCGCAGGCGCAGCAAACCCTCAACGCCACCGCCCCACCCAACCAGCCAACCACCGCCCACAAAGCCAAGGACAGGAAGGGGAAGGAGAGGGTTGTCGGGGTGGTGAGTTTCGCCTTGACGGCGACTCACCACGGCATCTGACCTGCTGTTTTACCCGGAATCCGGGCGCAGCGGCCGGGATGGGCGGCCACCGGTTGGTGCACTGGTTCTCACCACTGGTTGTCGCACCGGTTAGTGCACCCGTTGTCGGATCGTGACCGGATGGGCCGATCTTGGTAAGAAAAGTGGTGAGAGGCGCGGGCTTCCCTACGGGTGCTCGCCGCCACCGGGCGGCGGGCACCGACCTTTGAGGAGCCCGTGATGGCGACGCCGCCCGAGATCGACCACGCCGTGGTTGCCGCGCTGTACCAGTTCCGGATGGCCACGGACGAGCAGCTGCGCGTCCTGCACACCCCAGACAGCCGGCCGGAGCTGATGCGCCGACGCCTTCGCCGGCTCAAGGACGAGGGCCTGGTCGAGGACGTCGTACTCCCGCAGGCCGGCAGGCTGCGGGCCTGGTACCTGACCGAGCGGGGCGCGCGGATCGCCGCCCGCTTCCCGGAACTGGAGGGCGTGGCCTCCCCGCCGCTGCCCGAGGACAAGACCGAGGCGCGGCTGCGGGTCGGGCACATCCTGGCCGTCACCCGCACCCAGGCCGCCTTCGTCGCTAGCGCCAGGGCGGCCGGGGACGAGTGCCGGCCGCTGGACTTCCTGCCGGAGGTCTACCACCGCTACGGCGAAGGCCAAGGCGGTGCGGTCATCCCCGACGGGCTGCTGCACTACACCGCCGTCGCGGGCGGCCGGAGGCTGTGCCGGGCGTTCGTCGAGGTCGACCGCGGCACCATGGCCAGCGAGAAGCTCGCCTCCAAGCTGTTCGGCTACGCCCGCTTCCACGAGCACCACCCGGTGCCTGTGCACCTGCGGCGTACCGTCGCCGGGCAGAGCGTGCTGCCGGCCTGGCAGCAGCGCTACCCGGTCTTACCGCGCCTGCGGTTCGTCCTGGCCGACACCGGCGAGCAGGCCGCCCGGCATCGGATCCGCGACCTCCAGTCGATCACCGACACGAGCCCGATAGTGGCCCGGATGCTCAAGACCGTAAGGGCCGGCGCGGCACGCCTGGCCGACCTGGAGCAGCACGGCACCAGCGCCGCGGTGTGGCACACCCTCACCGACCCCCAGCGGCCGCTGTGCGGGGCCTGGGAGCTGTAGGGCGCAGCGGTCGGTCCGGGGCGGGTGGCAGACCCGCGCGATCGCGGGGGCTGAGGCTGGCTACAGCACGTCGGGCGTCCAGTGGATCTCGCCTGGATAGACGTGGGCGCCGGGTGACAGGACGCGGGTGCCGTAGTCGGCGTCCGGGGCGACGACCCAGCCGACGCCGGTGTAGGCGGTGGGGCTGGAGGTGCGGGGGACGCTGCACTGGGCAGTGTCGGTGGTCAGAGTCTGACTGGCTGGGATGGTCAGCATCTGGAGGTCCGCCACTCCCGGGCAGGTGCGGAAGTCGGAGGTTTGCGCGGTGTACTTGAGGCGGGCCTTGACCGTCGCCGGTCCGGTGCCTCGGTTGGTGATCTCCAGGGCGAAGGAGATCCGGTCGGCCTGGACTCGCGTGCACACCCGCCACTTGACGGAGCCCGGGCCGGAGTTGGGCGGGCTGCAGCGGCTGTCGGCCCCGAGGGAGTCCTTCTCCAGGCCGGGGGGTTCGGACGCGGCTGCGGGCCGCAGGCGACCGGTACCGGGGCTGTCGGGCACACCGCTCGCACTGGGACTGGCGGCCTGTGGGGAAGGCGGGGCACCGCCCCACGACGGCACATCGGCTGCCGGCAGGCCGGGCCGCTGCCCGTCGGAGCCGGTCCCCTCCGTACGGCTCAGCAGTACTACGGCAGTGATGGCGACGGCGACGACGACGATGCTGCAGAGGATCATCCAGGCGGGCCCTTTGATGTTCGCCCTGATGCCCCACAAGGGGGCGTGGAAGTCCGCGACGGCCTCACCGCCCATCCCGGTTCTACCCGAGTCCGAGGGGGCTTGTCGTTCCGACTGCTGCGTGCTCCCCGGTCCCTCGGCCGCCGTGGTCGCCGCCCTGGGGGGCTTCGGGGCGGATCCGGCGGTCGGCCGTTCCGTCAGACAGGTGTCCGCCTTCGTCCACACGGCTTCCAGCCGCTCGCGGTGGGCGGCGGGGTACTCGGCGGCGAGCCGCTCGATGGAGCCCAGGTAGCCAAGGAGGACATTGAGCTGCTCCCTCGACGGCAGGGTCTTCGCGTCGAGGACTCGCTCCCAGGTCGAAGCCGCCGGGACTTTCACGGCCTCGCTGGGTTTGTGGGCGGCGATGGACCTGGGCTTGATCCCTCTCAACTTCAACTCCCCCACGGCGCGGACCCAGTCCATGACGTCGTCCGGGATCGGCGACGGAATGCGTCGGCCCTCGCCTGTCCTACGGCCGGTCATCTTCCCCCTTCACGGCAAGCCCCGACCTGCCCCACACGCCCCACACCCCGGCGTGGACACCGTGTGGAGCGTGTGGGGAGGAGACAGGCGGCGCAAGCCTATCGGCAGCCCTTGCGGCGGTGACACCGTTTCGGTTGTCGGCGCTCGCCGGCATCCCACCCACACCCGCCCGGGCTGCTTCGCCACGTCCCGGCACGGGAGCACCCGAAGGAGGGCCCCCTATGCAGAAGCCCCGTCGCGTCCTGCTGGCAGCCGCCGCCGGCGCCCTGGCTCTGACCGGGACCATCGCCGCGGTTCAGGCCGACGCCGCCGACAAGGCCCCCACCCTCACGCACAACCAGGCCCTCGCGCGGCTGAAGGCCGCCAACGTCGACGTTTCGTCGACCGGCAACTGCAGCGACAAGAACCGCCGCAGCTGCACCAGCCTCGCCGGCATCCGCGCCGCCACGATCGACGGCGTCATCGGCCTGAAGCGAGCCAGCGGATGCGACATCACTGTCACCGGCGGCACCGAGGTCGGGCACAGCGAGACAGGCACGTACCGCCACAACAACGGCTACAAGGCCGACCTGAGCCTCACCCCCTGCGTCACCCACTACATCGAGCACCACGCCACACGCGGCACGGACCGCAATGACGGCGCGGCCCGGTGGACGGCCCCCGGCATCGTCTACGCCAAGGAGACGGCCAAGCACCACTGGGACATCACCTACACCGGCGCGGGCACGACCGGCTCGTCCGGCACTCCGTCCTCGGCCGCAGCGTGGCCGGTGCTGCGCGACGGAGCCCACGGGGACGCGGTCAACGCAGCCCAGAGCCTCCTGAACGCCTCCGGCGCGAGGCTCACGGTCGACGGCAAGTACGGCCCGGCCACCACTACCGCCGTCAAGGACTTCCAGACCACCCACCACCTGGAAGCCGACGGCACCACCGGACCCGACACCTGGAACCGGCTCGCTCCGGTGCTGCGCTCGGGCGCGCAGGGCGAGGCCGTGACGGCCGCACAGCGACTGCTGAACGCCTCCGGCGCGAGGCTCACGGTCGACGGCAAGTACGGCCCGGCCACCACTACCGCCGTCAAGGACTTCCAGACCAAGCACCATCTGGAAGCCGACGGCACCACCGGACCCGACACCTGGAAGGCGCTTCTGGGCTGACGCCTCTTCGGACGGTGGGCGCCTGCGTACAGCACGCCACGGACCGGCGCCTGTTCGGGGCGCCCACCGTCCCCCGGCTCCTCCTCACTTCCCCCGGCCGCGCACCCGCCGCCGACGGCCGGCGTTCCGCTCTTCGCCCACCACAAGGAGTTCCTCATGCAGATCACCAAGCGGGCCACCGCCTGGGCAGCGGCCGCCGCCGTCGTCCTGGGCACGGTCGGTCTCATCACCCGCGCCGAAGCCGCCGCGCCCTCCGCCTACGCCGTCAAGGGCCTGGACAGCAGCCACTACAGCCACAACGACGGCCACAACACGGGCCGCGGGCCGGCGATCGACTGGCCGCAGGTCGTGCGCTCCGGCCAGAAGTTCGCCTTCCTGAAGGCGACCGAGGGCAACGACTGGACCGACAAGTGGTTCGCCCGGGACATGGACGGCGCCGCCAAGGCCGGCATCCTGCGCGCGCCCTACCACTTCTACGGCCACACCTCCGGCGCTTCCCAGGCCGAACACTTCCTCAAGGCCGTCCGCGCGGCGGGCTACACCGGCCACGGCAAGGGCGAGCTCCCCCCGGCCATCGACCTGGAGACCAGGGGCGGCAAGTGCCCGGCCAACCTCAGCACCAATGAGGTCAAGGCCTTCCTGTCCACGGTGCAGCGCGAACTCGACGTCAAGCCGATCGTCTACACCTCCGCGCCGTTCGTGAAGGACTGCCTGGGCGGCGACGCCTCCGCCCTGGCCGGGCACGTGCTGTGGCAGCCCCGCTACGGCAGCGGCAGCCGCGAGCCGGCCCCGATCCCCGGCGCCGGGCAGTGGACCATCTGGCAGTACGCCGAGCACGGCCACGTCCCGGGCGTCCCCCACGACGGCGACGTCAACGTCTTCCGCGGCACCGAGGCCCAGCTGCGCGCCCTCGCCGCCGGCGGAACCACCACCCCCGCCCCCGGAACCTCGGCACCCTCCGGGCGGTCCTGGCCCCTGCTGAACAACGGCGACCAGGGCGCGGACGTGCGCACGCTCCAACTGCTGCTCACCGCCGCGGACGCAAAGCTCACCGTCGACGGGCACTACGGCCCCGCGACCACCACCGCCGTCAAGAACTTCCAGACCACCCACCACCTGGAAGCCGACGGCATCACCGGCCCCGACACCTGGAGCCAGCTCGTCCCGGTCCTGCGCTCCGGCGACAACGGCAACGCGGTGCGGGCGATGCAGGAGCAGCTGAACGCCGCGGGCGCGAAGGTCACCGTGGATGGGCAGTACGGCCCCGCGACCACCACCGCCGTCAAGAACTTCCAGACCACCCACCACCTGGAAGCCGACGGCATCACCGGCCCCGACACCTGGAGCCAGCTGCTGTCCGCCCGCCGCGGCTGACCCCGGGCCTGTCCGGGCCCCTCCACCGCCCCGGGTTCCGCTGGACGATCCGCGGAACCCGGGGCCAAGCCCCGATCTCGCGCCGCGCACCAGCCCGCGCCGACCAAAGGAGTGTCACCATGCCCCGCGACACGAACCACGAACAGCACACCGAAGCAAAACTCCAGAAGGTCCTCGGGATCCTCATCGGAGCCGCCGCCACCGCCTTGATGGCTGTCCTGCTGACCGCAAACGCCCAACGCACCGCACGCTCAGCCCTACTGCAACCACCACCACCGCCGGCAACCGTCACCGTCCCCGCCGAGCAGCCCGACAACGCAGCCACGTCCGAAGAGGACGCCGAAGGCTGGTCCAAAGCCGGGGACCAGCCCGCTCAGCCCGCTCACAGCCCGAGCCGTAAGCAGTCCACGGCCCCTAACCCCACACCCGCACCCAAGATCACCGCACCAACGGGCACCGTCATCCCCTCAAGGCCTGCAGCAACAGCCCCATCGGCGACAACACCGTCGCCCTCTGTCTGCGCCTACAGCACGGACAGCACCACCATCCTGACCCGCGGCAACACCGGTCCCGCCGTCCGCCAGGCCCAATGCCTCCTCAACACCGCCCTCGGCCATCACCTCGCCCTAGACGCGGACTTCGGAACCGCCACCGACCAAGCCGTCCGCCAGCTCCAGACCTGCGCCCGCATCAGCGTCGACGGCAAGATCGGCCCCGCCACCTGGCAGGCCCTCACCACCCCTCCCCCCACCTGCCGCACCTCCTAGTGCTGCTCCGCAGAAGTTCGTGGAGGGGTGATCACGGCCATGTGTGCATGGCAGGCTGCTCTGCATGGTGATCAGTGATTCGTCGCAGGCCGGCGATGAGGTGTTGGTAGTGAGCCCTGATCTGACGGATGCTGAGCTCAACGAGTTGTTCAGTGCGTCGTGGCCAGCTCACAAGCCGACCTCCTTCGCGCCGATGCTGTCCCGGAGTCTGACCTGGATCGCGGCGCGTCGAGGAGGCCGGCTGGTCGGATTCGTCAACGTCGTCGGCGACGGCGGTGCGCACGCCTTCGTTCTGGATACGACCGTGCACCCGGACGAGCGTCGGCAGGGGCTCGGGATGCGGCTGGTGAGGGCGGCTGCCGACGAGGCGAAGGCACGCGGTGCCGAGTGGCTGCATGTCGACTACGAGCCGCACCTGGAGTCCTTCTACGGTCAGTGCGGATTCCGGCCGACCGCCGCCGGGCTCATGCAGCTTTGAGCGGGTTGCCTTCGTAGGTCCACCGGTAGGGCCTGGCGGTCTCGTTGTGCCCGATGACGTAGGCATCCAGCTTCTCGATCAGGTCGTCGCGGCTGGCGAAGTCGCCGTGCCGCACGACCCGGCGGGTGAGGGCGGAGAAGAACAGCTCGACCTGATTGAGCCAGGATGCGTGCGGCGGGGTCCAGCGGACGTGCCAGCGCGGGTGCGCGGCCAGCCAGGCCCTGGTGTGTTTGGCGGTGTGTGAGGAACCGTTGTCGAGCACGACGTGGATCTCCTTGCCGGGGGCGATCGCCCGGTCGAGCTGATCCAGGAAGGCGGTGAAGGTCACCGCGTTGTTGCGGGCGATCACTTCGGTGAGCACCTCGCCGCTGCGCACGTCGAGGGCGGCGACCAGGGAGGCGGTGCCGTGGCGCCGGTACTCGAACTCCTGCCGGGCGGGTGCGCCTGGACTCGCTGGCCGCCCAGGATGGCGACGCGAACGGGCGGCGATCGCGGTCTTCTCGTCGATCGAGAGCACCACCGTCCCCTCGGGCGGGTCGAGGTAGAGGGCGCACACGGCGGCGGCGCGCTGCCAGAAGTCGGGAGTGTCCCGACGGGTGAGCCAGCCGCGGACCTTGTGCGGCTTCAGGTCCAGATCCGCCAGGATCCGGCCGACCTGGGAGGCGGAGACCGGCGCGAAGCCCGTGCCGGCCACCCGCGCTGCGATGGTCCGGTGCGACCAGGTCACCTCCGGATGTGGCGGCGCGCTCGTCGCGGTGGCCACGATCGCCACGCGCACCTCGGGCCCGTACGCCTTCGGCCGCCCCGACCGTTCGGCGTCCCGCAGCCCTTCCAGTCCTTGGGCAGTAAACCGCCCCCGCCACTTGCGCACCGTGTTCACGCTGACCTCCAGCTCCCGGGCGATCGCACCGTTGGCCAGCCCGTCCGCCGCCGCGAGCACAATCTGGGCCCGCAACACCGCCCGCACCTGGGACTTCGCCGCAGCCACCGTCCGCACCAACCGCTCACGGGCGGCCGCCTCCAGCACCACCGGAACCGCCGTTCCCACCCGGTCCCCACCGCACATGACCGACGATCATGGCGGGCCGACACCGCACCCGGCACGATGGGCCCGTGCCGAAGAACCCCCCCGGAATCGATGCAGCACCACCTGCGCCAGCGCCTGAACCGCCACGCCCGCGAACGCTGGCCCCACGTGGACGCCGTCACGGTCCGCCACCGCTCCGGATTGGCCTACGCGGCAGCCGAACTGCCCGGTGAGGAGCCACTTCCACTGTGTCGCCTGCGCTTCACCGGCGTGCTGCACACCTGGGGCTTCGCCCTTTACCTGGCCAGCAGCAACAGCTACTTGACAGCGTGATGTCGGTCAGCCTTCCAGGGTATGGCTGGTGTCGGCGAAGCAGCCGTTCGCCAGGCTTGTAGCAGCCATCCCTGCCATCGAACTCGCCCGGAGCCGCGGCCGTCCTTCCAGCGGAGGACTCGATGCCCCTCGCGGGGGTGACCATCAGACACTGCTTCAGGCTGATCCCCGGCGCCCGCCGGGCAAGGAAGATCGGCCCATGCGATTCAAGACGCTTCATCCATCCCCGACGGTCGGTGACACCGCGCAGTCGGTCCCTAAGTGGGCTATCCGCTCCGCCCAGGTCATACCCCTGGCTGTTTTGCCATCGTGCCTCTGGCGCCTGCCGTTCGCATTCGACTACGAGATGGGCCAGGTCTACGCAGTTCACAAGACGTGGCACTGGTGGGTGATCCTCTACGTCTTCGGGCTCAGCCTTCTCTCCGAGGGGCTCGCCTACCTCTCCTTCGGCCTGGTGGCCGGATGGGGCGAAGTGGCTCCTTCCTGGATCCCGATCATCGGCGGCCGACGTATTCCACCGCTCGCAGCGATCGTCCCGGCCACCTTGGGCGGTCTGGCGCTTATCGCGCTGTGGGACCCACTGCCGCTCGCCTTTCTCCACATCGGCGGGGTCCCCCTCGTCGAGTACTCCAACGGCTGGTGGAAGGCCCTCGCGGCAGCGGCCACTCTCCCGCTGACTCTGTGGGGCCCTCTTCTCCTGGCTCTGACGTACGCGTACTACAAGCGCCGTCGTGGAGAGTGACGTGTGGTCAACTTGATTGGGTGGAGTTGGTGCCGTTCGCCTGACAATCGGCAGATCTTGTCGGTAGCCCTGTACTGTGAGGTATGCGCAGGGCGGCGGTTTGACCGACGCCGAGAGGGCCGCGCGGGACGGGATCCGGCTTCAGGACCTGCAGACCGGCATCACGAATTCAAGTTCAGTACCGGGACAACATCCTGCCCAGCGGACTGCCCGCTGGCTCCTCGGAGGAAGGTCTCGACTGCGCAGGCGACATCTACCTCAGCGGACCGGCCAACTGATCAACACCCCTCCACGAACTTCTGCGGAGCAGCACTAGACCCAGTTCGCCCAGCCGAAGGTGAAGAGATAGGCGCGGCGACCTGCGTCCAGCCCTCGGATGCCCCGAAGGAACATGACCCCCAGAGCAACAAGGAACAAGGCGGCAAAGGATCCACCAACGAGGGCTCCGGTGATGGGCCCCGCGAACAGACCCACTACCGCACTTGCCACGATGACGATTCCAAGGCCGAAGTGCGCGGCAGGCAGATCGGCGCTGATCACTTCGCGCAGAGCCTTGCGCTCCGCCTGCATATCAGAGGCATAACGCTCTCGGGCCGCCTCAGGATCAGCGGCGGTCCCCTCAGGCCACGGTTCCATCCGTCATCCCCCGATTCTGTTCGAACGGAGCCTAACGCCTGGGTCGCTCCTCTTGCCGCGATCAGTTGAGACAGTCCATGGCGCGATCGAACTCGACCGGGCGAACCACCAGATGCCGGCAGGAACGAGGGTGGGTCGGGCATCAAGGTGCCCGACCCACCATCACCAATGCTTTGGACCTGGGACGTTATCGAGCCGTGACCAGGTCACCAAGGTATCCAATCCATATCTTGGTGACCCGAAGTCGCACCCTGGGAGGACCATCAAGGTGGGCAGTCGAGCACCCGGGAGACCGCCAAGGAACGGGTACAAGCCCGCTCAGCGGGACTGATCCTGGAGCGCGACCCACGACGTCAGCGGCACAGAAGCGATCAAGCTGATGGACGAACCGACCGCAGCCTCCCACAACGGAAAGCTGTACACGATGTACCGCCGCCCAGCCTGACCGCCGGCTACCAAATTGGGTTGCTGAGAGTCAGTGATCCACGCCCCACGTCGGCGTAGTCGGCGATAGCGAAGGTGAGGGGCTTCTCGCCGGGGCCGGTTGTGGCCAAGCTCTCCAGGTCTGGTGTCATCGGTGGTCAGTCCTCCACGTTCGTACCGAGGGCCGCGGCAATGTCGTGCGTCTGCTGGGCCCGGGCGGCCCGGGTGAGGCTGTCGCGGACGGTTGGCACCGTGCCGGGCGACGCCGCCAGGTGCGCGCGCAGGACACTCTCGGCGAGGAACCGGATTCCCGCGAAGACCTGGCGGTCGGCGGCGAGCAGGAACTCGGCCTGCTCCGCGCCTTGGCCCGGTCCGGCCGGGCAGGCCCGCACCGCCGGACGCGCGCCGACCAGCAACAGGTCCAGGGCGCCGGGGATGCCTCCAGCGCCGCGTCGCCGATCCCGGCTTCGCTCAGGCCGGCCGCGTCCGCAGTTGCGGCGATCACCGCCGCGATCATCAGCACCACCCGCTTGTGCTGCTCGGTGTCGGCCGGGGCATGGCCCTGGACCAGGCCGTCGGCGGCGGCCAGGCAGAACTCCCACGTGGTGCGCGGCACGGCCGCCGAACTCTCGCTCATCCGGGCACGCTACCGCCCGGTGTCCGTCCCGGGGGCCGGATCGCACCGATCATCGGGCAGGACCGGCAGTGGCCACGCAGGGTCCGGCGACCAGGTGGTCCACGGCTGTGCGAACGGACCGACCCGTTCCTGGAGGAGGCCGAGGGCCTTCTCGCGGGCCTGCTCGACCAGGCCGTGGAGGTCGTCGCCGACCAGGCCCAGGCGTCGGCCTTGCGCATACTCGTCCTCGTCCTTCCACGACCAGGCCGAGAGGTCGGGCTCCACCACCAGGTCGATGAACAGGTCGAAGGTGTCGATCCCGGCCGGGCGGCGGGTGTGGGGCAGCTCGAAGTTCACGTACCAGCGGATCGGCTCACCTGTGGCGGCGTGCTGGAACCGGTGCACCGAGAAGTGCTCCCCGGCCAGGAACTCGCTGCGCAGCGCGGTGCCGGTCCACGTGTACGGGGCGACGGTTCAGGTGCCGGCGGCCAGGTGCTCCAGGCCGCTCTCGCGGACCGCGGTGTCGCCGGTGGCGAGGGAGGTGATCCAGGTGGTCGGCGCGAGGGAGGTGATGCCGGGCCAGTACGCCAGGGTGAGGGTGTCCCCGGTGTCGGCGAGGACCCGCTGCGGCATCGCGGTCCACACCCGGCCGAGGTGAACGTCGCGGCGCACCGCGGTGGTACCGGGCTGGAACAGGTTGGTGTAGGTCACGGGGGCAGCCTTCCCGTGTTCGGGGCCGGGAAGTCCGCTCGAGGTGTGACGGCCGGTCAGGGCTTGGGGAAGCCGTAGCGGCCGGCGGCCCACGGGTTCGGCGGCTGCGGGGTGTCCAGTCGCTTGCGCAGTTCCTGGACGGCTTGCGCGAGTTCCTCGCGGTCGGTGGCGTTGACCGTGCCGTCGAGGAAGGCCCAGACGTCGGCGAAGGTGCCGTCGTCGAGGATGCGGCCCGCGCACAGTTGGACGCGCAGGTACGGGGCGAAGGCGTCGATCCCGATCCACCAGCGGTCCGCGTCACGGACCAGGCGCAGCTGGGAGGGCAGGTGTCCGCGGAGCACGGGGGTCTGGTCCTGCCAGCCGCACACGTCGTTGATCCAGTCGGCCACCGGCTCCGGCCCGTAGGCGAGCCTATCGGCGCCGGTTGGACGCGCGGGGTGGAACTGCTCGATCACCGGGCCGGCTGGCCCCAGGTTCGGCAGACGGGTTCGTGCCAGGTCGTCCGGACGACCATCCCTCCAGGCGTCAGATGTTCGCTGGACCAGGTCCGGCAGCACCCGTTGCCCGGCCGCACAGGAGCCGGCGTCCTCACAGCGCGGACCGGGACCGCAGGAGCGGGCACGGTGGCGGTCGGGCGGCGGCGGCGCCTGGCCGAAGGTGTCGTCATGCCGCAGCTCTGCCCGCCCCGCGCCGGGGCCGAACCGGCCGCCACCCGTACGGAGCAGCACGAGGCCGTTCTAACCGGCCTCTGGCCTGCCCAGATACCTGATACTCACCTGTGGCCCGGCTGCCGGGGCGGGCAAACTCACCGGCCCCGGCAGCGAAACTCACCAGCCCTGGGAGGGGCAACTCACCGGCTGGCGGGGAAACTCACCGCCGCAGGTCAGCGGGGGTGGCCTAACTCCCCGGCGCAGGTCAGCGCCCTGCGCCGGGGTGAGGCCGAGTCAGGGCCGGCGCCACCAGGAGCGGTGGCGCTTCGCCTCGGCGGCCGCGGCTTCGGCGGCCGCCTGCTCGCGCTCGGCCTCCTGGCGGGCCTTCTGGTCGGCGTTGGCCTGGCGGCAGCTTGCGCACAGCCCGTCGTCGTTCCAGCCCCGTTCCTTCTCGGCCCACCGCTCGTCCGTGAACTTCGCCGAGCAGCGGCAGCAGGCCGGGCGCCGCTGTTCCCGTTCGGCCGCGACCCGTTCCTGGCGGGCCTGCTCAACGGCGGCCCGCTCGGCTTCGAGCAGCCGGTCGCCGTCCGGGTTGTCGAGCGCGGCGTCGAGGGTGTGCCAGCTGGGGCGGCCGAAGCGGCGCCAGATCGCAGCGTCGGCCCCGCAGGCGCGCAGCAGCGGAAGGGTGGTCGCCACCACCGGCAGCGCGCGGTGATGGTCGCGGGCGGTGACGCCGTCCTCCCGGTACGGCGGCGCGTACCAGGCCTGCTCGGAGGCGGCCTCCACCGCTTGGGCGCGGCGCAGCAGCCGCTGGTGGTCGGTCTTCGCCTTCTCCTTCTTCTCCTGTGGGGTGAGCGGGGCGGTGCCGGGGCGGCGGGTGCGCTTGCGGCCGGCCTCGAAGATCAGGGCTACCCGGCGGCAGGCCCTCGCGGCCGGTCGCCGGGTAGAGGGTGGGCCACAGCCGCAGTTCGTGGGTGCGTTCTCGCCTGCGGGCGAGCGACTTCGCGAACGCGGCCTTCGTGGCACCCTTCGCCGGGAGCTCGCACCAGGTGCGGTAGGTGGTGAGCTTGTCCACCAGCGTGCCGGTGCTCTCGTTCTCCCGGTCGACCTCCACCAGGAGCAGCGGCACCTGTGTGCCGGCATCGCGCAGCACCAGGTCGGCGAAGAGGGAGCGGCGGCCGGGCAGCGCGTGCTCGACCTCGGTGGAGAACGCGCCCAGGTGCCCGATGCCGCCCTTGGCGAGGAGGCCGGCGGTCGCGGCGACGTCCAGGGCGTGCTCGGAGAACACCGCCGCCGATCCCTCCCGCTCCGGGCGCAGCGCCGACAGCTTGGCCCCGGCCGGAAGCAGCGCGGCGGCTTCGCGGCGGCCGGCCGCGGTCAGGCACCACAGCTTGCGCCCGTCCGGCAGCCCCAGCTCCTGGCGCACCCTCCCCGCCTCCCGGAGGTCCAGCAGCGCGTCCCGCACCGCCCGGTCGTTCGCCTGCCCCGCGCACGCGAGCATCCAGATCTCCCGAGCGGTGCAGCGCTGAAACAGAGCCAGTGCCACCAAGAGCCCAGCTCGCACCGACGACGTCGAACCCCTCTTCCAGCGCACCACGGCAGCGGGCAGAAGAGGGTTGTCGCCACGCCGCGCAGCCCTTGTCCGGGGCCGCTGGCCTGCCGGAACGCGGGAAGCGGCGGGGCGGGCCGTGGAGGTGCGGGCGGAGGTGCCCGTGGGGGTGGCCGCGGGCGGGTTGTCCCGGCCGGGCGAGGCCTCGCCCGGGAGCTCCGGCCGGCGGTGATCGGCGGCCAGGTCGCCGTGTGAGCACAGCCAGTCGAGCAGTCGCCGGTAACCGTCGGGTGTGGTGGGGAACGACTCGGTGGCCAGGTGCCGGCCGATGGAGTCGATGGCGGCGGCCTGGTGGAAGTCGGTGTGGGTATCGACGCCGTCGACGACCGCTATGTGGTCTGCCATGCTGGACGTGGTCCTTCCGTACGACATGCGAGGGACGGCACGCGCCGGTCGGGCGGCAGGACAAGACTGTGATGGGACCTTTGGCCGGGCTCCTATGAAGTCACAGGCGCCCGACCGGCTGCGTGTATGACGGCACCGCTCGGACGGTCGACGATTCAACCCAAGGACAGCCGAGACGTCAGTCAGGCGGAGGGTCAGACCTCCAAGCGATGCCGTCCACATCCTCACAGTCAGGCGAGCAGCCGTCCCGCGCCCTCCACCCTCGGATCCGGGGCCAGCCGCAGCCGGGTGGGCGGGGCCGGCGGTGGGGGGCGGGCGGCGGCGAGGTGGTGGAAGATGACGGCGGCCGGGCCGCCCACTGTCCGAGGAATCCCGGATGGGTGACATTGATCGATCGCTCGTGCGAGATCCCCCGCGGAGTGCCCCGATACTGCTGCCATGACTCATACGCCCCACCCGGTAGTCCGACACGCACCCTTCCCGTTCCCGGACGAGCGGTTCCCGCGCGATCTCGGCGCTGTGGTGCAACGGACTGTCGCGGAGGGACGCATGCCAGCCCTCGTCGTCATCCACGACGACGAGGGCGACTGGCTGATCGGGGACGGCGTGAACGATCCGAACCTCCCCGATGCCAGTGGCGTGTACTGCATCGCCTGCATGACGGAGGACGATCCCTCTATCTCTGAGACAGCCAGCCTGCAACCGGGCTTCGCTGCCTACCGAAACGGGCCCGGGCTGCCCTGGACCATCGAGCCGTTCGACTACGGAGACGGCGAAGGTTAGACGTCAACTGTTGTCCGTCGCCCCCGGCTGGACGGCCGGTGGCTGGGCTCCCTGGAGCTTCACCGATCGCGCTCCCCGGTACTGCCGCGTCCGCGACAGCCGGATGGAGCCGCTGCTGACTCTCGCCGGGGCGGAGCGGCACGCGGACCTCCACAGCTGGACCCCGTACGAGGACCGGGCCACCGATTCCGGGCGCACCGACTGCCCCGACCCGGCGAGACCGACCGTGATCATCATCGGCGATGGCTACAGCCAGCAGCTCTACGCCTGCCCGGCGTCGCCGGAACACCCGCACACCGCACTGCTCCGGTCGCCGACCGGGGTGCCGCGCAGATCCGCACGCCGATTCACCCGATCGGCACAGGCGCGCAGCCGTGGACGGCCGAACCGGTACGTCCACAACCCGCTGCCCGCCGTGCGCGATCGAGCCGAAACTGATGTGCTGGGCGCGGGAATGCCTTCTGCGGGGGGATGCGATAGCAGTACCTGGTCGTGCCAGTGCTTGGGAGAGATCCGGATGAGTTCCTATCGAGTCGCACAAGTCCCGGCCGCCGGCGGTCGCTTCGAGATCGTCGAGCGTGACGTACCCCAGCCGGGCCCGGGCCACGTACGGGTGGCGGTGGAGGCGTGCGGGATCTGCCACAGCGACACCGCCTTCGTGGATGCCCTCCTGCCGGGCGTTCGGTTCCCGCTGGTGCCGGGCCACGAGATCGCGGGGCGCATCGAGGCGGTGGGCGAGAGCGTCCACTCCGGTTGGCAGGTGGGCGACCGGGTCGCGGTCGGCTGGTTCGGCGGCAGCTGCGGCCACTGCCGGCGCTGTCGACAGGGCGACTTCATCGTCTGCGAGACCCTGAAGGTGCCCGGCTGGGCCTACGACGGGGGGTACGCCGACGCGGTGATCGCACCGGTGGACGCCCTGGCCCGGATTCCCGACGGGCTGTCGTCGGCCGAGGCGGCCCCGCTGGGCTGCGCGGGCGTCACGACGTTCAACGGGCTGCGGCGCAGCTCCGCCAAGCCGGGCGATCTGGTCGCGGTGCTGGGTATCGGCGGTCTCGGCCACCTGGCGGTGCAGTACGCGGTCGCCATGGGCTTCGAGACCGTGGCCATCGCCCGCGGGGCCGCCAAGGCGGACTTCGCCAAGGAGCTCGGCGCGCACCACTACGTCGACAGTACGGCGGGCGCCGGCGTCGGGGAGGCGCTGCAGTCGCTCGGCGGAGCACAGGTGGTCCTGGGGACGGCGGCGAATTCCGAGGCCATCACGGCGACCGTGGACGGTCTGGCCAGCCGGGGCGAGCTGGTGGTGATCGGCGCGGACGCCGCACCACTGGGCATCAGCCCGAACCAGCTGCTCATGAGCGGCAAGATCATCCGCGGCCACCCCTCGGGCACCGCGCAGGACGTGCAGGACACCATGGAGTTCAGCCTGCTCCACGGCATCCGCCCGATGGTCGAGACGGTACCGCTCGACGGGATCACCGCGGCCTACGACCGGATGCTCGCCGGCGCCGCCCGCTTCCGGATGGTCGTCACCACCGGCTGACCGGCGCGCCACGGCCCCACCGGGCGAACCCGGTGGGGCCGTGGCACGCGTCATGCGGCCCCGCCGGTCAGCGCTCTTCCTCCGGGCGGTCCGCCTCCTCCCAGCGGGTGTGGAACGCCCCGTCGCGGTCGACCCGCCGGTAGGTGTGCGCGCCGAAGAAGTCCCGCTGCCCCTGGATCAGGGCGGCCGGCAGCCGCTCCGCCCGCAGGCTGTCGTAGTACGCGAGCGCGGTCGCGAAACCCGGTGCCGGCACGCCCAGCTGCGCCGCCGTCGAGACCACCCGCCGCCAGGCCGCCTGCGCGGACCCGAGCGCCTCCCTGAAGTGGGCGTCGGTCAGCAGGGTGGGCAGCGCCCGGTCCTCGTCGTACGCGGCCTTGATCCGATTGAGGAACCGGGCCCTGATGATGCACCCGCCGCGCCAGATGGCGGCCATCGCGCCGGGGTCGATCTGCCAGGAGTACTCGGCGCTGCCCGCCTGGATCTGGTTGAAACCCTGGGCGTACGCGACCATCTTGGAGGCGTACAGGGCCTGCTCGACGTCCTCGGCGAAGCGGTCGGAGGCGGCGCTGTCGAGCCAGGTCTCGGTCGGTCCCGGCAGGCCGCGGCCCGCCTCGCGCAGAGGCACGCTGCCGGACAGCGAGCGGGCGAAGACCGCCTCCGCGATGCCGCCGACGGGGACACCGAGCTCCAGCGCGGTCTGGACCGTCCAGCGTCCGGTGCCCTTCTGCTCGGCCCGGTCCAGCACGACGTCGACGAAGGGCCGCCCGGTCTCCGGGTCGGTGTGGGCGAGGATGTCCGCGGTGATCTCGATCAGGTAGGACTCCAGCCGCCCTCCGTTCCAGGTGCGGAACACCTCGGCGATCTGGGCCGGCTGCATGCCCGCGGCGTGGCGCAGCAGGTCGTACGCCTCGGCGATCAGCTGCATGTCCGCGTACTCGATGCCGTTGTGGACCATCTTGACGAAGTGGCCGGCACCGTCCGGTCCGACGTGCGTGCAGCAGGGTCTGCCGTCGACCTGGGCCGCGATGTCCTCCAGCAGCGGCCCCAGCAACCGGTACGCCTCCGCCGTGCCGCCCGGCATGATGCTGGGCCCCTCCAGCGCGCCCTGCTCACCGCCGGAGATGCCGCTGCCGACGAAGTGCAGCCCGCGCTCGCGCAGGGCGGACTCCCGCCGTCGGGTGTCGAGGAAATGGGCGTTCCCGCCGTCCACCAGCACGTCGCCCTCGTCGAGCAGCGGGACGAGCTCGTCGATGACCGTGTCGGTCGGATCACCCGCCTTGACCATGATGACGATCATGCGTGGGCGTTCGATCGCCGCGACGAAAGCCTCCGGCGACTCGGCCGCGACGAACTCGCCTTCGTGGCCGAACTCCTCCAGCAGGGCGTTGGTCCTGGCCTGTGTGCGGTTGTGCACGGCGACGCGGTAGCCGTGGCGGGCGAAGTTCCTGGCCAGGTTGCGGCCCATCACGGCCAGTCCGGTGACGCCGATCCGGGCCTTCGGCTGCTCGGTCATGAGGCTCTCCTACTCGGCGGACAGCGAGAGGACCTCGTCCTCGGGGACCTCCAGGTACGTCTCCCCCTCGACCTCGATCGCCGAGCCGGAGAACGTGGCGAAGACGATCCGGTCGCCGACCTTGACGTCCACCGGGTGCGGCTTGCCGCTCTCCAGGGGCCGGCCGGGTCCCACCGCCACCACCTCGCCCGTACGGGTGTCGGCGTCCGCGGCGGGTTCCCCGATCGGCCTGACGACCAGGCGATCGTGCTCCGGGTGGAAGTCGGGCATGGGGTGCTCCTCTGAACTGGGCGTTACGGGTGCAAGCAGTGGGACCGGCGGAACCGGGCGACGGAGGCGCGGACGAACCAGTCCACATTCGATTCTGCCGGGGTTCCCGGATCCTGCACGGTATGACCACAGGCCTTCGGCCTCCTGGAGTCGGGGCCACCCGGCTGCCCGACGCCTCGCCCGCCGAAGTGCGGCTCCGCAGGATCGCGTGGTGGCGCGCCCGGCCCGCCGACGCCCCGTCGAGCAGATGCTCGTCCGGTGGGCCGCCCAGGCACAGGCCGAGCTGAGCACCCGCCCCATTCCGTTGCGGATCCTGCTCGCGGTGTAGGCAACGGCGGCGCTCCACCGCAGCGCACATCACCGGGTAGCCACCTCGCCGCCCCCGGTGCGGCGAGCCCTGCGCCGGCCCGCCACGGACGCAGCCCGGCCGACACCGGTGGCCGGGCCGCGGGGACACATACACGTACCGATCGACGACCGACTCCAGGGCCCGGACGCCGGCCGGCACGTCGCGCGGTCCGAGAGAGGAAGCAGAAGTGTCGATCACCACGTCCCGGGGGCGTGGGGGGGGGGGGGGGGGGGGGGGGGGGGGGGGGGGGGGGGGGGGGGGGGGGGGGGGGGGGGCTGTGCCCCCTCCTTTTTTTTCGTCGATG
>NZ_JBVJCO010000032.1:25412-51439 GCF_055588525.1 Kitasatospora sp. NPDC041988
CAGCGGGGGAGAGGGCTACGCGCCCCCCCCCCCCCCCCCCCCCCCCCCCCCCCCCCCCCCCCGGCGCCATGCCGCCCGCCCTCCTGGTGGTCGGCTCCGGAGGTCCTTCAGGGGACTCCGGGACCGGTGTTGCACCTGTCGGCCGGCCAGGCGCGGGCGTTCCCTGCCCGCTCCGTGCGGAGGACCTCAGCGCCGCTGGTGGGCGGTGTCCGCAGTCGTGCACAAAGCGTCGTCGACCAGCTTGCTCTCAGCCTGTTCCACGCGCAGGACGTCCTCCGTGGAATCGGCGAGGACGCCCGACAACGAGACCGCGACGCTGCGCCGGCCGTCGGCGGTGACGCCGACGGCGCTGATCCAGCCGGAGTCGCCGCCCTCGTGGCCCCAGTACACCCCGCCGCAGGACAGCGGGCGTGAGAAGAGCCCCAGCCCGTCACGGGCGCCCGGCATGAACTGCTCGAACTCCTCGCTGACGGGGACAGTCTCCGTCATCTGCGTCAGCTGCGCCGGTGGCAGGAGCCGGCCGCCGAGCAGGGCGCGGAAGAACCGGTTGAGATCGGCGGTGGTGGAGACGAGCCCGGCCTCTCCGTTGGTGCCCGGGCCGACCTGCTCGGTGACGTCCACGAGCGGCTCGCCGGCCTTGAACCGCTGGTAGGTCTCAGCGTGCGGCTGGGGCAGCGTGGGTGAGGCACCCGGCCGGAAGGTGTGGTCGAGGCCGAGCGGCCGGACGATCCGGTCTCTCACCTCCTGATGCCAGGGGTGCCCGGTGACCCGCTCGATGATCATGCCGAGCAGGACGTACCCGGTGTTGCCGTAACTCCAGTGGGTGCCGGGCCGGAAGTCCGGGCGGTGGCGCATCGCCCGGGCGGCGGTCTGCTCGGGTGTGTAGGTGTCGTACCGGTGCTGGTGGAAGTCCTGCGCCGAGCTGTAGTCCGGGTAGTCGTCGTGGATGCCGCTGGTGTGCTGGAGCAGTTGGCGAACGGTGATCGCGCTCCCGTCGTTGCCGCTTCCGGACACCACACCGGGCAGCCATCGCTCGACCGGGTCGTCCAGGGCGATCCTGCGGTCGCCGACGAGTTGCAGGATCACGGTGGCCACGAACGTCTTGGTGACGCTGGCCGTCCGGAAGTAGCCGTTTCCGGGGACCGGCCGGCGGTCCGTCAGGTCGGCGACGCCGCTGGTGGCGGTCATGTTCCGGCCGTCAGAGGTGACCAGGCGGGCCTGCACTCCCGTCACGCCGAGCGCGGTGATCGCATCGGCGTCGCGCTGGAGCTGGAGCCGGCTTCGGTCGTCGTGCTGCCGGGCGGCCATCGCGCCGGGCACGCTCGTGGAAAGGGCGACGGTCACGACGGCGGCCAGCGCCAGGTTCCGCCGGATGGACCGGCCGCGCCGCCGTGGTGAACGAATCGGTGAAGTCGTCATGGGCGTTGACACTAGGTCTGGCCGGGGTGACCGCACGGTACCCCTCACTGGTAGGAAAAAGGGGTAGCGGGCTGTAGTGCCGGCGCGGTCGCCATGGCTCAGACTTGTGCGGATGAACCACCTCGGGGGCAGCCGGCTTTCGGCGATGTGGCGCGGTCTGGGTTACCTGCTGGGGAGCCTGTTCACCGCTGCGGTCGCCCTGTTCGCGCTGCCCGTACTCGTCGTCCCGGCGACGGCTCGCGCCTGGGCATCCTGGCATCGCCGCCGCGCCGACCGGCTGCTGCTGTCTCCGTGCTCCGGTCCCGTCCGCGTCGGTACGCGGCGTGTTCTCGGGTGGCTGTGCGCAGGCGTCGTGACCGGTCTGGCGTTCGGGCTCGTCGTGGTGCTGTGCGCAGGCAACGCGGTGACCACGGCCGTTACGGTGCCGCTGTGGTGGGCGTTGCCCTCCGGCACCCGCGCGGGCGGCTTCGCCGCCGGTGTCCCGCTGTCCGGGTGGGGCACGGCGTTGACCCTGGGGACCGCGCAGTTCGTCGTCTTCGCGGCCCTGACCTACTGGCTCGTTCCACCGCTGGCGCGCCTGCACGCCCGGATCTGCGTGGCGTTGCTGTCCCCCTCGGCCGTCGGGAGGCTGGCGCAGCGTGTGGAGACGCTGACCGAGACGCGGGCCGACGCGATGAACGCGCACGGCGCGGAGCTGCGCCGGATCGAACGTGACCTGCACGACGGCACCCAGGCCCGGCTGGTGGCCGTCGCGATGCGGCTGGGCGTGGCCCGCGAGTTGCTGGGCGAGGACCCCGGGGCGGTGGCCGGACTCCTCGAGGAGGCGCATGAGGGTACCGAGGAGGCCATGGCGGAGCTTCGTGCGGTGATCCGGACGATCTACCCGCCGATCCTCGCCGATCGCGGCCTCGCCGGGGCGCTGGCCGCGCTGGGGGCCCGATCGGCGATCGACACCACCCTCGACGTCGGCGGCCTCGGCACGGTCCCCGCCGCGGTCGAGGCCGTGGCGTACTTCACGATCGCCGAGGCGCTCACCAACGCCGCCAAGCACAGCCGGGCCACCCGGGCCACCGTCCGCGTCGCACGCGTCGGTGACCGGCTGTCGATCGAGGTCGGCGACGACGGGGTCGGCGGCGCCGACGAGACGCGGGGTACCGGCATCGCCGGAATCCGCCACCGTGTCCTGGCGCTCGACGGCACCGTCCGCGTCCACAGCCCGGTCGGCGGCCCGACCACGATCGCTGTGAGCCTGGCATGCGGGTCGTGATCGCCGAGGACAACGTCCTGCTGTCCAACGGGCTGGAACTCCTGCTGACCGCCAAGGGCTTTCACGTCGCCGCGATCACCCGGGACGCCCCGGGCTTCGCCGCCGCCGTCGCCGAACACCGGCCGGACGTCACCATCGTCGACGTGCGGCTGCCGCCAACCTTCCGCGACGAGGGCATCCACGCCGCCATCCACGCCCGCCGCCGGCACCCCGGCCTGCCCGTGCTCGTCCTCTCCCAGTACGTCGAGCAGCAGTACGCCGGCGAGCTGGTCTCCGACGGACGCGGCGGCGTCGGCTACCTCCTCAAGGACCGGGTGAGCCGGGTGAGCGAGTTCGTCGACGCGCTGCGGCGGGTCGCCGCCGGCGCCACCGTCATGGACCCCGAGGTCATCGGGCAGCTCCTCACCCGTCCCGCCCACGACCCGATTGCCGCCCTCACGCCACGCGAACGCGAGGTTCTCGCGCTGATGGCCGAGGGAAAGGACAACGCCACGATCGCGGCCCGGCTCGTCATCACCGAGAACGCCGTCCACAAGCACATCGGCAACATCTTCGCCAAGCTCGGCCTCTCGCCGGCCGACAGCGGCCACCGCCGCGTCCTCGCGGTCCTCACCTATCTCAGCCGCCGCTGACCGAGCGGTCCGCCGGGGCCGGTCCGCCGGGCGCGGACCCCCCGGGGGTCCGCGGGGGCTCGGTGGGCGGTGCCGGGGCGCAACGGGCGGGCGCAACGGGCCGGGCGCAGCGGGCCGGGTGGTCCGACTTCGGTGGCGGGCCGCTGACCTGCTAGCATTCTTCTCGTCGCGAGGGAGATGATCTCTCGTCAGGCGTCAGCGGTGCTACCAGAGCACGCCCTACTTTCAGTAGGGAGAGTCCGTGCAACCCGGGCCTGGCGCTCCACTGTCGGACGAGGTCCGGTGCCCATCTGGGTGCCGGGCCTCGTCCGCGTCTGCGGGCCGTTTGCGGGTCAGGACGTGGCGGCCAGGTCCTCGTACGAGACGGAGTCCCGGCGCGCCAGCGGGTGGGCGGAGGACAGGCACAGGACGATCGGGTGGGTGAAGACGAGGGGGCCGACGGAGAGATTTGGTTCGCGGACGGGAGCCAGAGGAGCAGGAGGTCGATCTCCCCCGGCGCAGCTCGGCGAAGGGATCGCCGAAACTCACCGAACGCAGCCTGAGCTCACTGCCGGGTGACGCCCGGTGAACTCGTCCGAGAAGGTGCGCAGATCCCCGCCGTTGGCCGCAGTCGAGCCCAGACGCAGGACGCCGGCCCTCCCCCGGGCTGCCAGCGCAGCCCGCGCCAGGCTCTGCTGGAGTCCGCGGTGGACCGGCTGCAGGTCGTCGTGGAGCTGCTTCCCGATCGGGGTCAGGGTGACGGGCAGACACCCATGCGTGGGGGCCGGGGTGTCTGCCGGTGGAGGTCCGTCCGCCGGCGCTATCGGACCGTCAGGACGATCTTCCCTCTGACGCGGCCGGTCTCGCCGAGCTCGTGCGCCTTGGCCGCCTCCTCCAGGGGCACTACCTGGTCGACGACGACTCGCAGAGCGCCCCGCTCCACCATGCCTCCGATCTCTTCGAGGTCGGATCCGGAGGGCTTGAATCCGAACTCGACATAGCGCGAGCCGCGCGCCGCGGCCTGTTCTCTGACGGCAGTGCGATCCGGGCCAGTGCCCCTGATGTCGAGGAGGATCCCGTCCGGCGTGAGGACATCCAGCGACCGCGGCCCGTAGTCGCCGCTGATCGGATCGAGCACCACGTCGATGTCACGGGCCTGCGCCGCGAAGTCGGTGGTGGTGTAGTCGATCAGCTCGTCGACGCCGAGCTCCCGCAGAAAGCCGTGCTTGTCCTGTCGGGCGGTGCCGACGACGTACGCGCCGCGTGCCTTGGCGATCTGCACCGCGAGGTGGCCGACGCCTCCGGCTGCCGCATGGACGAGCACGCGCTGCCCGGCACTTACACCGGCGACGTTCACGAGCGGCTGCCAAGCGGCGAGCACCGCGGTCGGGAGTGCCGCGGCGTGGACGTGATCCAGGCTCGGCGGGGTGAGTGCCAGCGAGTCCTCCGGAACGGCCACGTACTCGGCGTAGGTACCGCGAGGCGGCAGAACGGCCCCGTACACCTCATCGCCCGGCCGGAACCGCGTCACCTGGTCACCCGCCGTCTCCACCACCCCGGCCAGGTCGAGGCCCAGGACGAACGGTGGCTCGCCGAGTCTGCGCAAGAGGCCGGCGCGCCTCTTCCAATCGGCCGGGTTGACCCCGGCCGCATGGACCCGTACCAGCACCTCGCCCGGGCCGGGCACCGGCCGTTCGGTCTCGACGACCTCCAAGACGCCCGGACCGCCAAAGACGCGCTGGCTGATCGCCCGCATACCGCTGCTCATCTCGTCCCCCTTCCACCACTGGTGGTCTCTCCGCCACCGGTGACCATCCTGGGAGATGGCGGTACCTGTTGTGAAGTACGCACCTATTGGGTATCTAGGTACCTCATGGATACCTACCCGCGTGCGGCAACGGACTGGACGCTCACCTACCGCCGCGACTGCCCGTCGCGCACCGTGATCGAGGTGCTCGCCAACAAGTGGGCGCTGTACGTCCTGGCCGCCCTGAGGCGATGTGACCGGCCGATGCGGTTCAACGAGCTGCAGCGTCTCCTCGACGGCATCACGCAGAAGATGCTGACCCAGACACTCCGGGCCCTGGAACGGGACGGTCTCGTCAGCCGCACCGTCTACCCGACGGTTCCACCGCGTGTGGAGTACGGGCTGACCGCGCTCGGCGTCGAAGCCGGGCAGTTGACCAGCGCGATCGCGCACTGGTCCGTGGAACACGTTCAGGAGATCCTGACGGCCCGTGGTGAGTTCGACGAGCGGATGACCGCAGAACCCACCCCCGTCAGGCAGTGACAGGCCTGCCGACACCGGTGCGCACCAGAACCGCACCGAATCCCGGCGGGCCCGGCGAGGGTCAGTCCAGCGAACGGCTCTGTCCCGTAGTCGGTTCTGTCCCGTAGTAATCCGCTCTGGCTCACATCCGGTGCGGAAGATTTCAAGTCCAGTGAGACGGTCGTCGCGTTATGAGGTTTGTGCTGCGGGTTCCCTGCCCTTGGCTGGGTCGTTGATCGTGAACGCCTGCGCCGAACCCGGTGAAGCCACATGCCGAACACGGGCGAGCCGCACCCCGACCCTGGTACTCCGTAGGGTCCGAGCGGCTGAGGTGCGCCTGCCTGCGACTTGGCTACCGGCTGCCGGACACCGGACGAAGCGCGTCACGCAGCAGTTGGACCACGCCCTCGGTGAGCTCGGTACACCGCTGCTCCGCCAGGGCGAGCAGTTCAGCGGCCTGTGCGGGGCTGGCGTCGAGGGACGGGACCGGGCGGGTGCGCCAGGGGTGCGGGACCAGGTTGCGGATCTGGGTGGTGGCGTCGGTCTTGCCCTGGGCAGCGAGTCGGGGGTGGGTATCGCCGCTCACGACGAGGGCGGCGCGCAGTGCGGTGAGGTGGTCGTGCCGGGTCAGCAACCGGTAGCCGGCTCGTCGGACAGCCGGCCGCTGCGGGTCGGTGAGCATGTCCCACAGCAGGTCGGCGGGCAGCTGGGTGGCATTGGGGGCGAGCGTGGCGGCGGCCTCCTTGACCACCGCGGTGGAGCCGTCCCGCAGCAGCACCGTGACCCGGGGCACGGGCACCACATCGAGGCTCCGCAGGGCGCGCAGCGCGTGGACGCGGACCTGAGGAGCCGGGTTGTCCAGCAGGGCGGTGAGCAGTGGGCCGTCGGCCCGGCTGCCGGTCTCGGCAAGCCCTCCGACCGCCCCGGCCTGCGGCTCGGCAGCCTGGACCGCCGCGCGATAGTGGACCAGTGGATCCGTACCGGTGCGGCGTGCCGCCTCTCGGGCCAGGGCCCGGATCAGTGCGGACGGGTCGTCGAGGTACGGCACCACGTTCTGCGGGGATCCGGTGCGCATCAGCCCTGTGAGGGCGGTGATCCGTACCTCGGCGTGGCGGCTGCGGGCCAGGCGGCGCAGCGGCTCGACCTGGTCGGTCCACACCGCCTGCCGGGCGGCGGCCTCGGCGGCCCGGGCCCTGACCTGCCGGCCAGGGTCGCTCTCGGCGAGGGCCACGAGGTCACGAAACCTGAGGCGGTGCGCGGTGGTGTCGAGGACGAAGCGACGCACCACCGGGTCGGGGGCCGTGAGAAGCCTTCCGGACAAGGCCGTGCCCGACTCGGCCAGCAGCGGCACGAGTAGTTGACCGTGGGCGAAGGCGCCGCGCTGGCGCCGGTTGATCAGCAGGGCCGTACGCACGGTCGCCGGGGTGGCCAGCAGGGGGTTCTCGTGGAGCAGCACGGCCAGAGCCGCGCACGCCGGCTCCCGTACCTGGCGGACCCAGTCGCTGGTCCGCAGGACGAGAAACGGCATCATCTCGGGACGCGGCTGGTGCAGCATCCGCCGCACCACGCGCTCACGGATGCGGCCATCGGCGTGCGAGGCCGCCAGGACGAGGGCGACCGGGTCGGCCTCGGTAAGTGATGGGGCGGCGCGCGTCGAGTACCACGACTCCCGTCGTATGAAGGCGTCCAGGCGCAGCAGCAGCGCCGGACGTCCCGTCAGCACACGCAGCGCCTCAAGCGAGTCATCACGATCCCCGGCCGAGCCGACCGCCAGCAGTGCGGCGATCAACTCCTCGAACGCATCCCTGTCCCGAGACCGCGCCCCGGCAACCGCCAGCCGTACACGCTCCAAGACATCCACGCCCGGGGAAGGCTGCGAGACAGGCTGCTGACGACGGAAGAAGAAGTTCACCGCGTCATCCTGCCGGTTCGTCCTGGGCGGCGGCCAGGGTCTGGTCGATGGCCTCCATGGTGAGCCCGGCCGCCCGGCGGCGGCCCCGGGTGCGGATGTCGCCGAGCAGGCCGTGCTCCTGGCCGTCGAGCTCGTCCTCGTCGACGGTCTGGTCGTCGTCGGGGTGCGGGATGCCGGGGGTGTTGGCGGACAGGTCCATGTGCGCCGACGGTTCAGCTCGACGTGAGTGTGCTCTGGTGATCCCCGGTCAGCGGCGGCCGGTGGCCAGGATGACGAGGAACTGGCCGCCGCCCGCCTCGACGTCGGCGGTCACCGGCAGCCCCGGTACCAGTCGGGAGAACCGGTCCACCAGCCAATCCGCCGCCTCCTGGGCGTCCTTCCTGGTCGGACAACGACCCACCATCTCGCGGCCCCCCTTACGCTCCAGCCTCCCGGCAACGGTGATCAGCGGCGCGGGTTCGACCACATACAGGCGGTCCGGCCAGGCGATGACCACCTTGACCGCGCCCTTGCGGGTATTGCACCCGCGGTGCGCGAGCCGCTCGGCGACCTTGGCCTTCCGGTCAGCGGTCCGGCTGTCGACGCTGGGCCCCCGCGGGTCGTTCACCGAAGTGCCGGGGTCGACCGCCTCGTCGCACACCCAGCACCGCCAGCCGTCGCGCTCGGCCACATCATCAAGGAGAGTCACCCGAGCAAACTAGCCTGCCCGGCCGCCACTCCGCACACCAGGGCCTCGGCAACCAGGACCGGCAGCCGGAGCAGCAGAGCGAGGGCGGTCACCACCCCGGCGGCCAGGAGCAGCAGGCCCTCACCATCCACCACCACGAGCACCCGGCGGACCGGACGACCAGGCACAGCCGGAGCAGCCGGCGGGGACCGGCGCCGGCGACCGGGTACCGGCAGCAGCGGCCGGAGCTCGCGCTACCGCCCGGGGTCGGCGCCCGACCGCACTGGCCCCCCGGACCGCCGCACTCTCCCGGCAGCTCTCCCGGTGAATTCCGAACCGATCTTTCCGAACTGTTCCCCCGGCAATCCCCGGCGGATTGGGAGATGGAATCCGAAGAGAAATAAGACCGGCGATCTACGAGGGTCCGTCAATTCGGGTGGGCCACCCGGACGGCCCCGGCGCTACCGACGGCCTCGGCGCCCCTCCGGCAGGCCGCACGGCGGACACGAACAGTGACACGAACAAGGGCATCCCTGGAGCACCCGGACGGTCCCGCAGAGCCCGCACAACCCTCGGGCAGTGGTTGAACCAATCCGGGTACGAGGGCAGGAAACCCCGAAAACACACGGATTCTCACACGCCACCCGAAACAAGGTCACGCCCTCGGGATCGGGCACGACGGGCCGCCCCGGCCCCGCCCGGGTTCCGTCACCACTCCGGCCGTCACAAACCCCCGCCAGCCACCCACCCAGGCACACACAGCTCCTCCTCCCGGCCCGTCCGCACAGCCCGCCCTGTGGTCCGTGCACTCACGCGCTGGTGCGGTCCTTGGGCGGGTGGAGCTTGGCGTGCAGCACCCGGCGCCTCCCACCACGGATCGTCCGAAGCGGATACCAGCGCGGGCCCTTGCCGCGGAAGGGCAAGTCGTCATCGTCCGCTCCGGTCAACGGGCGCTGGCCCCGAGGGCAGGTCCCGGTCCTTGCGCATCGGCGAGGCCAGCAACAGGCCGCCGCAGAGCACCAGCAGCCCGGTCATGATCCACATCGTGGCCCGGAGCCCGAGCGCCGCACCGAGCCCGCCGCCCGCGACGGCGCCGAGCGGGATGGTGGCCTGGTTGGCGAACATCGAGGTGGCCACCACCCGGCTGAGCAGCGCGGGCGGGGAGTAGGTCTGGCGAAAGCTCCCGAGGACGACGTTGCAGAGTACTGCCCCGGCCACCATGACGACCGAGCCGAACGCGTACAGGGCCACCCACGGGCCGGGCCCGGCCGCCGGGAGCAGCAGGCCGAAGGGCGTGGCGACCAGCAGGGCGAACCGGACGGCGCGCGCCGTGCCGAGGCGTCGGCAGAGCGGTCGGGCCGCAACGGCGCCGAACACTCCGCCCAGCGCGCCGGCGGCCGCCAGGAACCCGACCGCGCCCGGGGCCACGCCCACCTCGCGGACCAGGAAGAGGACGGCGATCGACTGGTAGCCGGTGAGCGCGAAGTTGGCCGACGCCCCGTACAACAGGAAGGAGCGAAGAAAGCGGTCGCGCAGGATGAAGGCGAGGCCCTCGCGGACCTGCGCGCGCAGCGGGCCGGGCACCACCGGGGCAGGCACCGGCTCCCGATCGCCGCGGATCAGCAGCAGGGTGACGGAGGCGACCAGGAAGGTCACCGCGTCGGCGAGCAGCCCGACGGCCGCGCCGCACCACTGCACGGTCAGGCCCGCGACGCCGGGCCCGGCCACTTGGGCGGCCGAGGCGCTGCCCTGGAGCTTGGCGTTGCCCTCGATCAGGTCGTCCCGGTGGACGAGTTCCGGCAGGTACGCCTGGTAGGCGGCACTGAAGAAGACGGCCGCGGTGCCGGTGAGCAGGGCGACCAGCAGCAGCTGGGCCATCGTCAGCACGTCCAGCCACCCGGCCACCGGGACGCTGACGAAGAGCGCCGCCGAGACGAGGTTGCAGCAGATCATCACCGGCCGCCGGGGTAACCGGCCGACCCAGACGCCGGCCGGGAGGCCGAGCAGCAGCCAGGGCAGCCAGACGGCGCCGCTCAGCAGGCCCACCGCGAGCGGCCCGGCGTCGAGCGAGACCACGGCGACCAGCGGGAGCGCGACGGAGGTGACGCTGCTTCCCAGCCGGCTGATGCTCTCGCCTGCCCAGAGCAGCCGGAAGTCGCGCTGCGCGAGCAGGCCCCACCGCGAACAGGCGGGCGCGCCGGGCGAGATGTCGGCCGGGGCGAGGTCGGTCGTCATGGCCGGGCCGGGACGCTGTGGGCGAAGGCGAAGACGGACTCCCGCTCCCGCCCGTCCTCGGGCACCGGCCGCGCGGCCCACCCCTCCAGGACCGCCACCAGGTCGGCCGCCAGCTCCCGGGCCTCCTCGGGAGTCAGCCGCAGCCAGGTCTCGGTGGCGACGGCGCAGCCCTCGCGCCACTCGGGGGCGTACTCCTGCCGGGTGGCGAACCAGGCGCGCACCAGGCCGGCCTGACGCTCCAGTTGCAGCGAACCGGCGGCGTCGGCGACCGCCGCGGCGACCGGGTCGTCCTCGAAGTCGGCCCGCGCCCAGCGCAGGCTCGCGGAGGTGAGACGCCACCACCGCTCGCGCCGGTCCCGGGCCAGCCCGGGCGCCTCCTCGACCAGGCCTGCCCCGGCCAGCACCTTGAGGTGGTGGCTGACGTTGCCGACCGCCTGGCCGGTCCGCTCTGCGAGCAGGCCGACGGTGGCGGCGCCGTCCACCTTGAGCACGTCGAGCAGGCGGCGCCGGACCGGGTGGGTGAAGGCGGCCAGGACGCGGGAGTCAGCGATCTGCCGGACGTCGCCGCGCGCGGCGGCCGGGGCATCGGGTTCATCGGTCATGCGAGGAGAATATACACAAGAGCTCTTGTACGACAGTAGTTGTACGAAATCTCTTGTTGATGTCCTGGTCGGCCCGAGCGGCCGGGGAGGGCGGCACCGCGGGTGGAGGCGGGCAGGCGGCGGCCTCATGCGCTGCGGTTCTTCGCCGGGTAGAGCTTCGCGTGCAACACCCGGGCCTCCCACCACGGATCGTCCGAAGCGACACCACCGGATGTACTGGTGGGGGTCAGCCGTCCATGATCAGTCCGGCTTGGGTGAGGCATCCGTCGATCAGGTGTGGTCGGTACTGGATCTTCTTCAGGCTCCGCTTGACGGTCCTGGTCAGGTGGTCAAGGTTGGCCACGGCAAGGTTGCCGATGGTTCGCTTGACCAGCGACCAGATGCCTTCCTGCGGGTTGAGGTCCGGCGCGTACGAGGGTAGTTGGAAGACCGTCAGCCAGCCCTCGTTCGCGGCGACGAAGTCCTTCATCTGCGGCACGAGGTGGACCGACAGGTTGCCCCAGACGAACACGATCGGGCCGCCGAGCTGGATGCGGGCCCGGACGATGAGGTCGCGGTAGTCCTGCCACGTGAAGCTCTTGCGTTCGCCCTTGCGCCCTCGGTGCAGGCGGACTCTGAAGATCAGCCGGGAGCGTTCGCCCTTCTTGCAACAGCTCATCCCGGCCATGGATATCCGTCCGGAGCCACCGCCCTTCACCCACACGACGGGCGTGCACCCCACTCGGCCCCAGGTCCTGGCGCGCGGCGGTCTCAGCGTCTGCCCGGCTTCGTCCTCGAAGACCACCCAGGCTCCCCGAGCCACCGGTGCGCAACCCGACGGCGAGCAGCGGGAGCAACCAGCCCCGGGGCGACGTGCGGAACCAGCCGCGACGGCTCAGTCCCGAAGTCCTGAGCCGCCCGTCAGGGGCGGCCCCTCAAAGATCGTTCCCCGATTCGTCAAAGATCGTTCCCCAACGGTCGAGGGGCGGGCACGCACAGGCAGCCTGCCCGCCACCACGCCGAACAGCCCAAGCGGCCCGCCGGACGATCCGACGGCCGTCCTTCGCCGAGTTGTCAGGCCAGCAGCCGTGCGAGCTCGGCCATTTCGGTCTCCGGGTTCACAACGGGCTGGATCACCAGCTCGTCGACCCCCGACTTCTCCAGCACGTCGATCCGCTCGGTGACCTCGCCCCTGGTGCCGACCAGACCGAATCTGTCCACCAGGGAGGGCACGATGAGCTCGCGGTCCTCGGGGGACAACCGACCCAGGTAGTTGCGGTAGAGCGCCTGGTGAAGCCTGGGATCGGTGGGGGTGGTGCCGCGCAACTGAAGCAGACGGTCGACAGCCGCGGCCTCTTCCGGCGGGAGGGCCGCGCGGAAGGCGGGGTCCTCCGCGCCGAGGATCAGTGCGCTCAGTGCGATGTGCCCCATCGAGTCCTTGACCGGATCGCCGTAGCGGTCCTCGCCGTCGGCGAGGACATGCAGGGAGGACATGAGATACGAACGGGTCTTCTCGGCACTGCCCGCGTCCCGCGCCGCCGCCCGCCGGGCCTGGCCGAGGGCGGACCAGGCCGCGGGGTCGTGCATCCCGAAGGAGATCACTCCCAAGCCGAGCCGGCCGGCGACCGCGGCAGCCTTCAGGCCGAACGCGGCCACGACGAACTCCACGGGAGCCTCGGTGTTGACGTACGGCCCGACGTGCAGGAATCGCACCCTGCTGGAGCGGGTCCCCTCGCGGTAGTCCGACTCGCGGCCCGTGGTGAGATCTTGGAGGGCGGCCGTGAACGACTCCAGCTCCGCCAACTTCGTAGGCCGCATGCCGAGCGTACGGCGCGCCGTGTTGCCGGTGCCCACCCCGCAGATGATGCGGCCGGGAGCAAGGGCGTTGAGGCTGCCGACGGCCGCCGCCGCGGCGGGCGCGGAACGCAGTGCCGGTGAGGTGACACCGATGCCGAGCCTGATCCGGTGGGTGGCCTTGGCGCAGAGTGCGAGACTCACGAACGGATCGCCGTGGATCATCGGCGTGTCGTACACCCAGAAACTGTCGAAGCCGAGTTCCTCCGCGCGGGCGGCCAGGTGTTCCACACCCGGCCCTGCTGTCATGACGATGCCGGTCCGCATGGCGACTCTCCTCGCCGTCGAGTGAAGTGGCTGAACCACTCCAGTAGCAGTTCGCTGTCGTCCCTGGTCAAGATCATGCCCCCAGTGCGCCGGTGGGCCTACCGCAGCGGTTTCAGGATCGGGAACGTGTCGTGCGAACACGGGCGAGGGCACCTTCCCCACCTCGCACGACGCCGCCACGAGCCGGCACGCCTTCCGGGACCGCCGGGACCGCGTCATACGCGAACCCGACCAACCCAGCCCCCAGCGGCGCACATGCGCCTGAACAAGTGACTACTCGTCACACCGGACAGGGAGATCACATGCCCGCCCGCGAGGCATTCGACTGACCATCAGAACGGATCTCGGCATGTCCGCTGACAATCGGGTGCCGCGTACCGGCGATGGATGCCGACCGGACCGGTGGCCGGTGGCTGCTGCTCGGCGAGGCACCCGCAACGCTGACCCTGGCGGGCGGATTGCGGCGCCTCCGTGCCCGCGTGAGCTGCTCAGTACCGGCGCAGCAGCGGCCAGAGCGCCGCCCATGCCCGGTCCGGCCCTGTGCAGAGCACCACGGCCGCATGCTGCTCCTGGTTTGCCGTGCCGTGCCCGTTGTCGACGCGCGCGGCGAGGTGGCAGCCCGTGAAGTGTTCTTCCGCCTCGGCGTGGCCCGCCGGGTGAACGAGCAGAACCGGCCCCGTGGTGGTCGCCGGGGGCGGGCCCCAGGC
Source organism: Kitasatospora sp. NPDC041988 (assembly GCF_055588525.1). Taxonomy (NCBI): domain Bacteria; kingdom Bacillati; phylum Actinomycetota; class Actinomycetes; order Kitasatosporales; family Streptomycetaceae; genus Kitasatospora; species Kitasatospora sp. NPDC041988. The sequence goes on from NZ_JBVJCO010000032.1 coordinate 39,202, forward strand.
ATGCAGGCCCATGTGGCCGGAGTACGGGGATGGCAGGCCGAGGGCAGGCCCATACTGCGCGAGGGCTCCGGCCTCGCCGTAGTTCGCGGTCAGCAGCACGGCGGTGGCCCGCTGTTCGGCGGGGATGGTCGCCCAGCCGGTGGCGGTGGCGCGCGCGAGCTCCGGCCAGCCGACCTCCTCGCCGATGTCGGGGTCGACGGTCATCGGCACGGCCAGCGCAGATGCGGGCAGCACCGGCAGGGCGGCCAGGGCACTGGTGAGCAGGGCCGCGAGCAGTCCGCCGGCCAGCTTGGCGCGGTGCTCGCGAGCCCAGCGGGCGTACGGCTCGCAGCCGGCCGCAGTGAGCGCGTACAGCAGCGGGATCGGGTAGTAGGCCTTGCCACCGGCCGCCATCACCAGCAGGCAGAGCACCACCCAGGCCACCGCGACCGGTCGGGCCCAGCGCAGCTCCGGCCGGCGTAGCAGCCGACTCAGCCCGGTCAGCCAGAGGGGCACCAGCAGCGGGGAGAGCTGGAGCACCTGCATCGGGAGGACGAGCAACCGCCCGCCCGCTCCGCCGGCGGCGCTGAGCCCCTGGGCGACCGTCAGCTCGGGCCAGCCGTGCGCGGCCTGCCACCACAGGACAGGCAGCGCGACCGGGAGTGCGGTGAGCAGCGCGGTCAGCGGGCCGAGCAGGGTGCGCAGCCGGGGCACGAGGAGGCCGCGCGGCCCGGCCGTCAGGATGCCCCCCGCCAGCGCCGCGAGCAGCCCGAGCACCAGCAGCTTGTTCAGCAACGCGACCCCTACCGCCACTCCGAGCAGCGGCCACCAGCGGGCCTCGCCGGTGCGTGACAGGCGCAGCGTCAGCAGAATGACCGTCAGCCAGGCTGTCAGGTCGAAGGTCGCGGTGGAGAGCAGGTGGCCGTTGCCCAGCAGATAGCCCGAGCAGGCCGCCGCCCCTGCCGCGAGCACCTGCCCGCCGCGCCCGGCGCCCATCTCGCGGGCGATCAACGAGGTGAGCATGATCGAGGCCGCAGCGAGCAGCGCGGGCACGATCCGTACCCCGGTCGGGGTAGCACCGAACAGCTCCGCGCCGAGCCGGGCCAGCAGCGGGGTGAGCGGCGGCTGGTCCGGATAGCCCCAGGCCAGGTGGCGACCCGCGAGCAGGAAGTACAGCTCGTCGCGGTGGAAGCCGTAGCGGCCCGACAGCGCGATCAGCAACGCCGCGGCAGCGGCGGCAATCCCCCCGACCGGTCCGGCCGCAAACGGCCCGAGGCCCGGCTGTGCATCCCCCCGAGTGCGCATGCCCAAAATTCTGACCGCCCTGGACCGTCCCGAGAAGAGTCCGGAACAAGCGATCCGGCACCAAGCCCGCCCGACACCGACACCGACACCGGACACGGACGCCGGACGCGCTGCCCTGCGCGATCAGCCGGAACCGGCAATAGGCACGCACTGGTCAAACGTCGGTGGCAACCGGTCAAGGTTGCGTGACGCGGGACGACTCCCCACCCCAGGTCGGACAACGCAACGCGGCTGCAACACACTGCTGCGCCCTGGGCTTCCCGGCGGTTCCCGCCGGTCAGGGACGCAGCACGAAGCCTGGCCAAGGCCTTCACGTTGCGCGTGCTGCGCCCCGCGTTGCACCCGCTGCCCCGTCAGGAACGGCGCCACCGGGAGGTTCGCCGCCCGGCCTCGGCGACCACGGCCCCGGCTCGATCCCGTCCGCACTCGGCCGGCTCCCGGACTCACTGGTCGGCGACGGTATAACGGCAGCCGGCGCGCAGCCCGTCGTCGCTCCAGGCGCACTCGGCCCACTGGCTCTGTACACGGGAATGGAGTCGTTTGTCGACGACTTCGGGAGTTCGCCTCGCGCGTAGTAGGTGTGATCAATGTCGATGAGTTCGGGCGTCACTTGCAGCTCAGCGGGCGAGGGAGACGGCGAAGGGCTTGAAGCCGTGTCGGCGCAGGATGTGGGGAACCACGAGGATCATGGCCTCGGTGGCGCGGGCTGTGGTGATGCCGCCGAGGTCCTCGATCCATGCGGGCTGCCAGCCCAGGTCGCCGAGCAGGCCGGTGACGGTCTTCTTCGCGTTCTGGTCATCGCCCGAGAGATAGGCGGTCGGTGGGGTGGCCAGGGTTTCGGGAGCGGTCATGACCATGAACAACATGGTGTTGAGGGTCTTGACCACATGGGTGTCGGGGAGGACGGCCTGGAGTTGCTCGGCGAGGCTGCTGCCGGGATAGCACAAGTCGCCGGGCAGGCCGTCATCGGCGTCGCGGGTGGCGTTGGAGACATCGATGAGGATTTTCCCGGAGAGCTCGGTGCGCAGGCCGGCCAGGCGGTCCAGGGAGGTGTGGCCGGGCGTCGCGTTGATCACGATGCCCGTGGTGCGGGCGGTGGTGCGCTGGTCGGCGAAGGCAATCTGCGGGGCGATGCCGGTGGCAAGGGCTGCGGTCTCTTCCGGGTTCCGGACACCGAGGGTGACACGGTGTCCGGCTGCGGAGAGCTTGCCGGCGAGGTTGGCGCCGACGCGGCCGGCGCCCAGGATGCCGATGCTGGTCATGAGGTGATGCTCCTTGCGGTGTGAGGTGGGTGGAGCGGAGGTGCCCGGTCAGGCGATCGGCGACAGGACCTTGAGGGCGGCGGTGTGGATGCCGGGGGCGGCGGCCAGGAAGTCGCGGCTGCCCGTGTGCCAGGGCTCGCCCGCCAGGTCGGTGACGGTGCCTCCGGCCTCGGAGACCAGCAGCGCACCGGCGACCAGACCGGAGCGGACGTCGGAGAACTGCCAGAAGGCGTCCGTGCGTCCGGCCGCGACGTGGATGAGCTGCATCGTGGCGGGAACGGACACGCGCACGACCAGGCCGTTGATGAGCATGGCCGTGACCGACTCACCGATCCGCCGGAAGGTGCGCTCGTCCTCGCCGGGCCTGGCCTGGCCGGTGCCGACGAGCGCGGCGCCCAGATCGGTCTTGGCGGACACCTTCAGGGGCCGGTCGTTGAGGCGGGCACCGCCGCCGGCGACCGCGGTGTAGGTGTCGCCGGTCAGCGGCAGGTGGACGACGGTGAGCACCGGCCGGTTGTCGCGGACCAGGGTGGCAGTCACGGCCCAGTCCTCCATGCCGTGAACGTGGTTGATGTTGCCCTCGGCGGGGTCGACGACCCACCACTCCCCCGACGGGAGCGCACCGCCGGCCAGCTCGTCCTCGGCCCACTGCGATCCCCGCCGGGCCCGCAGCAGCGGCTCCCGCAGCACGTCCAGCACCGCGTCGTCGTTGGCGTGGATCTCAGCGACGACCTCCTCCAGACTCACGCCCCGAGCGTGCGGGGTGTGGCGGTCACGCAGGGTGAGGCCCGCGGTCCTCACCGCGGCGGTCACCTCGGACAGGAGCGTCGTGTCGGCGGCGAAAGGCATGGCTGTGCTCATGGTGGGCTCCCTGCATTCGATGTGTGCGGGCGGCTTGTCCCGCGCCCGCACTTCGAAGGTAGGCCCCCCGATCATTAACAACAAGTGCATGCTATTCACTTGTAGAGTTACGGGAATGCAACTGGATCTGAACCTGCTCACGGCCCTGGACGCACTGCTGGAAGAGGGCACCGTCGCCGGCGCCGCAGCCCGCCTCCACGTCACCGCACCGGCGATGAGCCGCTCCCTGGGACGCATCCGCAAGGCCACCGGCGACCAGATCCTGGTCCGCACCGGCCGCAGCATGGTCCCCACCACCCGCGCGCTGGCCATGCGCGCCCAGGTCCACGCTCTCGTACAGCAGGCCCACCACCTTCTGTCCGCACAGCAACAACTCGACCTGGCAGCTCTGGACCGGGTGTTCACCGTGCGCTGGCACGACGCCCTGACCGCCGCCTGCGGCACCGCCCTGATCACCGCCGTCCACCGCCAAGCCCCCGGCGTCCGGCTGCGCCTGTCCGCCGAACCCGGGACGGACGACGCCGAGCTGCGCCGGGGTGAGGTCGACCTCGAATCGAGCTCCAGCGCTCCGACGCTCCCCGACATCCGCCACCGCCTCGTCGGCAGCGACCGGCTGGTCGTCGCCGTCCGACCAGGCCACCCCCTCACCGAAGGCCCGCTGAGCATCGAGCGCTACGCAGCCGCCGAACACCTCACCGTTTCGCGACGCGGAAGCCTGCGCGACCCGATCGACGACGCCCTGACCACCCGCGGCCTCGAACGACGCGTCGTCGCCGCCGGGCCCACCGCCGCCTTCGCACTGCAACTCGCCCTCGACACCGACCTGGTCGTCACCCTCCCCGACGCGGTCACCCGCGCAGCCCGGGAACAACTCGGCCTGGCCACACTGCCGCCGCCGCTCCCGCTGCCCGAGGTCCCCCTGTACCTGCTGTGGCACCAGCGCTACGACGACGACCGCGCCCACACCTGGCTGCGAGACCTGGCCACCAAAACCGTCCAGGCACTATTCGCACCACCGACCGCCTCTCAACCACCCCTCACCAACCGGACCGGGCAGTGACGGATACGCCGGGGGGGGAAGGCCTGCGGCAGCCGACTCCCGTTCTCGTGAACACCTGTCCATGCCGGCGTGCGACTCCCGATCTCACGTCGAAACGACGTCGTAAATCGCGTACAAAGCCACCGGCTACGGCTCGGCGGGAGCGCCGTCGCCCCCGGCCCGGACGGCGGCGCCCAATCGCCACGCCTCGATGTCGCGGTAGCGGATCGGCCCCGGACCACGGCCGATGTTGCTGCCGACCAGGTGGAGACGCTCGGCCTGCCACGGCCGGCCCACGAACCCGGTCAGCCCGGCCGCGGCCTGCGGCACGCTGGTGGGATCGTCGCGGCGGGACCGTGCCAGGGTCAGATGGGGGCGCAGCGGGCGGTTGCTGAACTCGATCCCGCAGGACCTGACCAGGTCCCGGACGTCGGCGGCGAGCAGGTGCAGTCCCTCCAGGTCCCCGTCGATCCCGCTCCACAGCAGTCGCTGGTCGAAGTGGCCGCCGCCCCGCAGGCCCAGGTGCAGGGCGGGGTGCGACGCGGCCGCGGCGGCCAGCGCCGACCGCAGCGGCGGCACTGCCGTGGATGGCAGTTCACCGAGGAAGGCCAGGGTGATGTGCCAGTCCTCGATCCGGTTCCACCGCAGCCGCGGGTACCTGGCGTAGGCGCCCTGCAGGGCCCGGGCCAGTTCGTCCTTGGCGTCGTCGGGCGGAGCCAGTGCCACGAAGACGCGCAGTGTCGAGGGCTCGGGGGGAACGTCCACGAGGGGGGAGATTAGCCGAGGACAGGTCGCCTGCGCTCGCCGGGTCCGCCGGGGCCCCTCGTTCTCGCGGTCGACCTCGACCTCGACCAGGAGCAGCGGGAGCTTGGCGCAGGGCCGCGCAGCACCAGGTCCACGAGCAGCGAGCGGGCCCGGGCAGCGCAGCGGGCTCGCCAGCCCGCGGCGTCGGAGACGATGCTGCTGTCGACCAACGGGATCCACGTGCCGCGCTCGACGTCGTACTCCTCTATCCAGCCGACCGGGGAAACAGCGTTGCTCACACCCCCGGTCCCCGTGCCGCCCTGACCGGATGTTCGATGCGCTCTACCCCGCGGGCCTGACCTGGGACGAGGCCGCGCGGGCGGCGGCCGCGGCGTGGCCGGAGCGGCGCGCGTTCCTCGTCCGGGTGCCCGGCCCGCGCAGCCGACGAGCCCGCCGAAGTCGTGCAACTGCGGCTCCCGGCAACGGGATCGGTGGCAGCATGGAAAGCCGGAAGGACGGATACGGCGGATCGGCGGAACGGCGGGGGAATGCTGGCGGAATCACTGGTGGCGGCGCCGGCCACCGCGGGATCGACCGCTCTGGTCGGGGCGATGGCCACGAATGCCTGGCAGGCCAGCCGGACCGGTGTGCTGAGGCTGTTCGGGCGCGCCGGCGCGGGCGCGCGGGACGGCACCTCGGCGCAGCCCGGTGACGGCACGGCGCCGAAGGAGGGCGGGCCGGAGGCCGCGCCCGCTGCGGACGGCCGGATCGCGCTGGTCGCGGCACAGCTGGACGGCGACGCCGGCCTCGTGGCGCGGGCCGACGACGCGACGGCGGCCCGGCACAGCCTGCTGCCGGGCTGGCAGCTGAGGCTGCAGGACCTGCTGCGCGAGCACCCGGAACTCGCGGGCGAGCTGACCGAGCTCACCGAGCGGATGCGGCGTTCGCTGCCCGAGGACGAGCAGCGGTGGGTGATGCACGTCGTCGCCCACGACCACGCGCAGCTGTTCGCCTCGCAGGGCGGCGATGTGACCGTCCAGCCGGAGCCGGGCGGGCGCGCTTGAGTTCCCAGTACGTCACCGCCACCGGCGGGTTCGCGTACGGGGTGATCGGCGCCGACATCCATGTCTTCGGGGACGGCACGCCGCTGTACGTCCTGGAACGGTGGCGGCCGCCGCCCCGGCTCGACGAGGACTGGCTGCGCGAGCAGCCGAGCCGGATGCTCAACGCCCGCTTCGCCGTCGTCGGTTTCACCGGGCGGGAGCAGGAGCTGCGGGAGCTGGGAGAGTGGTGCACGCGGGGGCCGCGCCGGGCCGCCCGGTGGCTGTACGGCCGCGGCGGGCAGGGCAAGACGAGGCTGGCGCACGAGCTCGCCGGCCTGCTGACGGCGGCCGGGTGGACGGTGGCCACGGCGACCGAGGGCCCGGGCGGCGTCCTGCCGCCGCCCGGCAGTCAGGACCTGCGCCCGGACGGCACCGCCGGGCTGCTGCTTCTGGTCGACTACGCCGACCGGTGGCCGCTGTCGTCCCTGACCTGGTTGTTCAGCAACGCGCTGCTCCACCGCACCGACCTGCCCGTGCGGATCCTCCTGCTCGCCCGCGGCACGGATGCCTGGCCCGCGCTGCGTGCCTCGCTGGCGAACGAGCAGGTCTCGGTCTCGCAGCAACTGCTGCCGCCGCTCGGCGCGGACGGGCCCGGGCACGCCGGGTCCGCTGATAGTGCCGCCGCGGACCCCGAGGGACGCCACACCATGTACCGGGCCGCCCTCGACGGATTCGCCGCCACGTACGGGGTCCCGCCGCCGCCCGGCCCGGCCGACCTGGACCACCCCGAGTTCGGCCTGGTGCTGGCCGTACACATGGCCGCCCTGGTCGCCGTGGACGCGCACGCCACCGGCCGTACTCCGCCGGCGCCCGCCCCCGCGGCCACCCGCGCCTCCCCGGCCGCCGCCGGCGACGCGTTCGACCCGGCCGCCGCACCCGCCATGCCGGGCACCGCCGGGCTGGCCCTCTACCTGCTGGACCGGGAACAGCTCAACTGGGCACGCCTGCGCCGGGAGAGGCGCCACGGCCGGATCGCCACCCCGCCCGCCGCGATGAACCGGGCCGTCTTCACCGCCGCCCTCGGCGGCCCCCGGTCCCCCGACTCCGGGACCGCACTCGTCGACGCGCTGAGCCTGGGGCACCCCACCGCCGAAGTTCTCGCCGACCACGCGGTCTGCTACCCGCCACCCGATCCCGCGCGCGCCACCGTCCTCGAACCGCTCTACCCCGACCGCCTCGCCGAGGACTTCGTCGCCCTGACCCTGCCGGGCCACCGCGCCGCGTACCCGGCGCAGCGCTGGGCCCCGGAGACCGCCGCCGTGACCACCCGTCACGACGACCGGCCCACCCGGGCCATCGCCACGCTCGCAGCGGCGGCCGAACGCTGGCCGCACGTCGGCCCGCGCTGCCTCTTCCCGCTGCTGGACGAGAATCCGGACCTGGCCGTGGCCGCCGGCGCGCCCGCCCTGCTGGCCCTCGCCGAACTGCCCGCCATCGCCGATGAGTTGCTGGGCGAGGTGCTCGACCGTGTGCCCGACCCGACCCCGCCCGACCTTGTCGTCGCCGCCGCCGTCCTGCGGATCCGCCTGTTGGAACTCCGGCTCGACGTGGCCGACGGCCCGGGCGCGATGGCGGGTGTCCTGGTCAACCACGGCAACGACCTCGGCCTGCTCGGCCGCCACGAGGAGGCGGTCCGCGCCGCGCTGCGGGCGGTCCGTGCCTTCGAACGCCTGGCCGTCGAGCAGCCGGAGATCTATGAGGCCGACGTCGGGAAGTCCCTGACGAACTACGCCAGCCGGCTCATGGAGATCGAGCGCCACACCGAGGCCACGGCCGCCCAGGAACGGGTGGTGGGGATCTTCCGCCGCCTCTACGCGCGGGACCAGCCGCAGTACGACCTCGACCTGGCGACCGCCCTGGCCAACCTCGCCACGCACCTGGAACGCACCGGGCGGTGGACCGAGGCGTACCGGGCCAATCAGGAGGCGATCGAGCACTACCGCCGACGGGAGGCCGACGACCCGCGCTTCCGTGTCGGCCTCGCCGTCGCCCTGACCAACGCCGCGGCCCTGACCGTACGGGCCGACGCCGGCACCATTGCCGAACGGACTCCGTCCGGCGCCGGGGCGGGCGGCCCCGCCCCCACGCCCGGTGACGGCACCGCGACGGCCCTCGAAGCCGTCCGGGTCTGGCGCGAACTGGCCGACGCCGACCCCGTGGGCCACCAGCCCGACCTCGCCATCGCCCTGCTCAACCTCCGCACCCAACTCGCGCACGCCGCAAGCCACGAGGAGGCGGTCGCCGCCATCACGGAGTCCGTCGGCCTCTACCGCCGCCTGGCCGGCGACAACCCCCTGACGTACCGGAAGCACCTCGCCCTCGCGCTCGGCCTGCGCCGGGAGAGCCTCACGGCCGTCGGCCGCCACGACGAGGCCCTGGACGCCGGCGCGGAGTCCGTCGCGCTCTGGAGACAGCTCGCCGCCGCCAATGCCGCCGAGCACGAGATGGGCCTGGTCGGTGCCCTGCACGGGCAGAACGACGCCCTGCGGGCCGCCGGACGGCCCGAGGACCCCGAAGCCCGTGCACGCTCCCCAAAGGTCCGCCTCAAGGACCGAGTGCCGCGGCCCGGCACCACGGTCGAGGTGTCGGGCTGGGACCGCGCCACCGGGCCGCCGGCCACCCGCGACAGCGTGCTCCGCGTGGCCGAACAGCTCGCCCGCCGGCAGGACTGGCCGCTCTACTGGGAGGCCGTCTGCCGTTGCTCGCTGACCGACGCCACCCGGCTCGCCCGCCGCATCCCAGTGCGTCGCTGGCACCCCGCGGACGCGGTCGACCGTGCACTGTTGGAGGCCCTTCGCTCACTCCCCGCCCGCCGCACCGCCGCCCTGGTCGCCGATGCCGCCGAGGGCGCGACCACCCGGCTCCCGCCCGAGCTGGACCTCTTCAACGAGGACTACATCTCCTTCGCCCACGCCCACGACACCCTGGCGGTCGCCACGATCGCCGACGACCACCGGGAGACGGTCGAGACCCTCGACCTGCGCACCGGCACCCGGACCACCCTGTCCACGGGCCCGGCCGACCACAGGTCGATCACCTGCGTCGACGCCTCGACCGTCATCGCCACCAGGTCACCCGACCACGGCGGTGACCGGGCGTTCGAACTCGTCCGCCACACCGACCAGGGCACTACGATTCTCGCGCGAGGGGTCGCGGTGGCCGGTGCCAGGGTCGCCACGATGCTCTTCGGCTACGTGGCCGGCCTGCATTTCTCCCCGGCCGCCCTGGTCGACCAGGACCTCGGCTCGGCGTCGTCGGATGCCCTTCGGCAGGTCGGCCTCGGTGCCTGGGGACTGTCCAACGGCACCCTGATCGCCGTGGACCCCGACGGGATCAGGCTGGTGCTCTGCGACGGCCACGTCCTGGTCGCCACCGACGCACTCCTCGGTAGCGCACTGGCCGTCGGCGGACCGGTACAGCCCGACGGGCTCGCCGACCTGGCCTTCGTCGGCCACGACCGGCTGCTGACCGCAGGACAGGAGGGCGGGCTGACCCTCTGGCAGCTCGGCGGACACCGCATGCGGTCCCTCGTCGAACGGGACACGCCGCGCATGCGGCACCTGTTCTCCGTACCCGAGTGGGACGTCGTCGGCGGCAAGGCCCCCGGCGAGGGACGCATCCACTTCCTCGACCCGGGCACCCTGACCCCGCGGCCGGCCCCACCCGCCCTCACGGGCACGGAGCACCTCAACCTCATCACCACCTCCCCCGACGGCCGGTACGTCGCCTACGCGGGACAACTGGCCGTCGGCGAGCCCCTCCGGCGCCGCGACTTCGACTGGCACAGCCGCGTGCACGACCTCGACCACGCCGGCGCGGTCCTCCAGCGCCCCCTGACCGACCTGCGCCTCGCCGCGACCATGAACCTCCGCAGCGCGGTCCTCGAGGCCCGCCGCACCGGCAACACCCACCTGCACCACCTGTTCACCCTCGCCCTCGCCCTCGCGGAGCGCTCCTCGGGTGGCTGACCCCGTGGTGCGGCCGGGCGGGCGGCACGGACCGGACGAGGCCGAGGGGCTGGCCGGCCTACCTCCATGTCAGAGCACGCGGAGTGGGAAGCCCGGCTTGGCCGGATGAAGCAGGCCGTCGCGGTGTGGGCGGAGCGGACGAGCGGCGACGATGCAGGTCCTCCTCATCGTGGAGTCCGGAAGCAGCCTTGACGGCCTGCACCGGGGAGCAGCGGGTCAGGGACGGCGCCACCACGAGCGGTGGCGCTTCGCCTCGGTTTCGGCAGCCTGGGCGGCGGCCCCTTCGTCAGGCAGGTGAAGGTCCTCAACCACCAGGGCGACTTCAACTTCACCATCAGTTCCCTCGACAGCAACAACGTGACCTGGTCCCGGACCCTCACCCCGTGGGACGGCTGGACCGAGTGGTACCCGGGCGTCCCCAAGGGCTCGTAGTCCGAGCGAGGACGAACGCGGCGATCGTCTTGTTCACCGCCACCGTCGCGAAGATCGACTGTTGTCCAGGGTGCGGTCGAGGAGGGGGAGCAGGCGGTCCCAGTGACGCTGCAGTGCGGAGGGGTTGAAGGCATCGGTGTCGGACATGGTGAAGCCGTGGATGGTGCCGGGGTAGATCTCGGAGGTGTAGCCGACACCCGCGGCGTCCAGGGCCTGGTTGAGCTCGCCGAGGGCCTCGGGTGTCATGTCGCCTTCGGCGTGGCCGAGGTGGACCTGGGCCGTGAGCTTGGAGAGGCTGCCGGCCCCGTCGGCGCCCACGGGACCGTGGAATCCGGCAACGGCGGCCACCTGGCCGGGGTGGGCCGCGGCGGTGCGCATCGCCAGGAGGCCGCCTATGCAGTAGCCGGTCACCGCGACCGGTCCGGCGCCGACCTCGGGCTGGGTGGTGAGGAACCTGAGGTAGGCATCGGCGTCGCTCAGGACACGTTCGGCGGTGTGCGCCTCGATCAAAGGCATCAGCTGGGCGAAGACCGCGGGCCGGACCTCTTCGCCAATGTGCTCGGGAAGTTCGATCACCGGTGCCGGGCCGTGCCGGTAGAAGAGGTTGGGGACGAGCACGTAGTACCCGTGCCCGGCCAGTTCGCGGGCCATCTCCCGCAGCACGGGCCGGAGGCCGAAGCCGTCCGCGTACATCAGCACCCCTGGGTGCCGCTCGTCACCGTCGGGGAAGGCGGCGAAAGCGTCGGCCTGGCCGTCCTCGGTGGGAATGTGCAGCGTCTTGGTGGGCATGAGTTCTCCTGTCGTGGTTGACGTGTCGAGCTGAGATCAACACGACAGGAGGCGGAGCCCGCGCAGCAGCGCCAGATCCTCGATCCAACAGCGGGCCAGCACCGGCCCGTACGGCGCTCAAAGGAGCGCCGGGTCACCAATCCGTGTGTGGCGCAATGCCGTCCCGGTAGTCATCACCGCACAACGTAGCCCACCGGACAGGAGCGGCGCCAGCACTCCCCCAGTCCGCAGTGCGGTTCGCAAGAACGATCTCGACCAACACCTCGGCCCCTGTACCCGGTCGACGCGCCGCCCGTGACAGAACTACCGATCTTGCGGCTGCACGATCCTCACCGCGCTTCGAAACCCGGCCCGGGCCGGGTCGCTGTCCCGAACCGTGTGCCGACCAACTCGTGGCAGCCGGCGAACCTCGCCACCACCCGAGCCGGGGCCATCGTGAAATGGTCGACCCCAACCATCAACACAGGCACCCCGACCTCTGGCCCCGCTGGTCGGGATGGCGGCGTCGGCACCAAGCACGCGCCCGCACCGGCCACTACCAGCGGCAAGCAGCCCAACAACCATGAAGATCAAGATCTACGGCTGGAGTAGCTGGACCTGCCACAAGGTCAATTATCAGACAGGCCTCAGCTGGCAGTGGGGGGGGGTGGCCCCGTGGGGGTCGGCCCCACCACCCCGGGGTTGAAGGGGGGGGGCAAGACCCGGGGAAGGGCTTCGACGGCCGTTTCAGAGGGTGGCACCGGGGTAGTTTGTTAA
>NZ_JBVJCO010000032.1:51449-97443 GCF_055588525.1 Kitasatospora sp. NPDC041988
GAAGAGGAAGCCGCGGTGGGGAGAGCGGTCCTCTTGACCACGTGGCGGGGTGGTAGGCAGGTTGGGGTGAGGGTGGGACAGCCTCCCTTTTGCGCCCCCCCCCCACGCCGTACCGGGTCTACGGGTGGTACACGACCTCCGGGAAGGCCTTCGACGGTCCGTCGAGCAGGTTGCCGCAGTGCCGGTTGCGCAGGTGGAGGTCGAAGAAGGCGCGCGGGTAGGCCTGCTGGATGAGGACGCCGCGGTCGGGGTCGATGGTGCCGACCTTGGACTGGATCTGCTGCTCGGTCATGCCGAGCAGCCTGCCTGCCTGGGGGATCAGCGTCATGTTGTCGCCGTACGAGGAGTGCACGGCGCCGGTGGCCTGGACGTCGAGGCGCCAGCCGCGCAGGTGGCCCCAGAAGGTCTCGACGTACGGGCTGGCGGCCCGGGTGTAGGCGGCGGTCATCATCATGAACGGCCGGTCGATGTCGGTGGTGATGGCGGGGTTCGACTCCATCCGGCCGTCCAGGGTGAGGCCGGCGCGGATACGCTGGTCGGCGACCATGGCGAGGGCGGCGGCGGTGCCGCCCTTGGACCAGCCGGCGACGCCGATGTTCCGCGCGTCCAGGCCGCCGAGCAGGCCGGCCGGCAGGGCGCGGCCGTCGACGTCGGGGTTGCGTCCGTTGGCGAGGTCGACGACGCGTTCGAGCAGGAAGAGCAGGTCGGCGGCGTAGTCCCTTGGGTACAGCCCCGGGGCGACGCCGTCCCGGGTGACGACGGTCCCGTCCGGGAACTCGGTGATGCCGTCGTGGGTGTGGTCGACGGTGACGACGGCGAAGCCGTGGCTGGCCAACTCCTGGACCACGATGGTGTGGTCGGCGCGATGGCCACCCGCGCCGTGCGAGTAGAGGACGACGGGCAGCGGCCGGCCGGTCCGGTGGACGGGCGCGCACTCGTGGCCGGCGGTGAGCGGGGCGAGCGCGAGAGGGAGCGGGAAGTCGACGTCGTCGAGGAAGGCCTTCAGGGCGCCCTCGGTCATCCAGGGGGCGAGCGGGTACGCGTCGGCGTCCGCGGACCGGGCGGGGTACCAGACGGTGGCCATCAGCTCGCGGAACCGTCCGGGCCTGGCATTCGGGTCGAGCCGGGACTCGTCGCGCAGGTGCAGCGGCACCATGCCCACCGGGAAGGGGCCGGTGGGAGCGGGCAGGGTGAGCCGTGCGGGGGAGCCGGTGCCGGAGCGGACGGTGCCGGAGGATGTGGGAGCGGGAGCTGCCGAGGCCGTGCGGGCGAGGCCCAGCGGCGCGACGGCGCCCAGGGCGAGGGCGGCGCCAAGCATACGGCGGCGGGTCGGTCCGGTACGGCGTGCGACCGGCGTGGTGTCCATCGGCGTGGTGTCCATGCGCGGAACGCTGTCACGCGGGGCGGGTGGGCGGCATCAGCCCACCGATTGATCCTCCGTCACCTCGTATTGGCCCAAGGGCTGATGCGGAACGGGTGCGGGCGGGACCCACTGCGGCCCTGGCCGACGGATAGCCGGATGATGGGAAGACTGGATGGCCGGAGGGACGGACGAACCCGAGTGTCGACTTCGCCCCCCAACTCCCCGCCGCCGCCATCCGCGACCTCGCGGCCCTGCGCTGGCTGCAGGGCGGGGAGTCGGTCATCCTGCACGGAGCCGTCGGCGTCGGCCAAACACACATGGCCACCGCCCTTGGCCACCTGGCCATCCGCCGCGGGGCCGAGGTCCGCTTCACCAAGACCACTCGCACCCTGGCCCAGCCGGCCGGCGGACGCGCGGACGGCACCTGGACCAAGCGCCTGCGCGACCCCGCCCGGCCGGCCGTGCTCATCCTGGACAACTTCGCCATGCGCGAGCTCACCCCCGCCCAGGCCGACGACCTCTACGAACTCATCGGCGAGCGCACGGGACAGTCCTTCATCCTGACCTCCTACCGCGCCCTGCCGACTGGTATCCCCCTGTTCCCCAACCCCGTCGTCGCCGAGTCCCTGCTCGACCGGCTGATCAACAACAGCCACCAGCTGTTCATGAACGGCCCCAGCTACCGGCCGAACAAGCGACCCAAGACCGACCCGACTGGCACTCCCACCCCCACCCAAACCTGAGCAACGACCAGAGCAGGTCGCACCTGGGAAAACGAACGACCTTGACCCGCGACGAGGACCGGCCACCATCACGGCAACGAGGAAGAATCGGGACCTCGCTCCGGCCGCTGGACGCGGTGACGCTAAGGTCCTGGCCATGCCCACCACCGCTGTCATCTTCGATTTCTTCGGGACGCTCACGCCCAGCACACCGACGAACGTGTGGGACGAACACGCCGCGCGGAGCGCGGCACCCCTTGGTATCCCCGCACCGGCCTGGCGCGCGACGTTGGACGCCTCGTTCCCCGAGCGGGCAACCGGAAGGCTGGGCGACCTGTCGGCGACATTGCGCGCCCTCGCCCGCCGCAACGGGATCGATCCGAGCGACGAAGCCCTGGCTGCCGCCTGCACCGCTCGGCTGGAAGCACAACGCGAACTCTTCGTCCTGCGTGACGACGCGGTCCCGACCTTGACCGAACTACGCGCCCGGGGAATGCGGGTGGGGGTGCTCAGCGATTGCGCTGCGGAACTGGCCGAGAGCTGGTCGCGCCTGCCTCTGGCCGAGCTGGTCGACGCCCGGGTGCTCTCCTGCGAGGAAGGCCGACGCAAGCCCAGTCCCGAGCTGTTCCACCTGATCGCACGCCAACTCGACGTCGCCCCAGAGGAGTGCCTCTACATCGGCGACGGTGGCGGGGACGAACTCACCGGCGCATCCAACTGCGGCATGCAGGCCTTCATGCTCCGGGCCTCAGACTGGGCCGACAACGACGCCCACCAACGAGAGGACGACTGGCCCGGCCCGGCGCTGCCCTCACTGACTGCAGTCCTGTCCCTGCTGTCCATCGGAGTGGCCACTCCGACTGGCGTCAAGGCCAAACCTGAGTAACGATCAAGCCAGGGCCGCACCTGGGGAATAACGGGTTCTGTCGCTGATCTTGTGATCGGTGGTCAGGTTCGGTGCAAGATCCGCTTCCGTAGAAGGTCGAAGTTGGCGCGGCCGTATCCGGCCCGCTTGATGAGCTTGACTCTCGTGTTCTGTCCCTCGACCTGGCCGGAGCTCCAGGGAGTGCAGCGCGGGCAGGGGGTCTTGCTCGACGCGCTCCATCCAGCCGGGCAGCTGGTCGCCGCGCAGGTCGCGCATCATCTCGGCGAAGTCGCGGACGTGGTCGGTCACCGCGTCGAGCTCGGGGCAGCCGGCGCGGATCTCCTTGAAGGTGAGGGCGTCCTCGTCGGTGAGGTTGCCTGGATTGGTCATGGTCCACCGGACAACGCGGCGGGGCCGTGGAGCGGGCCTGGGCGCCGGCGCGGGAGCCGAGGGGGTGAAGGTTCGCAGGTAGCGGCGGACGGCCTGGATGCTTCCGGTGAAACCAAGGGCGGTGATGTCGCGGTGCAGTTGGGCGGTGTCGTGGCAGCCCTCGTTCCACCGCTGGTGGAGGTAGGGCCGGTACTCGTCCAGGATCGTCGACCGGTTGACCGCCTTGACCAGGAGCTCGTCGATGCTGGTCGCGCGGGCGAAGCGGCGGACGGTGGAACGGTCCAGCTGGAGCCGGTGGCAGATCGACTCCAGCGAGGCGCCCTGGCCCAGCAGGTCCTGGACGAGGCTGAACCGTCCCCGGGTCCGGACCACCAGGCGGCGCTCGCGCCCGCAGACGTCCAGGGTCCCGACTGTCCCGACCGGTGCCGCCACCAGGCCTTCGTCATCAGTGGGCGCGTCGGTGGGGTCGGGGGCCGGCGGTCTCTCGAACACGGCCCGCACGCAGGCGAAATGAGCACCGACCGTCTTCTCCACCGCCTCGCCGACGTTCTTCCACAGGTGCCACGCATCGGCTACCTGCACCGCTTGCGGGGCACCAGTGCGGGCACCTTCCGCGTAGGAGCCGGCCCGGTCCCGACAGATCACCTCCACCTCAGGGTGGTTACGGAGCCAGGCGGGCAGCGGTTCTGCCTCGCGTCCCGGTAACACGTCGACGGGGCGTCGCCGCTCCAGGTCGACCAGGACGGTGGCGTACGAGTCGCCCTTCCGTAGCGCGAAATCGTCGACGCCCGGCACCCGGACCTGCCCGACTGGCTCCTCGGGGAAGGCTCTGAGCAGGCGTAACAGGGTGTCCTTCGCCACCGGGAGCCCCAGCGCGACCGCGAGTCGAACTCCAGCCCGCCCGGCCAACGCCAGCGCGATCGAGGTCAGCGTCCCGCGCATCAGCGGGGTGTAGCGGGCATGCGGGCTGGTCAACCCGGTGACCTGCTCGGCGAACGTCACGGCCGCGCAGGCGGCGTTGAGGCACCGGAAGCGGCGTATCAGCAGCTCGATGATCACCCGGGTGCCGCTGATCGCCGCGTCAGACAGCCGTCGCAAGTATCGGCCGTGCACCCGTCCCGATGTGCTCCGGCAGTGCGGGCACAGCGCGTCGGCCGCACGGACACGGGCATGCATCGTGATCCCGTCCGCCGACCGCTCGACCAACTCCACCACGACACCGGACAGATGAGGCAGAAGCACCTCGAAACTCCGCGAAGTACACGCCGGGCAGGATGACAGGCGCCACCGACAACGCCTGCTTCTCTGGACCAGACCATCGCTCTGGCTTGCAGGAGTCGCCTCAGACCGCTGCTTCGCGTTCGGCTCTTGATGCTGTGAGTGAGGCTCTTGACCCTCACGTGGCGTCAGGCTGCATAGTCGGTGCGGTGGACGATCACTGGACCGTGGGACACGTGGCCGAGCTGGCAGGGCGTGAGCGTCCGCACGCTACATCACTATGACGGGCTCGGGCTCGTTCGGCCGTCGGCGCGGACCGTGGCCGGCTACCGGACCTATTCGGCGGGCGACGTGGAGCGGCTGCGGGAGGTGCTGGCCTACCGGCGGTTGGGCTTCGGCCTGCGGGAGGTCGCCGAACTGGTCGGCGACCCGTCCGCCGACGCGGTCGCGCACCTGCGCCGACTGCGCGGCCTGCTGCTGGAGCGGCGTGATCGCGCCGACGCCATGGTGGCAGCCATCGACAGGGAACTCGAGGCACGGGCGAAGGGACTCAAGGTGACACCGGAGGAGTAACTGGAGATGCTCGGTGCACGGCTGTACGACGAGATCGGCGGTGCCTACACCGCGACACGGCGTACCGAGCCGCGGATCGCCGCGCAGATCTGGGACGCGCTCGGCGACGCGCAGACGGTGCTGAACGTCGGAGCCGGCACCGGCTCCTACGAGCCTGCTGATCGCGACGTGACCGCGGTGGAGCCGTCGGCGGTCATGCGGGGGCAGCGGCCTGCCGGCTCGGCGCCGTGCGTCGCCGCCGCCGCGGAGAGCCTGCCGTTCGAGGACCATTCCTTCGACGTCGCGATGGCCGTCTCCACCGTTCACCACTGGGGGGACCCGGTAGCGGGGCTGCGCGAGATGCGGCGCGTGGCCCGCCGCGTGGTGGTGCTCACCTTCGACACCGACGAGCCCGGATGGCAGGACCGGTTCTGGCTCACCCGCGACTACCTGCCCGAGTTCGCCGCCGTCCTCACGGAATTTCCCTCGCTTGCCGGGATGGCCGACGCGATCGGCGCCCGCGCCGAGCCGGTGCCCATCCCGTGGGACTGCACTGACGGCCTGTTCGAGGCGTACTGGCGCCGACCGGGGGCGTATCTGGAGGACCACGTGCGCCGTGCGATGTCGGTGTGGACGAGGGTCGGGCCGGAGGCCGAGCAGCGGGCGGTACGAAGCCTCAGTGACGACCTCGACTCCGGCCGGTGGGCCGAGCGCACAGCCCCGCAAGCCCCGATCAAGAAATCGCGACGGCAGCCGCGACCGGGCCCCAGCGTCCCTTTCTGTGCTCCTCCATGCCGGGCGTGCGCCATTGCCGGGGGCCCGGTTGTGGCGCTGGCCAGCGGCGGGCCCAGGGCGTCGGGGCAGCGAGAATGGCGGGATGGACGGACTGGGTGGGGCGCTGGCGCGCGCAGCTGCGGATGGCGATGTGGTGGACGGCTGGCTCCGGGGGCTGGCGAGTAATCGGGTGCTGCCGGTGGAGATGCTGGCGCGGCTGCTGGAGTTCGACGAGCTGCCGATGCCGGGCTCCTGGCTCAAGTACAGGACCTTGGATGCCGCGGCGACGGAGCTGCTGGTGGCTTCGCCGCGGATCCAGCACCGGCTGGACGTTGCGGAGAACGCGACGGCGGACGTCGACGTGCTGGCCCGGCTCGCGCGGGATCCGGAACCGCGGGTCCGGTTCGTGTACGCGGTGATGCTCTTCGAGTACAAGCGCCGTATTCCTGCCGGGGTGCTGGAGATCCTGGCGCAGGACCCGGAACCGAAGATCCGGCGGATCGTCGGCGCCGGTGAGAAGCCGCCCGTCACGGTGCGGGAGCCGCAGCCCGTACTGACGGCGGAGCAGCGGGTCGCGCACCCGGATCCGGCGGTGCGGATGAAGGCCGCCGCTGATCCCGAGGTACCGACCGTCCTGGCCCTGCGACTGGCGGAGGATCCCGAGAACGACGTCCGGCTCGCGGTGTCGATGCGGGAGGAGCTGACGGAGGAACAGCGCACGGCCATCCCTTGCACGGTGTGGCAGGACTTCTGGTCGCCGCCGTCCTGGATCGCACGGCAGGCGACCGATCCGGATGCGGCCGGCCGGATCGCGAGGTCGGCGCACGTGGGGCTGCGGCGGGTGCTCGCGGCTCAGCCTCACCTGGCGCCGGACGTGGTGGCCCTGCTGGCGGCGGACGAGGACGAGTGGGTGCGGCGCACGCTGGCCGAGCGGTGCGAGGACGCGCCGCACGAGCTGTTGGTGGAGCTGTACGCCACGGTGCAGGACCGGTACTGGTCGGGGTTCCGCTACCACCGTAACTTCGCCCGGCCCGGGTTGGCCCGGTTCGCCGACGACCCCAACCCGCGGCTGCGGCACGCCGCGTTGGACGACCCGGAGGCCGGACCCGAGCTGGTGCTGCGGCTCGCCGACGACCCCGAGGTGGGCGGCTGGGCGGTCGGCGACCCCAGGCTGCCCGCCGACGAACTGCTCCGGCGGCTCACCCTGCCGGCACATGCTGCGGCTGCCGCAGGCAATCCGGCACTGCCGGTGGCGGTCATGCAGCACCTGCTGGACCTCGCCCGGGCACGCTGACCTTAGTGGTCTGCGTCGTAAGTCCTTCGGGGGTTGACTTCGAGGCTGGGCGTCGGCGGGCTTGCGGCCAGGTGACGGGGTAGATCTGGTATGCGATGCCGAGGGCATTCTCGGGGTGCCGATGGGAATGCCGGCGTACAGGAGGCGTCTGATCGGGGCAGGCTGGCTCGCCCGGGCCCGCCTTGTCCCGGTCGCGCCTGGGGCGAGGCGGCGGAGGGATGTGGCGTCAGGAGTCAGGCCTCGGGCTGTGCTTCGAGGAATGCGAGGGCTCTGGCCACGAACTCGTTGTGGAACTGGAAGATCCCGCCGTGTCCGGCGTCCGGGTAGAGGGGGACGAGTTCGCTCCGGGGCAGGCGTGCGGCGAGGTCGAGGGTGTTCTCGCTCGGCACCATCCTGTCGCTCTCGCCGTTGGCCACCAGGACTGGCTGGTGGATGCGCGACAGGTCCGCGGGCGCTTGCAGGCCCCATCGGTGGATGGCCTTGAGCTGGGCGCGGAACGACGTCAGCGAGATGGCCCTGTCGCGGTCGCTGGTGCGTTCCTTCAGCCGTTCGAGGAAGGCGCGTGCTTCGCGTCGGCCGTGTTCGGTGTCGGTGAAGAAGAGGAACTGCTTGGGGTCCTTGCGGGTCAGGAAACCCTTCAGGATGTCCCGGAGGGTGAGTACGGTGACCTTGTCGATGCCGGGGCCTCCGGCGGGGCCGGTGCCCGCGAGGACGACCCTACGCACCAGCTGCGGTTCCTCGGCTGCGATGACCTGGGCGATGAAGCCGCCCATCGACAGGCCGAGCAGGTCGACCTGCTCGAAGCCCAGGGCTCGGATGAACAGCACCGCGTCACGGGCCATCGCTTCGATGGTGTCGGGGGTGGAGCCGCCCGACGCGCCGACTCCGCGGTTGTCGAAGGCGATCACCTGGCGCCGGGCGGCGAGTCCGTCGACGCCGCGGGGGTCCCAGTTGTCCAGGACAGCGGTCAGGTGGTGAAGCAGGATCAGTGGTACGCCGCCTCCTTCCGGGCCGAGCTGGCGGTAGACGAAGTCGACGCCGCGCACGGACACCGAACGGGTCGGTGCATCTTTGTACGACGACGACGGGGCGGGCGTGGGGGTGGGGGAACTGCGCGGTGCGCTCATGATCGGTTCCTGGGGGTGTGGAGGGTAGGGGTGGTGGGGGGCGGGATCCTCTCGCTGCCCGGGGCCTGGCGGTGGTGCGGCGGGGGCTGGTGCTCACACCGTCGCGATGACGACCTTGCCGGCCTTGGCGCGTCCCTTCTCGGCGTACTCCATGGCTTCGCGGGTCTGCTCGAAGGGGAAGACACGGTCGACGACGGGGCGGATCTTCCCGGCGTCGACGAGCCTGGTGATCTCGCGCAGCTGCTCGCCGTCGGCCTTCATGAACAGGAAGGAGTACGTCACGCCCCGGCGCTTGGCGTGGCGCCGGGTCGTGAAGCTCAGCGCGTTCATCGCCTGGCGCAGGACCGGGTTCGCGCCCAGCTCGCGGGCGAAGTCCGCGTCGGGGGGCCCGGCGATGCTGATGACCTTCCCGCCGGGCTTGAGGATGCGCAGGGACTTCTCCAGGGTCTTGCCGCCGAGGGTGTCCAGGACGACGTCGTAGCCGTCCAGGACGTCCTCGAAGTCCTGGGTGCGGTAGTCGATGACGACGTCCGCGCCGAGTTCCTTGACCAGGGCGGTATTGGCCGCGCTCGCGGTAGTGGCCACGTGTGCGCCCAGGTGCCCGGCCAGTTGGAGGGCGATGGTGCCCACCCCGCCGGAGCCCGCGTGGATGAGGACCTTCTGGCCCGGCCGGACCCGTGCCTTCTCGACCAGCGCCTGCCATGAGGTGAGGGCGACCAGGGGAAGGGAGGCGGCCTCCGCCATGGTGAGGGTGGCCGGCTTGTGGGCCAGGTCGTCCTGGTGGACGGCGATGAGTTCGGCAAAGGTGCCGATGCGGTCCTTGTCGGGCCGCGCGTAGACCTCGTCGCCCACCGCGAAGCGGGTGACGGCCGAGCCGACCTTGACCACCACTCCGGCGAGATCGTTGCCCAGGATGAGAGGCAGGCGGTACGGGAGGATCCGCTTGAAGGCACCGTCGCGGATCTTGACGTCCAGCGGGTTGACGCTCGCCGCGTGGATCTTGACCAGCACATCGTTGGCGCCCGGCTTCGGATCGGGCAGCTCGGCGGCGCGCACCGCGGACTGGTCACCGTACTTCTCGATCAGATACGCCTTCATCGTCATCTCCGTTTTCCGCCCGCAGGGGGACGGGGGCTCCGCTCGCTCCAGGCTTGCCCCGGTACGAGATACTTTCTCCTCTGCACTGCTGGTTCAGAGGGCTCCGCGCCGATGCGGCGGGGGTGCCTCACCCCGCATTCGGCGCGGCGGCCAGGCTCTGCTTCACGTGCCGGGTGACGTCGTCGGCGAGGATCTCGGGCAGGCCCGTCTCGATGCCCGACAGAGCCTGGGCGGCGACCTCGGCCGGGTCGGCCTTCTGCTCGGCGGGAACGCCGGCGGCCATGTCGGTGTCCATGTATCCGACGTGCAGCGCCGTCACGGCGATGCCGCGGAGCGCCAGCTCCTCCCGGACCGCACCGGTCAGCGCCCAGGCGGCGGCCTTCGCCGCGGCGTAGGAGCCGAGGCCGGCCGGGTGCAGCCAGGACAGGACGGACAGCACGTTGAGCACGGCGCCGCCGTCGTTGGACTCGATGACCGGGGCGAAGGCCCGGGTCACGGCGAGCGGGCCGAAGAAGTTCACCTCCATCTCCAGGCGCACCGCGTCCAAGCCACCCGCGATCAGCGGCGTGCCGGTGGAGATGCCGGCGTTGTTCACCAGCAGCGTCGCGTCGGAGGCGGTGCGGGCCGCCTCCCGGATCGACTCCGCGTCTGTCAGGTCGAGCCGCAGCGGGACGGCCCCGGGCAGGTCCACCGTCTCGGGGCGGCGGGCCGCCGCGTACACCTTGGCCCCGCGAGCCATGAGCTGGGCGGCCAGATGCCGCCCGAGCCCCCGGTTGGCGCCGGTGACCACCGCGACCGCGTCCTTCAGTTCCATGAGCACTCCCAGCGTTGAGGGCGGCGACGACCGCACGATAGATTGCATCCGTCATCTAAATCTCAGTCTAGAATAGATTTCACTCGACATCCAACTGGGAGGGGTGACCGATGGGCCGCGTATCGCAGGCACAGGCACAGGAGAACCGCCGACGGGTCGTGGAGACCGCCTCCCGGCTGCTCCGGGAGCAGGGCACCCACCTGAGCGTCGCCGACCTCATGAAGTCGGCCGGCTTGACCCACGGCGGCTTCTACAAGCAGTTCGCCTCCAAGGAGGCCCTCATCGACGAAGCCACCGCCCACGCGTTCTCCGAACTCGCCCAGCACCACAAGGACGGGCTCGATCAGTACGCCGGGCAGCGCGACGCCGCCCAGCGGGCGCTGATCGACGCCTACCTCTCCGTCGAGCACCGCGACAGCCCGGCTGACGGCTGCCCCGCCGCCGCACTCGCCACCGACATGGCCCGCGACGGAGGAGAAACCGAGGCCCGCCGCGTCTACACCCAGGGGGTGGGCGACTTCGCCGACTTCCTCGCCGCCAAGGACCAGGACGGCATCACCCGGCTGTGCACCATGCTCGGCGCACTCGTCCTGTCCCGAGCCACCAACGGCACCCCGCTCTCCGACGAGATCCTCACCGCCGCACGCACGGCACTGATCGGCACCAACTGACCGCAGAGACGGTGCAGGGCTGCACGCCGCAGGAAGGGCGCGCTTCTTTGCACCCTGTCGCCATCCACTTCTCGTGAACGGCTCTCCCGCGTTGCATCGCACCGCCGCACGCCCGATCTTCCTGACGGCCTCCGAGCGTGAGCGGCTGAAGAAGATGGCCTACGGCCACAAGACAGAGCACCGGCTGCGCCAGCGCGCCCAGGTCGTCTTGTACGCGGCTCGGGGCCGCTCCAACGCGCGCATCGCCCGCGAGACCGGGCTGCACGTGGACACCGTCCGCACCTGGCGCGACCGTTTCGCCGGGAACCGGCTGCCCGCCCTGTCCGACCGCAAGCGTTCCGGGCGTCCCGCCTCCTTCGCCCCGTTACAGAGGGCCCAGGTCAAGGCGCTGACCTGTCAACTGCCAGCGGAGAGCGGCACGCCACTGTCCCGCTGGTCGGCCTCGGAGCTGGCCCGCGAGGTCGTCGCCCGCGCCATCGTCGACACAATCTCCGCCTCCACAGTGCGACGCTGGCTCGTCCAGGACGCGATCAAGCCCTGGCAACACCGGTCCTGGATCTTCATCAGCGACCCCGGCTTCCGGCTCAAGGCAGCCCGTGTCCTTGACCTGTACACCCGCGCCTGGGACGGCGAGCCGCTCGGCGCGGACGAGTATGTGATCAGCGCGGACGAGAAGACCTCCATCCAGGCCCGCTGCCGCTGTCACCCCACCCTCGCCCCCGGGCAGGCCAGGGCGATGCGGGTCAACCACACCTACGGGCGCGGCGGAGCACTGGCCTACCTGGCCGCCTACGACGTCCACCAGGCGAAGGTGTTCGGCCGCTGCGAGCTGACCACCGGCATCGGCCCGTTCATGAACCTGGTCACCCAGGTCATGAGCCAGGAACCCTACGCCAGCGCGAAACGCGTGTTCTGGATCGTCGACAACGGCTCCTCCCACCGCGGCAAGGCCGCAGCAGCCCGGCTGACCACTGCGTTCCCGAACGCGGTACTGGTCCACACCCCCGTGCGCGCCTCTTGGCTGAACCAAGTCGAGGTCTATTTCTCCGCCGTACAGCGCAAGGCCCTCTCGCCCAACGACTTCACCGACCTTGGCCAATTCGGGAACCGGCTCCGAGCCTTCGAAGACCGCTACAACGCCACGGCACAGCCGTTCCAGTGGAAGTTCACCACCTCCGACCTGGACGATGTGCTGGCCAGGCTCGACCGACACGCCGCCGATCACCCAGACGAATCCTTGCCCCGACTCGCCGCATGATCAACCCCCGAAGGACTTACGACGCAGACTACTTAGGCGAGCGGCTGATGCACGGCCTGCGGGGCGATCAGCCCGCCGTCCAGCGAGAGGTACCCGACCACTTCGGCCAGCACCACCAAGGTCATCAGGCCTACGCAGCGTCACAAGATCAGCGACAGAGCCGAATAACGTGATCGTGGGCCTGGAGAATGACGGGCTCTGGCGCTGATCTTGTAACGCGGGCTGTAGGGCCTGCCCCGTGATCATGTGGCGGGACGGTAAGTCTCCAGGGGTGGGGGTCGGCACGAGGCCGGAGAAGCTGCGAAAGTGCGCGGATGCTAGCTTCGCTTCCCGTGATGGATCACCAGGGCGAGACCAGGGCGGCCTACGACGGGGTCGTCGAGCTGTATGCGTCGATGTTCGCTAATCGGTTGGAGACTCAGCCGTTCTCGCGGAACATGATCGGCACCTTCGCCGAGCTGGTGCGCGGGACGGGGAACCCGCGGGCAGCCGATGTCGGGTGTGGGCCTGGACATCTGACGGCCATGCTGCACGACCTGGGGCTGGACGCCTTCGGGCTCGACCTCTCCCCGGGCATGGTCGACCACGCCCGGCGGGCCCATCCGGCGCTGCGGTTCGACGAGGCACGGATGGAGGCCCTGCCGATCGAGGACTGCGCGCTCGGCGGCGTGCTGGCCCACTACTCGATGATCCATACCCCGCCTGGGGAATTGCCCGCGCTACTCGCCGAGCAGGTGCGTGTCCTGGCACCAGGGGGCCTGCTCCTGGTCTCGTTCTTCGCTACCGACGGACCGGAGCCGGTCCGCTTCGACCACAAGGTGACGCCCGCCTATAGCTGGCCGGTGGACCGGTTCGCCGAGTTGCTGGCCGAGGCCGGGCTCGTCACGTTCGCCCGGCTGCTCCACGACCCGGCCTCCGAACGAGGCTTCCTCGACGCCCACTTGCTGGCCCGCCTACACTAGCCTCCGCGTTTCGGTTGGGTCTGGCTGACTTCTCGGAGTGGCAGGTGACCAGGGTGGCGTCGATGTCCAGGACCAGGCCTGGCAGTTCACGCCCTCCGGCGTGCGCTGGAGGCAGGGTGCGTCCGGTCTCGTCCGCTTGCAGCCAGGCGACCTCGCGCGCTCGGGCCCGGGCTGTTCGCAGCGCGGCCAAGGCAGCCGGGCTGATACCTGCCAGCACCCGCCATGCGGTGGAGGTGGAGGCGACCGGACCGAACACGTCGCCCTGGTCTCGCAGCACGGCCGGGTCCCGGATCGCCTCGCCGCCGTCGGCGAGCATCACCGCCAGATCCACCGCGACACGGCCGGGATCGTGCCCGGTCCCGCGCGGTCGCAGCCGGCGCAGAGCGTCGGAGAAGGCGCTGGTCAGCGTCGTGGTGTCGGCCAGATCCGCGAGCAGACGCGAGCCGGCGTGGTTGACCACTCCGTGCCCGTCGGCGCTGACGACGAGCCTCGGACGTGAGCGGGTAAGGTGCACGCAGAAAGTGCCTTCCTGCTGGTACGACGGAGACCTTAGACAAGCCTCATCGTCCCAGTTCAGAAGGCACTTTCGCGTTCCCGCTCACGATCCGGTCCCAGCCCGACGTGAAACGCGCAGGCTAGGGCCTGTTTCGAAAGTGCTGGTCACAACCACTCGTTGATGGCTGCCACCAGCACGGTCGCTTCGTAGCGGACGGCGAGTTTGTCGTATCTGATGGCTACCGCGCGGTGGCCTTTGAGGTGGCCGGGGGCGAGATCCACCCGGCTACCTGTCAGCGGACACGGCAGACGGCTCTGATCAACATTTCGGGATGACCAAGCGTGACTGCCGGTCAGTTCGATCTTTGAACAGTGGTGCTGAGTGATCCCATACTTGATGTGTTGCTGCCGCATCTGACGGCCGTCGCAGTCGAAGACGTCCAGGTCATCGGTGCGCGGGTGCGGATCACCGCCTCGACCACCGCGGATACCGCATCCTGTCCGGGCTGCGGGACGCGGTCGCACCGTGTCCATGACCGCTACCGTCGGCGGCTTGCCGACGCCGCGGTCGGCGGCCGTCCAGTCACGATATGCCTGGCGGTTCGCCGGTTCCGGTGCGAGGCGTGGTCCTGCGCACGGCGGACCTTCGCCGAGCAGGTCGAAGGGTTGACCTTCCGACACGGTCGGCGAAGCCAGCTCCAGCAGACGGTGCTAACGACGATCGGCCGCTTCCTGGCCGGCCGGGCCGGCGCCCGGCTCGCGGGCATGCTGCACAGCCCGGCGACCCCGAACACCCTGCTCCGCCGCCTGCGGGCCCTGCCAGCCGAACCGCCGCTGAGGAGTCCGCGGGTGCTGGGGGTGGACGACTTCGCTCTCAAGCGGGGCCATGTTTTCGGGACCGTGCTCGTCGACATCGAGGCCGGCCGCGTCGTGGACGTGCTGCCGGACCGCACCGCGGAGACCTTCACTGCCTGGCTCCGGCAGCACCCGGGGGCAGAGATCGTGTGCCGGGACCGGGCCAGCGCCTACGCCGAGGCCGTCCGCACCGCCGCCCCGAAAGCGGTCCAGATCGCCGATCGCTTTCACCTGTGGCTGAACCTGTGCAAGACGGTCGAGAAGTGCGTTGTCGACCACCGCCGCTGCCTCGCTCCATCCGAGGAGGACCAGGACGTGGTGACGCAGCAGCCCGCCCAGCCACCAGCGATCGAGGGCAAGCGCGCGGCGAACACCCGGCGCAACTTCGCCGCCGTGCACGAGATGTACGACAAGGGCGTCACCATCGACGTGATCTCTAAGGAACTGCGGATGGACCGCAAGACCGTCCGCAGGTACGCCCGTGCGACCGCGGTCGAGGAACTGCTATGCCCACCGGGGCATAGGCCGAACAGGCTGCAGCCCTGGGCCGAGTACCTAAACATGCGCTGGCAGGAGGGCTGCACCGACAGCGGCCGACTGTTCCGCGAGCTCCGCCAACGCGGCTACCGGGGCAGCAGCCGCAGCGTCCGGCGCTGGCTTGAACCCCTCCGCTCGGCCGAAGCCCCGACACCCAAGAGGTCCGAGGCACCCACCGTCCGGCAGGTCGTTGGCTGGCTCACCCGCCATCCCGACAACCTCAGCTCCGGCCAGGAGCTCCGCCTCAAGCGGATCCTGGCCAGCTGCCCCGAACTCGCCGACCTCCGCGGGCAAATCAGCGACTTCGCCAAGATGATGAAGAACCTCGAAGGCCGACTCCTGCCGAGCTGGATCAAGGCGGTCGAGGGCAGCGGCCTGCCGCCCCTGCACAGCTTCGCCCGCAACCTCTACAAGGACTTCGACGCCGTGACCGCCGGTCTGACCCTGCCCTACTCCAGCGGCATGGTCGAGGGACACGTAAACCGGGTCAAATTCCTCAAACGCCAAGGCTACGGCCGTGCCAGCTTCGAACTACTCCGACGCCGGATACTCCTCACACCCTGAGCCCGGCGCGCCGACTGCAGTGCGCGAGACTGGCGGCACGCCTGCCACCGCCCCTCTCGCGTCCTCGGAACAGATCCACGCCCACCTCGTCAGCCAGCTCAACGACACCCTCCGCCGACCGGGGATGTGGGAGGTGAGCTCGCCATCCGGCTGGCGCTGGACCACCTCCTGTTCGTTGAACGCCGACAGGAAGCATGGGGCTGTACGTGGAGTGTGGCCCGGCCTATCACCGACGGCACTCCCGCCGAGCACAGCCAGGCAGGGAGCGGCGCAGGTTGCGCATGGCGTGGGGCGCACTGGGTAGTGCCCTTCGGGGCATCATCCACCACCGCGCGCGACCCGCGCCTCCGATTGCCCAGCCGCCCGTACGCGCACCCACGACCGCCTGGCGGATTCGGCCCAAGGTGACCTGACTATGCATTACCTTGTGTGTCTCGGAACGAGAGTAGCCAACAAGGCCGACAAACACAGAGGAGATCAAGGGTGTTGACAGAGGCCCTGCTTCAGCTGGTAGCCACGGGGGGCGGAGCGATCGTGGCGGCTGCAGCAACCGACGCCTGGCAGAGCACTAAGGGGGGCGTGGCCCGGCTGTTCAGCCGCGGGGACGATCGGGAGGAACAGCGTATCTCCGTGCAGCTCGACCGAATCCCGCAGCAGCTGGAGCAGGCGTCCGAGGCGGAGCAGGATCAGATCCGGACCGCGCTCGCAGATCGCTGGCGGGTGAAGCTGACAGAGCTCCTGGAGGAGTATCCGGAGCTCGAAGACGAGCTCCGGGCACTCGTTGAGCAAGTTCGCGCGTCGGCGCCGGAGGCGCAGCAGTCCTTCACCCAGAACAACCACTCGCACGACCAGTCCCGGCAGTACGTCGTCCAGCACGGCACGATCGTGATCAACGACGGTTCGGACGCCCGGCAAGAATCATGATGTCCGCCGATCGCGGGGGCACCCAGGAGAACAACGCACACGGCAACGCCCGCCAGTACATCGCTCAGAACGGCAACGTCATCGTTCCGGAGGCACCCCGAGGAAGCCGGCCACCGGGCGAAGCACCGCGGGTGGGTCAAGTGGGGCCTTATCGGCCTCCTGGCCGTCGCAGGTGTGGTGACGTACTTCGTCATCAGGATCGAGGGGTACTCCAAAGTTTCCAACGACCTTGCTCGGCGCGGCCCGGAGCTGAAGTCCGATCTAGCGGTGTCGCAGGTGTCGGCCTACATCAAGGGAGGCATCGACGGAGAGGAACACGATGGCACTGCCGAGAACGCGGTGCCCACGAAGGTGACCAACCTCTACGGGCCCCACATCGACATCACGCTGGGGAATATCGCCAACGGCACCTCCTTGGTCACGGAGGCCAGCATCACGTTCAATCGGCTCCAGTCCCTGAAACCGTGCGCCGCAGTCGGCGGGGAACTGGTCATCTCGGCGAATTACCAGTTCAAGATCCCCGAGAACCAGCAGCCTGTACCGCCGGCGAAGCCCTTCACCCTCACGAAGACGATTAGCTACGAGGTGACCGCCAACACGCACGACCGCCTCATGCTCACGGTGGGCCTGCCAACGACGATCGAGGGTGCTTCGCCATGGCTCGGCGTGGTGGACGTCGTTCTCGAACACGACGGAGGGCAGCAGCTCAAGATCGGCCCCATCGCCTTGGTGGACACCGGCGACAACTCTGAGTTCTACCCCGCCGGCGACAAGTGGAAGATCCCCGAAAAGCCCGCTGATGGGTGCATCGACGAGAACATCAAGCTGGTCACCGAGGTCTTGAAAACACCAAACCTTGTCGTTTCAAGGGAAGTTGCGGGCTTGGACCGCGCCCTTCGGCATTTCAAGGCGTCGCCTACTGGGCAGCCTAGGGACGACGTGCCGTCACCGTTCGCCCCGAGCCCTACCAGGAACCCGTCCACAGGACCGAGCGTGGATGGCGAGCCGTCAGCTCCCGCTCCTGTCGACACTAACGTCTACCGCTGACGGGCGGACCTTAGGGCGCCGCAGTGGCATGTTCGTTTCCCGGAAGATCCCAGGTCAAAGCCCTATCCGCTGTCGGTCCGGAGGGCTAGTGTCTTCGCCACTGCGGCCCCACCACAGTCACCGCCAGGTCGCCGGGCTGTGCAGCATGCCCGCGAGCCGGGCGCCGGCCCGGCCGGCCAGGAAGCGGCCGATCGTCGTCAGCACCGTCTGCTGGAGCTGGCTTCGCCGACCGTGTCGGAAGGTCAACCCTTCGACCTGCTCGGCGAAGGTCCGCCGTGCGCAGGACGACGCCTCGCACCGGAACCGGCGAACCGCCAGGCATATCGTGACTGGACGGCCGCCGACGGTAGCGGTCATGGACACGGTGCGACCGCGTCCCGCAGCCCGGACAGGATGCGGTATCCGCGGTGGTCCAGGCGGTGATCCGCACCCGCGCACCGATGACCTGGACGTCTTCGACTGCGACGGCCGTCAGATGCGGCAGCAACACATCAAGTATGGGATCACTCAGCACCACTGTTCAAAGATAGAACTGACTGGCAGTCACGCTTGGTCATCCCGAAATGTTGATCAGAGCCACTCCTACTGTCCCTTGACAGCTACCCGACAGTTCCAAGAGCCGACCCTCAAGAAAAAGACCACGCCACTACGCCCGGACTAAGCGATCATGGCAGTCATGACGGATGCAACTGGACCGGAGCCGCTGGGCATATGCCTCGTGGCCAATGTCGCTCAGGAGACCAGCCACGGCGAAGGTGGCCTGGAGATCCATAAGGGGCTGCGGCACTTCGCGCCGGGGGCGAAGGTGTGGATCGCACCGCCGGCCTGGGGCGATGGCGGCGAAAGCGTCATTGTGGCTGGACGTCATCGGGGTAACCACCGTCGTTACATGCGGATCGTGATCAAGAGCCGATTCCTGGTGAACTTCCGGGTTCGTGCCGTCTACAGCCCGGCGCTGGTGCGTGCGTTGACAGAGGCGGAGCCTGGTGCGGAGAAGGAGTTCGGCGCCCACTTCTTGTGGCCTCTGGAACAGGCGGAGAGCTGGGCTCGGTCCTGGAACACGCCGAAGATGGAGGCCCGGGTGGACGACCACCGCAGTCGGGCCCACCTGGTCACCGATCCTCCGCCCATGGAGCTGCAGCTCGACGGCGTCACCGACTACCCGGCCCATTTCAACGCCCGTGGGACACGCTACTCGCCCGAGCCGCCACCGGTGGAACCGTCGCCGACGATCGGCTGAGGGAAATGACCCGGCCCCCTTTCAGTAGTGGATCAAGGTCGTGCGATGATCTCGCTCCATGTCGCGGGGAGATATGACGGACGCCCAGTGGGCTGTGCTGGAACCGCTGCTGCCGCGGGGAATCAAGCCCGGTCGGCCACCGGTACACACCAAGCGGCAGCTGATCAATGGCATACGGTTCCGGACCCGCGCTGGCATCCCGTGGCGGGATGTGCCCGAGCGGTACGGGCCGTGGGAGACGGTGTACAGGCTGTTCCGCCGCTGGCAGCGCGACGGCACGTGGCACCGGCTTGTCGAGCAGCTCCAGGCCCGGGCCGATGCGAAGGACCTGATCGCCTGGGACATCTCCGTCGACTCCACGATCGCTCGCGCGCACCAGCACGCGGCCGGTGCGCGTAAAAGGGGGACCTGCAGGTCGAACCGCCCGGCGGCGTCTGCACCGAGCCCGACGACCACGGGCTCGGACGCTCTCGCGGCGGTCTGACCACCAAGATCCACCTGGCGGTCGAGCAGACGCAGAGGCTGATGTCGCTCGTGACCACGGCCGGACAGCGCGGTGACTCCCCACAGTTCCAGGTCGTCCTTGGCCGTATCCGTGTGCCGCGTCTCGGCCCGGGGCGGCCGCGCACCCGGCCGGACAAGGTCCGCGCCGACAAGACACCCCATGCAGCTATCGGTCAAGCAGCTGCGGCGAGTGGTGAGGGCTTCGGTGGGGCGAACGCGATCGCCTCGTCGAAGTTCTGGCGGCTGGTCAGGCAGTGGTGGAGCTGACCGAGCATGCGGTTGAACAGGTTCCGGAGGGCGAAGCGTGGAGAACGGCCGCCTCCGCTGTCCCGGAAAGAACCGCAGATCAGCAGGTCGAGTGACCAGCGAGGTTGAAGATCAAGCTCAGGGTCGTTCGAAGAACTGCAGGACGCCGCCGACCGAGAAGCACACCGCGCCGGCGAAGGTGCCCCAGTTGGCGATGTCGACGTTGACCAGGCTGCCGGTTTCCGGTCGGGTGAAGGCGGCCAGCGCCGAGACCAGGAAGAGCACGGACCCGAACTGGTTGACCGCGACGATCCACCAGCCGAGGCTGCGCGAGCGCCAGCACGGGTGGCCGTGGCAGACCTCGACCAGCGCGAGGTGGCCCGAGACCAGGAACAGCACGCACCCGACGATGTCGGGGGCCCAGATCAGCCGGTTCGTCTGCTCGGCCGAGAGCCCCTGGAGGAAAGAGTCCAACAGGTTCACGCCGAACACGAGCGTCCCGACGAACAGGACGAAGGTGCTCAGCCAGTCGATCCGCGCGGGCTCGTAACTCCACCACCGCCAGCCGCGCGTCACCAGCGAGTCCGTCACGCCGGAACGGCGCGGAGCGTTGATGGCCTGGAGCAGCGAGGTGTAGCCGCCGGTGTTGAAGAAGAGACCTCCCGCGAAGTAGATCGAGGCGATCCCGGTCGCGGAGGCGGACCCGGCCTGGGCGACGACGGCGCCCAGCGCGAACAGGGCGCCGCCGATCGTGAACGCGACGGCGGCGAGGGCGTTGAGAGTGCGCAGGCGGTGCAGCGCCGTGTCGTCCGCACTGCGCGGTGGGGCCTGCCCCCCGCCCTCGGTGCGGACCCTGAGCGCCCCGCGCTTGCGGGCCAGGCGCGACTCCCAGACGGCCGAGCCGCCCTCGGCCAGCCGCCAGGTGAGCCGGGTCGTGAACGGTCCGGCGCCTTCGGCGCGCTCATCGAGGCGAACCACGGCGCCAGCCTAACGCCGCGCGTGCCACCCGGCCCGGGACCGACGGCGTGTCGTGGCCGCGCAGACGGCTGAACCTGGGCCGACCGGGCTACCGGTCACGCGGGGCCGTGGAGGCCGCTCCCGCCCGGCGCGGCACCCGGCCCCGGAACGGTCACCGGAGCAGGAGGCGACACGCCCCCTCGGTGACATTCCCTCACCGAGGGGGGACGGCACGGTCAATCGAGGCTGACCCACCAGTCGTAGTAGGTGTTCGGGATGTTCGCGCTGTTGTCGGTGTAGACCGCATTGGCAATACCCGGCGAGGTCCTGGCGTAGGTGGCGAGCTCGGAACGCAGAAGTCCCACGTTGTCGTAGCGGTAGGTGAACTTCCATTGCTGCCCCTTGGCGTTCTCGTTGCACTGGGAGGTCCAGACGGCGTTCGCCTTCTCGTCACTCCCGGACTTGTAGTCCGTGGCCAGGCACTTGCCGGTGGCCCGGTTGGTGAGCATGTTGTGCCGGGGGCCCGTCCAGTACCAGTCCTGGTGCCAGCTGCTCGCACTGCAGTTGGTTTCGTAGGCGACATCGGTGTCGCCGCCCGTCAGGCAGCCGCGTTCCGTGCTGTCGAACGTCCAGTAGGTCGTCGCGTCGACCTGCTCCGAACCAGTGCCCCCGCCGGTCACCGCGTCCGCTGCGGTGGGTAGGACGAGCGTCAGCGCGGCGGCCGCGAACGCCGCCCCGAGGACTCGACCTGCTCCGCGACGGCCGGCCCGCCGCGTAGCTGCCGCATCTGTGTTGCGCATGTGTATTTCCCTCTCTAAGTCGAAACGGTTCCGCATGGAACGCCGGAGCTCGAACACGACGACCGGGCAACGACTTCTTCGACAAGTGCAGATTCGACGAGAGTTGCGGTCGGTCGTCCGTTCTCTTTCGTGTGACGGCATATTCGCCCGCCGTTGTCGCCCACCCGAATTCTGCGCACCATCTCCCGGGTCGGGCTCTCCCCCGCGATCCGCACCTCCGCGGAATGTCGGGCAGGTATTCATCATGGCCTGCGGGAAGAGCGGCTGGGAAGGACGCATTGTTGTCATCGGGGACGCGATTGATACCCTCGCCTGCATGGGTAGTGCGCGGCCGCGCCACTCTGACGGGGGGAACCATGGCGACCGATCCGAGTACACATCAGTTACGCCTGCTACTGGTGCTGGCCGAGGAGTTGCACTTCGGCCGTGCGGCGAAGCGGATGTTCATCAGCCAACCCGCGTTCAGCCGACAGATCCACGCCCTCGAGGAGCACTTGGGCGTGCCTCTCCTGGAGCGGTCCACGCGACGAGTGGAGCTCGCGGCGGCCGGGGAGGCGCTGCTGCCGCACGTGCGGGCCGTCGTGGACGCCGTCGACTCCCTGCGCGGCGCGGCCGAGGCCCAGGCGCACCCGGCGACTTCGGGCCGGGTGCGGCTCGGTTCCTACATCACGGCCCTGCCCGCCCTGCGGATCCTTGTCGACGAGCTGCGTGAACACCATCCGTCCTGCCCGGTGGTCGAGTGGCACGCCGTTGACCACGTGGAGCAAGTGCGGGCGCCACTGGACGGGGAGCTCGACGCGGTCATCTGCTACGGGCCCTTGCCCACGGGCTTCGAGACGCTGCAGCTGGGCACCGAGGCGCGGTTCGTCTGCATTCCGGACACCCATCCGCTGGCGCGGCGCGAGTCGGTGGTCCTCGCGGACCTGGCGGACCTGCCCGTGATCGGCTTCGCCCGCCACGTACACCGGGAGTACCGCGAGTTCTGGGCCGCCGACCCACGTCCCGACGGCACCCCCGTGCGGTACACCGACCACACGGCGACCACCCTGGAGGCCTACGTCTCCCTGGCCAGCCTGGGGCACGGCATCCGCTTCACCACCGAGAGCGGCATGGCGTTCATGGCCCGGCCCGGCCTGCGCTTCATCCCGGTCACTGACCTCGCTCCGTGCACGGCCGTCCTCGCCTGGCCGGCCGACCGGCCCCCGACCCCCACGCTGGGTGCACTCGTGCGCGTCCTGCGCGCCCACGCTCGCACCACGGACGAGGAGACCCTGCGCGCCACCGGCAGGCGCTGGTGGAACGCCCTCTGAGTTCCCGGCGGAGATGCCGGTCGGGTCCGAGGTGAGCCTCTCCCGCGCACCCGCCCCGCCGGCCCGCCAGCCCCCGACTACGACCGCTCGGGCCGCTCGGCGAAGTCCAGGACGGTGACCGAGCGGCGACGCGTGGCCGGCGGCGGGACGGTCAGCGCGAGCGGCAGCAGGGCGCCGACCAGTGACGTTGAGGATCACCGCGCGGGTGTCGGCCGTGCCGAGCTCCGGCCTGGCGACCTGGACCGAACGGACGCCGCCCCCGCCGAGCCGGCCGCCGTCGGTGCGGCTGTCGACCAGCCGCGGGGGCGTCAGGGGCGCGTACTTGGCGGTCGTGCCGGGCTGGTAGTAGCCGACCACGTCCAGGACGACGTCGGTGGTGCCGGCGTGGTCGTAGACGGTGATCGCCGGAGTGGTGCCCGGTCTGACCGCGATGGTGGCCAGGTTGGACTCCGTCTTGCCGGCCGTGAAGTTGAGGCTGGAGGTGTACGGGACGTTGCCGAAGTCCGCGGCCGCGAGCGAGAGGTAGCCGTCGGCGGTCGGGTTGGTGGCGGTCACGTTGACCACCACCGCCGTCGTGTCGGCGGGTACGACCGGGTAGGTGGTCGGCGGCATGTGCGAGCCGAACGCCGCGAGCGGGGTCGTGTAGTGCTCGTCGGGGTTGAGCGGCCTGCCGGCCAGTTGTGGCGGGGCGGTCGGCCGTGGGTCCTCCGAGTCGGTTGTGGTCCCTTTGAGACGGAGTAGCGTCAATAGGGGAAGTCGCCCGCAGGCTCGAACGTCGAGCGGCCGGAACCGTTCGGGGTTGAGCTCTCGGCCGGGCCCGTCGCACAACGGCAGGAGCTGACATGGGACCGCAGGGCTCACCGCGGGATCGCGCGTCCGTGCCGCCCCCGGGCCCCCCGCCGTCCTCACCGCCACCGGGCCCGCGACGGGGACCGTCGGGGCCCCCGCCCGGGCCGCGTCGTGGACGCCCGGTCGGACCGCCGCCCCCGCAGCCCCTCCACTGGCGGATTCCGGACGTGCCGTCCGAGGTGGTGCGCCGGTTCGAGGGCCACCAGGACGCTGTGACCTGCGTGGCCTTCTCCACGGACGGTCGGCGTCTGCTGTCCGGCGGCCAAGACCGTACGTTGCGGCTCTGGGATGTCGGCGAAGGGGCCGAGGTCCGGCGCTGGCTGGCCGACGAGACCGGGGTCGTGTGTGCCGCCCTGTCGCCGGACGGCCGGCTCGCGGTCTCCGCCGGGCACCAGGGGCCGGTGCGGCTGTGGGACACCGCCGGTGGAACGGAGGTGCGCCGCTTCGAGGGCGAAGAGGCCGGGACCCTCGCGGTGGCGTACTCCCCGGAGGGGCGGCTCGTCGCCACCGGTGGCAGGGACGCCACCGTGCGCTGCTGGGATCCGGCCACCGGGCAGGAGCTCCGCCGCCTCCGCGGCCACCGTGCGGGCGTCACCTCCGTCGCCTTCTCCCCCGACCGGCGCCTGGTCCTCTCCGGCGACCTGCGGATCGAGACCGGCGACGACCACGTGTTCCTGTGGGAGCTGGAGAGCGGGCGGGAACTGCGCCGGTTCGGCGAAGAGCTGTTCGCGGTGACCTCCGTCGCCTTCTCGCCCGACGGCCGTCTCGCCTTCGCCACGACCCTGGACGCGCTGCTGTACGCGTGGGACGCCGCCAGCGGCCGTGAAGTGGGCCGCTTCGAGGTGGGCGTCGGCAACGTCCTGTGCCTCGCCGTCTCCCCGGACGGCAGCCGACTGCTCACCGGCAGCGGCTCCGACTTCTACGCGACGGACCGGGCGACGGGGCTCGGCGTCGACAACACCGTGCGGCTGCTGGACGCGTCCGACGGCGGCGAGATGCGGCGGTACGACGGGCACACCGGCAACGTGCTCGACGTCGCGTTCGCCCCGGACGGCCGCCGTGCGGCCTCGGCCGGCGCGGACCGGACCGTCCTGCTGTGGGACACCGCCACCTGACGCGGACCTGGCCGGAGTGAACGGATGGCAGCACGACCCCCGGGCGCAGGCGACGCACAGGCGGTGCGCCGCCCCGAGCGGCGGGGTCCGCCGGCGCCGTTCGACGGGACGCTGACGGCGGTCTGCGCCCTCCTCGGCCTGCTCCCCGTCGCACCGCTGCTGGCCTGGGCGTCCGGGCTCGGGCCGTTCGGCGTCTGGTTCTGGGCGGTGACCGTGCCGAGCTTGTCCCTGCTCGCCGTCATCGGCGTGGCGACCGGTCGCTCGGCCCGCCACCACCGCCTGCACGCCGCGCTCGTCGCCGGCACCGTCGGCGGGCTGCTCGGCACCGTCGCCTACGACCTCTTCCGGCTGCCGTTCCTGCTGACCGGGTACCGCCTGTTCGCGCCGATCGACTCGTACGGGCTGCTCATCCTGGGCGCCGACTCGTCCAGCCCCTGGACCGGCCTGTGCGGCTGGCTCTTCCACTTCGCCAACGGCATCGGATTCGGCATCGCCTACGGGGTCGTAGCACGCGGCCGCCGCTGGTACTGGGCGCTCCCCTGGGGAATGGCCATCGAGACCATGGCCGTGGCCTCACCGGTCGCGGGTACCTACGCGCTGCGCGGAACCGGGCTGCTGGTCATCGCGTACGGCGGGCACCTGGCGTACGCCGTACCGCTGGGCGTGCTGGTCGCCGACCCCGAGCGCACCTCCCGCCGGCTGCGCGAACTTGGCACCCACACCACGGCGTACGCGCTGCTCGGCGTCCTCGTGGCCCTGGTGGTCTGGCAGCGTCCGTATCCGATGCCGAGCCCCGTCAAGGCCGGCGAGCAGGTGGCCGCGGGACCCAGCGCGATCGTGGCGAACGGCCGGTTCTCGCCGCAGTGGCTGCGTGTGCCGCCGAACGGCTGCGTGAGTCTGCGCAACGACGACGCGGTGACCTACGCCCTGTCCTGGGCGGGTACGCCGCGGGGACCCCGCCTCGAACCCGGCGACACGACGCGGGTGTGCTTCGCCGACCCCGGTGTGCTGCGGGTACGCACCTCCGCGCTGCCGTACTCGGGGGGATTCATGATCGTGGACCGGGCGGAGGAATAAGATGACGGTTCCTGCTTCGCAGCCGCAGACGGCGCCTCCGGGTGTCCGGCAGATCTTCCGGCAGTTCCCCGGCTGGCTGCGCGGCCATGCGCTGACCGCCGTGCTCACCGCAGTGGTGGGCGGCCTCTTCGGCTACATCAGCAACGTCTGGCTGATCGCGGTGCGCTACGAGGGGACGGCCGTGCCGCCCGGGTCCCCCGCCACCAGCAACGGCAGCTTCTTCCAGGGCGCCCTGTTCTGGGCCCTGTTCAGCGCCGTGGTGTTCGGCGTCGCCGGCTACTGGCAGGCGGTGGGCACGTCCAGGTTCCTGGCCGATCTGCGCGGGATGCCCCATGCCCTGGCCGGCCTGGTACGCGGCGACCGTGCGGCGTACGTGCACCTGCTGTGGGGCGCGGCGGTCAGCATGATCGCCGCCGTGGTCCTGTCGCCCTCGGTGGGCGCGGTCCTCGCGATCGGCCTGCTCGCCGTCCTGCCGGGCGTCCTCGGCAGCATCCTGTCCAGCGTGATCCACCAGATCTGGTCGGCGTTGGTCAGACGGATCGCCCCGACCCGGCACCGGCGGGTCACCGGGATCACCGGCATGACCGTTGGCCTCCTCGGGTCGGCCGCCGCGTTGCTGATCGCCTTCTTCGTGGCGCGGACATGGGTGAAACTGCTGCTGGCCGGGGTGTTCGCGGTGCTGGCGGTCCTGATCGCCAGGTCCCGCCGGCCCTCCTCCGCCACCCCCGCGCTGATCCTGCTGGTGCTCGGGACGGCGGCCGGGCTGTACCAGCTGATGGACGCGCCGCCCGCCCACGCGGACGACGGCGGGTGGACCGAGTGCCAGGGGACAGCCTGGCTGGACTGCGCCGGCAGCACGGCCGTCCTGGCCAACTCCACCGTCGGAGCCGTCGTCGCCGCCGCGGGTGCCGTCGTCGGGACCTTCGCGGGCTGGCTGGCCGGGGCCCTCAGCGGCTTCGACGGCGGACGGCCCCCGGGCGCCGGTCCCTCCGGGGAGTCCCCGCCGGGCGCCGGGCCGTCGACGCCGTCGGCCGGGGCGGCCCCGCCGACCGGACCGCCCGGACTGCCGCCACTGCCCGGGCTGGAGCCCCTGGCCCTAGGGGCACCGCTGCCTCCGCTGCCGCCGGGACCTGAGGCGGCCACACCCGAACCGGCCGCAGTGACCGAGGCCCCACCCGGCGGCACCGACGGCCGGATCCCCTACACCGAGGCGATCCGCGCCCGCCTCCACCAGCTCGACATCGAGACCACCGATCCCTCCCGGTACGGCCGGTTCCAAGGTCTGCTCGCCGGCCTCGACCCCGCCAAGGGACTCACCCCCGAGTGGCTGGGCGCCCTCCAGAAACTGGAGGACGACCACAACGCGGCGAGCAACGCCCGCCTGACCACGATCAAGAAGGAGCAGGATGCCTTCGCCAAACAGGGGATGACCGACCTCGTCGCCGCCATCAGAAAGGTCACCAAGGCGGAGCACGACTACGACGACTACATCAAGCAGCTCAACCGGGTCGAGGCCGCCACGAACGTCGTGACCGGCCTCATCGGCAGGCTGGAGCCGGGCCAGCAGGACGTGGCGAACCGGGTCCTCACCCGGATCCAGGAGGGCGCGCCCGGCACCGACAAGGAGGGGCAGATCCGCACCCTCACCAGCGTGGTGCTCCACCAGGCCCAGGCCAAGGCGGAAACGGCCGCGGCCGCGGCCGGGGCCGTCGTCGAGGACTTCGACGCGGCGGCGTTGACCGCCAAGCAGGCCGCCACCCAGCTCGCCCTCACCGCGCTGACCGGCGGCGCCGTCGCCGTGGGACTGGTCACCACGGCCCAGGTGGGTGCGCTCTCGCTCACCGCCGCAGCGGTCCGCGGGGCCACCACGGGCTACGCCGACGGCGGCGGAGTCCTCGGAGCGGCCTGGGGGACCACCAAGGCGACCATGCCGGTGAACACCCTCCAGGCCACCGCCGACCTGGTCGGCGGGAAGGGCGGCGTCGGGGACCTCCTGGTCGCCGTCGTGCAGGACGCGGGCAACGTCGCGACGCTCGTCGCGGTGGGGAGCGGGCTGCGCAGCATCCTCCCGCGCACGGCACCACCCGTGGCCGAACCGGCGGTCCCCGGCCCGGCTGCAGCCGGTGGCGCGGCGGTCGGTGCGGCAGAAGCCGGTGGTGCAGGAGCCGGTGCGGGCCCGAAGGCGCCGGGGCCGCCGGGGCCGGGCGCCGCACCGCAAGCCGTCTCCAGGACCCTCGGTAAGGAGGGGATCACCGACGTCGAGGGATTCCTCAAGGGCGTCAATCCCAACCCGTCCCGCCAGGGGCTCGGCTACACGAAAGAGGGTCTGTTCCATCCGGACGGTAGCGCCAGAAAGCCGCTCGAACGGGCCCCCGACACCAATGTGACGAACTGCGGCAACTGCACCATCGCCACCGACGCGAAGCTCGCCGGCAATCCCCTGCCGCCCGCCCCGCCCTCGTCCGGGTTCCCGGTCGACCTCCTGGAGAACATGTACGGCAACCGCTTCACGAAGGTGCAGTCCAGGATGACCATCGACTCCACGCTGAAGGTGGCGGGCCCGGGATCGTGGGGCATCGTCCTCGGCGAGTACCAGATGGCCCCACCGCCCGGCTCGCCCCCCGGCACGCCGAGCGTGCCGACGGCCCACGTCTTCAACGTGGTCAATGACGGCGGGGTGGTGAAGTACCTCGACGGGCAGACGGGCAAGCCCGCCACGTTCACCGGATTCGTCCGGTTGCACTTCATGAGGAGGGGGTGACCGCACATGACGGAATTCGCGGATGCACACCGGCTCGCACAGGACTACGTGCGGAACCTGTCGGTCAGCATGGACGTCGAGCTCGTCCTCGTCGACGACGCCGTCACCGACGAGGAATGGTGCTGGGTCTTCCCCTACGATTCACGGGCGCACCTGGAGAAGGGCGACGCCAGGGACGCGCTCATCGGGCTGGGCCCGCTGGTCGTCGTGCGGGAGACCGGAGTCCTGCACCAGCTCGGCAGCAACACGCCGCCCGACCAGGCCCTCGCGGTGATGCGCCGCTCGACCCTGGCGACGGAACCCGCGGCGACCGGCGCCCCGCCCCCGGCTCCGACCCCCCTCGGCCTCACCCGCGCCGTCGCCCTGGACCGGGCCGAACTCGCCTCGGTCGTCCGGCACCTGGGGCTGCCCCCGCCCGCGCTGCTCTCGCCGCTGGCCGACCTGCTCACCGACGGCGCCGGCCCGGGCGGCGGCGGCACGCCCCGCGATCCCGACGGGCTGCTGCACGACTTCCGGGAGCTACCCGAGGCCACCCTGCGCAACGCCCTGCTGCCGCTGGTTGTCCCCGACCGCGTGGTGGACGCACGCGCCGCCCTGTTCGACGGCGCACCGACCCCGTGCCGGTTGTACGCCTCGCGCCGGGCCGGCGACGTCTTCACCGGACTACGGCCCGCGTTCGACCGTGACTACGAGCTGCTGGCTCCGTACGTGGCGGACGACCTGGCCCGGTGGGTGCAGTCGCAGCTGCAGTTCTCGGCGGCGGCGCCGATAGCGCCGCTGGAAGAGGACCTGGGCGCCGAGCAACTGGCCTTCCTCCTCACGCTCGTCGACGCCTACAAGACGCGCTCCTTCCGTGCGTTCACCGGACGCCGCCCGATGCCGACGCCCATCGCCCTCTCCCCGGCCGATGTGCTGGAGGCCCAGAACGACGCCCTCCTAGTCGCTGACCGGCGCTGGCTCACCCGGGCGGTCACGGAGCTGTTCGCCCTGCTCGTCCATCCGGGCGGACGCACCGACCTGGCCCTGCCGCTCGTCACGGAGGAGATCGCCGAGCGGGAACTGCGCCGCTACACGGACGCCGGCCACCTGACGCGGGTGGGCACCGCAGCCGCGCCGCGCTACGAGCCCTCGCTCGCCTTCGCGGTCTTCGCCGGCACGCTCTTCACCTGGACGAGCGTCCTGTCGCTGCACGACATCCAGCTGACCGGATGGGAGCAGGGACGAGCCACGGGCCAGGAGGAGTTGCTGCTCTTCATCGTCACGCAGCCGGTCCTGTGGACCGTCCTCAGCGACGGCCTCACCCGGGCAACGGACGACTGGTCCCAGGTGCGCTTCGCCCTGCGGTCGCTCAGCCTGGCGGACGCATCGGTGCTGGCCGACGAATTCCTGCGACCGCTCCCCCTGGGACCGCTGCCCGACGAGATCTACGCACCGGCCGCGGCTCCCTCGTCCGTGCCTTCGTCCGTGCCCTCGTCGGCGCCCGCCACGGCACCGCCACCCCCACCCCCACCCCGAAGCGCACCGGTCTGGCGGCCCACCCACCTCGTCCCCGAGGGCGGCATGGAGGCCTGGACGGA
Source organism: Kitasatospora sp. NPDC041988 (assembly GCF_055588525.1). Classification (NCBI taxonomy): domain Bacteria; kingdom Bacillati; phylum Actinomycetota; class Actinomycetes; order Kitasatosporales; family Streptomycetaceae; genus Kitasatospora; species Kitasatospora sp. NPDC041988. Next base: position 81,416 of record NZ_JBVJCO010000032.1, read on the forward strand.
ACCCGACCCCGACCGCGAACCGGTCGCCCGGATCGATGCGGGGGTCGAGCTCCAGGTCCTCGAACGCGCCGGCGACTGGGCGCGCATCGTCTGCTCCAACGGCTGGTCCGCCTGGGTCGACGGACGTGTGGTGGAACAGCTCCGGTAGGCGGTTCGTACGGGCGGTTCGTACGGGCGGTTCGTACGGGCGGTTCGTACGGGCGGTTCGTTCGGATAGTCCGCGCGTGGTGTCACGACAGGCTGTAGGTGCCGAGCGCCGTGTCGAAGACCTGCCGGCACGTGGGCCAGTCCTGTTCCGGACAGCCGACGTAGATCAGGTGCTCGTCGCCGTTAGCGTCGATGAACGACTGGTCGATCGCGTGCCGGGGACCGAACTGTCCAGCGTCCCAGGCGAACTCCCACACCGCACCCGGGAAGCCCAGGAACGTGTTGGGTTCGAGGGTGATCCGCCGGTAGTCGGCCAGCGTCCCCGCGACGCTCCCTTCCAGCTCCAGGAAGTGGCTCTCGGAGCTCTGGGACACCTTGGCATTCAGGTTGAACCGCAGGAGGTGGGTCCCGTCGTCCGCGGAGTAGTCGATCTCGTTGCCCGTCACGCTGCGCGTCCAGCCGATGGGCACGGCCACGGTAAATCCGGCCGGGTCGGTGATCAGCTGGTAGCCGGCGGGCAACGGAGTGGTGGGCGGCTCGGTGGGGGTGGTCGGCGGCTGCGTCGGAGTGGCCGGGGCCGGGGTGGTCGGCGGCTGCGTCGGAGTAGCCGGGGCCGGGGTCGTCGGCGGCTGCGTCGGAGTAGCCGGCCCCGGGGTGGCCGGTGCGGTGGTGGTCGCGGGTGCCCTGGCGGTTTGACCCCCGTTGTACAGCGCGGTGGCCAGCCCACCGCCCGACAGGAGCAGGACGAGCACCGCGACCACGGCCAGCGCCGCGGCACGCCGCCGGCGTCCGCCCTCTCCGACCGCCCGGTCCGCCCCGCTCCCCCCGACGGCAACGGGAGCCGGAGCCGGCGGAACCGCGGTCGGCTGCGTCGGCGCCGCAGGCGGGATCGTCTCGGTGGGCCGATGGGCCGGCTCCCCACCGGCGGAGGCCGCCGGAACCGCGGTCGGCGGGTGGGACGCGGTCGCAGGAACGGTCGTGTCCACCACCGCCCCGGCCGCCACCGCCGCCAGCAGACGCCGTGCCTGGTCGTCGGTCGGGCGCGCGTCCGGGTCCTTCCGCAGCAGAGCGTCGAGGACCGGTCCGAGCGGGCCTGCCAGGCGCGGCTCGGGCAACGGGTCGGCAACCACCGCGTGCAGGGTGCCTCCGGCCGTCGGGCGGCCGAACGGTGCCCGGCCCTCCACGGCCGTGTACAGCGTGGCGCCCAACGACCACAGATCGGATACGGGCCCCGGCTGCCGGTCACCGGTGATCTGCTCCGGGGCCAGGTAGTCGGGCGAGCCCACCACGTCGCCGGCCCGGGTGACCCGCGTGGATCCCTCGAACGCCGCGATGCCGAAGTCGGTGAGCACGACGCGGCCGCCCTGCTCCAGCAGCACGTTGGCGGGCTTGACGTCCCGGTGGACCACCCCCGCCTCGTGCGCCCGTTCCAGGGCCGCGAGGACCTGCGCCCCGACCCGGGCGGCCTCGCGCGGAGACAGCGGGCCGTCCGCGGCGATCGCGTCGGCGAGCGACCGTCCGTCGACCAGCTCCATGACGATCCAGGGCCGGCCGTCCTTTTCCAGCACGTCGTGGACGGTGACGATGCCCGGGTGCTTGACGCGGGCCGCCGCTCTCGCCTCCCGCTGCATCCGGGCGTGCAGGACGGTGACCTCCTCCCCCGGCAGGCCTCCGACGCTCACCTCCTTCACCGCCACCTCGCGGTCCAGCACCTGGTCGTAGGCCCGCCACACCGTGCCCATCCCGCCCCTGCCGAGCAGAGCGCCGAGCACGTACCGCCCACCCAGAAGCCGTGACTCCTGCGGGCCCTCGCTGCCTGAAGCCGGTCCGGGTCCGTCCTGCGTGCTCACTGCGTACCCCTCACCTCGGGCGCGGACGCTGCGGTCGGGATCCCTTCCAGTCTCCCGCCTCCCGGCAAGGGTGACTACCGCCGAGATCGGACACCAGGGAGACCTCCACCCGCACCGGCGACAGCCCGCGGCCCTCGTCGTCACGCACCCCCGGCGTCGTGGCGAGCCTCTCGGCGCGCCCCTTCGGAGGGACGGCCGGCCCAACCGTGCCACGACCAACCGCCGCCGAAGGGGCGGGACGCCTCGCCCGCCGGTGAACGGGCACGCACCCGCCCGTCCCTTCCCAGTCCCAGCCGACGCCCGCCGCGGGACAGCGCCACGGACTTGCACCGTGTCCCCCTGGGGTGTGGTGCTCACGTCGTTGGACCGGTCTCCTTCAGGACCAGGTCAAGTTCACGGCATTGACGTCGCCCGCAGCGCAGGCGGGGCAGAGCAGTGGCGGGGCGATCGGTTCTGAGGAACGCTGGGGCGCAGGAAGTCGGCTCGGCCGACTTCCTGCGCTGTGGAGCTCTGGGTGCTCCGCGTCTCACCTACGGTGAGAAGCCATCACCACTGTGCCCAGTCCACCGTGGAGATGGTGTAGCCGTAGTCCCGGGCGACTGTGGCGAGTGGCTGGATGTAGGTGTAGGCCTCGAACGGGCTGGTCGATCCCCCGACCACCGTGCCGAGGGCCTTGTCGCCGAAGATGGCCGCTCCGCCGCTGTCGCCGTCGTCCGACCTCATGTTGTCGACCTTGATCAGGTGTTCCGTGGTACCTCCGCCGGCGGAAATGCTGGCGTCGGCGGTGTTGAACTCGCCACACTTCCAGCCGGTTTTCCAGCCCGACGAGCAGGCCCAGTCGCCCTTTTCCATCTCGGATTCTGGGTCGGCGACGTAGCCGTTGTAGAAGTTGTAGACGTTGGCGACGTCCGTCTTGATCATCTTCCCGGTGGGGTGCCACGCTCGCGGATTGTCCATCCTGATCAGCGCGTAGTCCGAGGTGGGGAACTCCCGGTCGGTCACGACTCCGATGCGGGTGTTGCCCCACTGGTCGGGCCAGTTGTCGTCTCGCCGGATCACCGTGCCCGTGTCCCAGCAGTGGCCGGCGGTCATCAGGTAGGTCTGACCGGCCTGCTGGATCATGATGCCGGCCGAGCAGACGCCTATCTTGCCGTCGCCTTGCAAGCCGTCGCCCCCGACCAGGCCGGTCCGGGCGTTGGCGGTCCCCTGGTGGGTGGTGACGTCGACCTTCGCGCGGTCGGCTCCGGTGACACCGGCCGCGCGCAGTACCGCCTCGGCGTCCTGTTCGGCCTGCAGGTCCAGCAGGACGCGGTTGGCGCTGGTGTCCACCTCCCACGAACTGTCCGACGGCATCAGCCCCTTGCGCCCGACCGCGTTGAGCCGCTCGTAGACCTCCTTGAGGTCGGCGGTGGTGTAGGCGGCACGCTGCGGGATGATTCCGGCGGCCTTGGCCGCGCGCTCCCCCTCGTCGTCCACCACGTTCGCATGGACCTCGCCGCGCATCACGTCGAGCCACACGCCCGCGGCCTTCGCGCCCTGACCGGTACGGAACGCCTTGGCGGTCTTCGACAGCCCGTCCTGCGCGGCGAGGCGCTGCGCCACCTGCTGCTCCGGGAGGCCGAGTTGGGCCGCCACGGCGCTCGCGGCGGTCTGCGGGGTGAACGGCGACGGTAACGCGACCGTTGCCGCGGCCGGGCTCTGCGCCGAACCCGGCGCCATGGCCAGCCCGGCGAGCAGGACCGCCGTCGCGCCCCTGGCGAGGGCCTTCCTGGGCACCTTCATGGTCGTCTCCTTGGATGGATTCACGTGCGGGGGTGCGGGACCTCGCTCAGGCGAGGAGGTTCATCCGCGAGGACATCAGGCGGTACTGGCCGGACGCGTAGTCGTAGGAGACGTAGCCCGTCCAGTACGCGCCGATCAGCGAGTCGGTGAGCGCTCGGGTGAAGGTGTACGAGGTGCCGTACGAGGCCCACTGCCAGGCGCCCGAGATGTAGGAGTTCACGCCGCAGTCCTGCGGATCGCAGGAGTACAGCCCGACCCAGTCGTACTTGCCGACCGGGTTGCCGCCGTAGTCCCAGCCGATCGTGACGACCTGGGTCTCCTTCACGTGGACGGCGGCGGCCCAGGTGCCCGGCGCGGACCGGGCGGCGGCCGAGGAGGCCACTGCCGGGGCCGGCCCGGCCGCCGAGGCAGCCTGGACCGGCAGCGCACAGAACAGCGCGAGGGCCAGGGCCGTCGTCCTCATCGACACGGCCATGGACTCAGCTGATCGTGGACTTGTGGGACTCGATGATGCGGTACTGGCCCGAGGAGTAGTCCCAGGAGACGTAGGCGGTCCAGTAGTCCCCGCTGACCGCCGCGGCACTGGTCACGTACGAGGTGCCGCGCCCGTAGGCCCACTGCCAGTCCACGTAGCTGTTGACGCCGATGACGCCCGGGTCCTGCTTGTACAGGCCGATCCAGTCGTACTTGCCGACGTTGTTCGGCGGGGTCCAGTTGATCTGGATGTAGCCGCCGTTCTTGGTGGCCCAGGTCGTGGGCATGTCGGCGGCCTGGACCGAGCTCTGCACCTGCCGGACGCCGGTCGGCACCGCCGCCGACGCGGTGGCCGAGCCGGCGAGGGGCAGCGCGACGGCCGTCACCAGGGCGGCGACGGCCGCGGCGCGGGTACGGAAGGGGATACGGGACATGTGAGTCCTCCTGCGGAGTCTGCCGACGGCGCCCACCCGGTGGGTGCCGCTGTCCTTGACCGGACCCTCATCACGGTCACGGACGGCGGCAGACAGGCGATCAACGCCCGGGTCAGCGCCCTGTCCGACGCCCCGGTAGACGACCGATGGACGCCGACCCGGAGAACTCCCGCACCACCTGAGGACTCCTCACAGAAATCGTGGGCCGTCCCCGGCACGGCACTCGGCCGCCTCGGCGAGCCGTCGACCGCGATGAGAAGACCGAGCAGGAATCCCGGGCCCGCCGGCTCGACGCCCAGGCCGAGTGGCGACGCCTCCTCCTGGGCGCCGACGGCGATACTGACCGCCAGAGGGTGGCCCGGTCGCCGCCCGCCTCGACGCCGTCGCGCAGTTGCTCGACCACGCCGGTGCCCGGGGCTGACACCACAGCCGTGGATCGCGCCGATGGCTCGGCAATGGCGCCGGACACGGGCCAGTCGCCCAGGTCGGACGCGGCCTGTGATCTATCGTGAGCGGGAGTGCCGGTGCGGTGTCCCGGTCTGGTGGCGTAACCAGGGCACCATGCTGCACGCTTCACGATCGGTCGGCATGTGCTCTTCGAGGAAGTCGGGAGTAAGGCATGGGCCTCATCCACATCGAGCTGTTCGCAACCCTCGACCTCGTCGGGCAGTCGCCCGGCGGCCCCGACGAGGACCCGGTGGGGTTCCCGTTCGGCGGCTGGCAGGCGCCCCTGCTGAACGAGGTCGCCGGGGCCCAGATCCTCGCCGCGTACGAGGGCACGGACGCCCTCCTGCTCGGCCGGCGAACGTACGACATCTTCGCCGCCTACTGGCCGTACCAGGAGGGCGGCGAGGACAACCAGATCGCCACGCTCTTCAACAGCGTCCCGAAGTACGTGGCCTCCCGCGGCACGCCCGACCTCCCATGGGCCGGATCCACACAGCTCGGCCCGGACCTGGCCGGCGCGGTGCGCGAGATCCGCGACCGGCACGAGCACGTGAAGGTCGTCGGGAGCCTGAACCTGGTTCAGACCCTCCTACGCGAGAAGCTCTTCGACCGGCTCGACCTCTGGGTGCACCCCATCGTGCTCGGCGTCGGAAAGAAGGTGTTCGACGGCGGCGCCGTGCCCACGAACGTCACACTCCTCGAACCGCCGGTAGCCAGTGCGAACGGCACCGTGTACCTGCGCTACGGGCTCGCCGACGGCATCCCCGGGACGGGCGACATGAGCGCGCCCGACCGCGGTCTCGGGCACGACGACTGAAGCCACCCCCGCACCAGGTGGGATCCGCGCCGTCGGCGGTGACGGGCACCACGTCCGGCGTGCTCGCCTTCCGCTGGGCACGGCGGTGGCGGGCGTTGCTGCGGGACGTCATCCGCTTGGGTACGGCCATCAGCTCGTCAGCTCCGTCCCGCCTCGCCTGGAGTACGAGATCTCGGTGGCCACGGCGTACCACCCGACTTGCGGTACGCGATCGTCTTGTTGATCAGGTTTCCGCCGTCGGACTCGACCGCTGTCTGTTCGTGATGCCCTCAAGCGATGACCCTCCCTCAGTGCCCGACGGGTCCGTGCCCGACGGTCTGGTCGGGGTAGGAGAGCCGGTACCGGCCGCCCGCCGCGAGGCGCAACCGGAAGCGCCGCGCGTCGCCCGGAACAGCGGCCGCCGCGACCAGTCGGCCCTCCTCGTCCGTCAGGACGGAGCCGCCGCCGCGCTCGGGCAGGTGCAGGTCGACCGTCGTGTCCCGGGCGGCCCGCAGCTCGGCGCCGGTCAGCACGCCCCGGCGCCAGCTCAGGCCGACGGTGAGCCCGCCCCGGGCGCGCAGGCCCCGGACGTCACCGTCCGGCCAGGACGGCGGCAGTGCGGGCAGCAGCCGCAGGATGCCGTTGTGGCTCTGCAGCAGGGTCTCGGCGATGGCGGCGGTGATGCCGAAGTTGCCGTCAATCTGGAAGAGCCGCGGAGGGTGCAGGTCGAGGAGGTTGGGGGCGATCGAGGTGGCGAGGAGGCGCTCGACGGCGTGTCCGGCGAGCGGGCCGTCGCCCAGGCGGGCGGCGAGTGCGGCGACCCAGGCGAGGCTCCAGCCGGTGCCGCCTCCGCCGTGTTCCAGGCGACGGTCCAGGGCGCGGCGGGCCGGGTCGAGGAAGGTGTCGTCGCCGAGCGGGTCGACGGCGCCGCCCGGGTAGACGCCGTAGAGGTGGGAGAGGTGGCGGTGGCCGGGGTCCTCCTCGGGAAGGTCGTCCCGCCACTCCAGCAGGCGGCCGTCGGCTCCGAGGGCCGGTGGCCGCAGCCGGGCGCGGGTGCGCGTCAGCTCCTCCACGAAGCTGTGGTCGACGCCGAGCTCGCGAGCCCCGGCCACGGTGTTGTCCAGGAGTTCGGCGGCGAGCCAGTGGTCCATGGCGCAGCCGGCGTCGACGGCGGCCAGGCCGCCGCCGGGCAGCCGGAACGCGTGTTCGGGCGAGGTGGACGGGCAGGTCACCAGGGTGCCGTCGGCGTCCTCGGTCAGGAGGTGGGTGAGGAAGCGGGCGGCCTCGCGCATGACGGGGTACGCGCGGTCGGCGAGGAAGGCGCGGTCGCCGTGGAAGAGGTGGTGGTCCCAGAGGTGGGCGGCCAGCCACGGCCCGGCCATCGGCCAGGTGGCCCAGACCGGGTCCCCCGACACGGGGTTGGTGGCGCGCCAGAGGTCGACGTTGTGGTGGCAGCACCAGCCCGGGGCGTCGTAGTAGGCCCGTGCCGTGGAGCGGCCGGACTCGGCGAGGTCGGCGACGAGGTCGAACAGCGGCTCGTGGCATTCGGCGAGGCCCGTGGTCTCGGCGGGCCAGTAGTTCATCTGGAGGTTGATGTTCGACGTCCAGTCGGAGTTCCAGGGCGGCTTGACCTCGTTGTTCCAGATGCCCTGGAGGTTGGCCGGCTGGGAGCCGGGCCGGGAGGAGGCGACGAGCAGGTAGCGGCCGTAGGCGAACAGCTGGGCGGTGAGCCCCGGGTCCTCGGCGCCCGCGTTCGCGGCGGCGAGGCGTTCGTCGGTCGGTCGCCGCGCCGCCTCCGCCGGGCCGTGGAGGCGCAGTGCTGCCGCGCCGAAGAGTCGCCGGTGATCGGCCAGGTGCGCGGCCCGCAGCTTGTCGTAGTCCTGTCCCTCGGCCTCGTCCAGCCATCGGTGTGCCTCGGCGAGCGCCGCCTCGGGGCCGTCGGGCCCCACGCGCCAGTCCCGGTACCCGGTGCCGACGGCGACCAGGAGCACCACCTCGTCGGCGCCGGTGACCTCGATCCCGCCGTCCACGGCGCGGGCGCTTCCGTTCACCGTCCGCACGCGTGTCGCGGCGGCGAATCCGGTTCCCTCGCCGTCCCGGTAGACGGGGGCCACGCCTTGCCAGGGCGACATCTGCGCCGGGGCGCGCCCGTGGATCGACAGTGCCCCGGACCCGGGTTCGACCGCCGGGGCCGTGGCCGGATGGGGCGTCGTGAGGCTCGCCCGGAGGGTGAGGGCGCCGGGGACGTCCGCGCTGAGGCGGACGGCCAGCAGGCCCGCGGGCGCGGAGACGAAGCTCTCCCGCCAGTACCGGACTCCTCCCGCCGTGAACGACACGGTGTGCACGGCCTCGTCGAGGTCCAGCTCGCGCCGGTAGTCGGCGACGTCGTCCTCGCCGCGGGACGGGAAGGTCAGCAGGAGGGTGGCGAGCGGCTGGTACGCCTCGGCGTCGGGGCCCAGGAAGTGGGCCGCGGCGATCGCGTGGGCGCCGGCGTGATCCCGGTCGCGCAGCACCGCCTCCCGCAGGGCGGGCAGGTGGTCGGCGGCGCCCGCCCGGTCGCGGGGACCGGGGCCTCCTGACCACAGGGCGTCCGCGTTGAGCTCGATCCGCTCGGCGGGCACGCCGCCGTACGTCATGGCGCCGAGCCGGCCGTTGCCGAGCGGCAGCGCCTCCAGGAAGCCGTCGGCGGGGCGCCGGTACCAGAGCGGGTCCGTGGAGGGCTGCTTTGCGTCCGTGGGCACGTTGTCATTCCGATCGTGGGCGCGGCGGGCTCCGGCGTCCGGGCGGAGCGGCCGGAAGAAGGGGGTCAGGGGGCGGTACCGACGGTGCGGCGGTGGCCGGTGGCCGGGCGGCTCGGTGGTCATCTCAGGACTCCTCGGCGACGGGCTGCCGTTCGTGGTTGAGCCGGCCGGAGACGAAGCCGTCGATCACGACGGGTGCCGCACCGAAGCCGGCCCCGGCCAGGGCGTCGGTCAGGGCGGTCAACTGTGCCGCCTCGGCCAGTACTTCGGCGTCGAGTTCGCCCCGGACGGTGTCCCCGAGGTCGCGCACGCGCAGCTGCTCGGACCGCAGCCCGGCCCGGTTGAGGGCCTCGCACACCGCCGTCTCGGCGCGGTCGACGCGGGCCAGGCGGTGGCCGGTGACGGGGATGCCGTAGCGGATCCGGCTGGCCAGGCAGGGGGTGGCCGGCCTCGCGCCCGACAGGTCCGCGCCCGACGCGTGCAGGCGGCGGCCCAGGGTGACGGACACGACGTTCGGGCGGTCGGACAGGACCCGGGTGCCGACCCCGTAGCCCGTCGCCAGCGGCGTCATCGTGGGCGGCGGGCCGTAACGGGCGTCGGCGGCCCGGAGCGGTGCGGCCCCGGTCGGCGTGACGGTCTCCCCGCGCAGGTCGGTGCCGGTCACCGCGGCCCCGGAGAGCAGGGCGCCGGTTCAGGTCCCACACGTGGTGGTGCGCGTCGACTCTCACGCGTGGTCGCTCCTCGGCCGGTGGGTGACGGACGATCAGTTGTGGGTGTGGTCCGGCCGGGATCCGGGTGCCGGGGCGGGGATCTCCTCCCCCTCGGCCAGGTGGTCGCGCAGCCAGCGTTCGGTGGTGTGGACGTGCATCAGGGCGGCGGCCTGGGCGAGGTTCGGGTCGCGGGCGACGAGGGCGTCCAGGATCGCCTGGTGCTCGGCGATGGTCCGCTCCGCCGCGTCGTCGTCCGCCAGGCCGCGCCAGACCCGGGCCCGCAGCGTGCGCCCGGAGATGTGCTCCAGCAGCGTGGCCAGGGTCTCGTTGCGCGTGGCGCGGACTACTGCCCGGTGGAAGTCGGCGTCGTGCCGGGTCAGCAGCTCGACGTCGTCCCGGGAGTCCCTCATGGCCTCCAGGTGGCGTTCCACCTCGGCGAGGTCCTCGTCGGTGATGCGGGTGGCGGCCAGTGCGGTGGCGACCGGCTCGAAGAGCCTGCGCACCTCGGTGAGCTCCAGGACGGTGTCCCCCTGCAGCAGTTCGACCGCGCCGCCGAGCCCTTCCAGCAGCAGACCGGGCGCGAGGCTGGTCACATAGGTGCCGTCGCCCCGCCGGATCTCCAGGACCCGCGCAACGACGAGCGCCTTGACCGCCTCGCGCATCAGGTTCCGGGAGAGGCCGAGCTCGGCCGCGAGCTGCTGCTCGGGAGGGAGTTTCGAGCCGGGTGGCAGCTCGCCCTCCCGGATCATCCGACGGATGCGGGCGATGGCTTTGTCGGTCAGGGACACGACGCCAACGTAGCAGGTGATCCCATGTCTTGGAAGGCATCCGACATCCAGGCCTTCCCGACTCCCGCAGGTGAAGAGGAACTTGTCCACTCCCCGGCCGCCCACCGGACGCCCGGAGGCTGACTTTCCTGCCGATACATCCCATGTCTCGACCGGAGGGGCCGGCCCGAGCGCAGCAGCTCATGATTCGGCGCAGGCCGTTGCCTGGATGCCGTAGAGCTCGGCGTGCCGCCCCCGCCGGGCCAGGAGTTCCCGGTGTGAGCCGGTCTCTTCGAGCCGCCCCCGGTCGAGCACCAGGATGAGGTCGGCGCCGGTGACGGTCGAGAAGCGGTGCGAGACGATGACCGTGATCGCCCCGGTGCGTGCGGCGAGCTCGCGGGCCCGGGCCGTCCCGGCGCGGAGACGGCGAGCTGTGCGCCGGCTACCGGGGGTCCGGCTCGTGGGCCCATCTCGGAGTCCGTGTCGCCGCCGATCCCTCGCATCGCCGGCGATCAGCGGCGACAACGGAGGCTGCGTCACACCGCGGAACGCCGGAACTGCTGGTTGGCACCCGTGCCGCAAGGCCACTGGATGAGGCGGGCGCCGTCGGCGGTGGCGACGTTGGCGACGTCCAGGCACTTGCCGCTGTGCCGGGCGGCCAGGCGGTAGGAGCCGCCACCCTGGTCCTGGAACTGCCACTGCTGGTCGGTTCCGGTGCCGCAGCTGTACTGGTTCACGAACGCCGCGTCGGCGGTGGAGGCGTCCGCGACGCCCAGGCACTTGCCGCTGTGCTGGGCGACGACGCGGACGTAGCCGTCGCCCGCGCCCTGGAGGCGCCACTGCTGGTTGAGGCCCCGGTTGCAGGTGTACTGCTGTGCGATCGCGCCGTCGGCGGCGGAGTTCTCGTTGACGTCGAGGCACTTGCCGCTATGCCGGGCCACGAGGTTGTCGTACGGGCCGCCACCGACGCCCGTGATCGGAGACGGCCCGGAAGGTGTTGTCGGCGTAGCGGTTCTCGCCGAACCAGTAGTAGTACGAGCCCACCTTGATCACCCCGCCGCCATGGGCGTGCACCACAGCTCCTGCGGTGTCGGTGAACTGCGTCCCGTTGGTCACGGTGACCGACTCGGCCTGGGCGGGCGCACCGGCGGCCAGCAGTGTGACGGCCCCCAGGAGGAGGGCGAGGAGGAGGGTGAAGGCACGTTTGGACATCGGTACTCCACTGCGAGTGAGTGGGGGATCCTGTGGGAATCCGTTGGGATCTGCCGCAGGACGCTAGGCACTAGGCGTGCCCACGTCAATAGCTACTGCAGGGTATATACATCCCATGTCATAAAATCGGCCGTCAGTTCATCGTCCCGAAGAACCACCATTTTCCGGCAACTCCACCCCAGCCATGGGCAGAGGCCCCGTTCATACTCGCTGATTCATCCCATGGCTGCCGTCGTACGGCGCCACCAGTCCCCCAGGTGGCCACCCTCCGGCCTGTGCGTTTCACGCTGATCCACCCACCTGGTCCGTGTTGTTCTGTGCACCGTCAGGCGAGGGCGGCGTGACGCCTCCCGGCCGCCTGACCGGAAGCGCGCACGGCGGGGGCCGGACCTAGGCTGGAACGCAGGCACCGGAATGCCGTTCCGGTGTGCGCGGCTGCCCGGGCGGAGGTCTGGCACGTGGATTCGGCTGGTGAACGGGACGCGCCCAATGCCGTCGTCGTGATCGACCCGGACGGCGTGGTGAGCGGCTGGAGCGAGGGCGCACTGCTGTTGCTGGGCTGGACGGCGCGCGAGACCGTCGGCCGCCCCGTGACCGACCTTCTGGTCGATCCCCGGCCCGGGTTCCCGGGGGACGGCAACTCCGCCCCTCTGATCACCCTGCGCCACCGGGACGGTTCCACCGTGGACGCCGTGGTGTCGACCCACCCGCTGAGCGGTGCCGACGGCCTGGCGCTGGGCCGCGCGGTGACCGTGCAGCGCTGGGGGCGCCGCCCGGTGATCGCCGACCGGGCCTTCGAGCAGTGCCCCTTCGCCCTGGGTGTCTACGATCCCGAGCTCCGGTTCCTGTGGGTGAACGCCGCCGCGTGCCGGGTGATAGCGCACTCGGAGGAGCAGGTGCTCGGCGAGAAGTACCGCGAGCTGTTCCCCGAGCTGGACGGCGTCGCGTACACCAACAAGCTCTCCGAAGTGGCCCGGACGGGCGAGGCCGCGCGTCTCATCACGATCTTCCGCCCGCTCGGCAGCGCCTACGCCAACGCCTGGGCCACCAGCATGTGGCCCGTCCGGGACGCCGAGGGCAGGGTCCGCGCGGTCGCCAACTGGGGCTTCGACATGAGCGCCGAGTACTGGGCCCGCCAGCGCCTGCTCATCCTCAACGAGGCCAGCAGCGGCATCGGCCGCACCCTCGACGTGATCAGCACCGCGGAGGAGCTGGCCGGCACCTCGGTGCCCGGCTTCGTCGACCTCGTCACCGTCGACCTCTTCGACGAGGTGCTGCGCGGAGAGGAGCCGCCCTCGGTCGCCGCGGTCGCCGCCGGTGGAACCGTCACGCTCGGCCGGGCCGCCCGGCACACCTCGCGGGAGCACCCCACCTGGCCTTCCGGAGCCGGGGCGCCCGTCGTCTACGCCCCCGGTTCCGTCCCCGCCCGCTGCATGGCCACCGGCGCGTCCATCGTCCAGCTCGCCGCCGAACCCGACCAGGGCGGCGAATGGGCCTTCGGCCCCGGGCTGGCGGCCGACCCCGCCCACTGGCCGCCCGGCAACCCGGTGATCGACCGGACCATCGCCGCGCAGGGCCTGACCGGCCGGATCACCGTGCCGCTGCTGGCGCGCGGCGCCCTGCTCGGCGTCGTCGCGTTCGCCCGCAGCGACCGGCCCGAGGCCTTCACCGCCGACGATCTGATCCTCGCCGAGGAACTGGCCGCCAAGGCCGCCGTCGCCATCGACAACGCCCGCCGGTACACGCGCGAACACACGACCGCGCTGACCCTCCAGCGCAGCCTGCTGCCGCAGGGCCTTCCGGGCCACGGGGCGGTCGACGTGGCCTCCGGCTACCTGCCCGCCGGGGCCGGCGCGGGCGTGGGCGGCGACTGGTTCGACGTCATCGCGCTGTCCGGCGCACGGGTCGCGCTGGTCGTCGGCGACGTCGTCGGCCACGGCGTGCACGCCTCCGCCAGCATGGGCCGGCTGCGCACGGCCGTCCGCACCCTGGCCGACGTTGACCTGCCGCCGGACGAACTGCTCACCCACCTGGACGACCTGGTCCTCCACCTGCGCGACGACCCCCGGCCCGAAGGCGGTTTCGAGCCGACCGGCGAGACCGGCGCCACCTGTCTGTACGCCGTCTACGACCCGGTCTCCCGCCGCTGCGCCATGGCGAGCGCGGGCCATCCGCTGCCGCTGGTCATCTCGCCGGACGGCACCGGCACCCCGGTCCTCGCGCAGCCGGGGCCCCCGCTCGGCGTCGGCGGGCTGCCGTTCGAAGCGACCGAGATCGAGCTGCCCGCGGGCAGCCTGCTCGCCCTCTACACCGACGGGCTGGTCGAGAGCCGGGAGCGCGACGGCGAGCAGGGGACCACCGACCTGCTCCGGATCCTCAGCGAACCGGCCACCTCGCTGGAGGCACTCTGCGACACGGCGATGAAGGCTCTCCTCCCCGACCATCGCACCGACGACGCTGCCCTGCTGCTCGCCCGTACCCGGGCGCTGGACCCCGACCACGTCGCCGCCTGGGACATCGAGCGCGACCCGGCGCAGGTGGCGCGCGCCAGGCGACTGGCCGCCGACCAACTGGCCGCCTGGGGTCTGGAGGAGGAGGCGTTCGTCACCGAGCTGGCCGTCAGCGAGCTGGTCACCAACGCCATCAAGTACGGCGCGCCGCCGATCAGGCTGCGACTGATCCGCGACACCTCCCTGATCTGCGAGGTCTCCGACGCCAGCGACACCAGTCCCCACCTGCGCCGGGCCCGCACCTTCGACGAGGGCGGCCGGGGCCTGATGCTCGTCGCCCAGCTCACCCAGGGCTGGGGCACCCGGCACAGCACCAACGGCAAGACGATCTGGTGCGCCCAGAGCCTCGGCCCGACGTGATCCCGGACGTCATCCGAACGGCTGAAGGACCGTACGCGTCCGCCCGGCGGACCGCGCTCGTGCCGCGGCCCGTCGACTACTCCTGCTTCTCGCCGGAGGCGTAGCGCGAGATGATCAGCGCGATGATGATGATCGCGCCGTTGAGGAACTGGTTCCACAGCGGCGGGACGCCCGCGAGGGTCATGACGTTCACCACGAGCTGGAGCGTGAGGACGCCGGTGAGGGCGCCGAAGAGCGTGCCCCGGCCGCCGTTGAGGCTGACACCTCCGATCACGGTGGCGGCGAAGACCTGGAAGATCCAGCCGTTGCCCTGATCGGCGGAGATCGAGCCGTAGTGGCTGGTGTAGAGGATGCCGGCGAATGCCGCGAGCAGGCCACCGAGGACCAGCGCCGTGGTCGGGCAGGACGAGCCAGACCGCGATGACGGGGGCGACGCCGATGGTGGATTCCAGGGAGAGGTCCATCCGCCCGGCGATCAGGATGAGCGCCTCGGCGAGGACCAGCAGGCTCAGCTCGGTGCCCTGCTGACCGACGCCGAGGAGGTTGTCGGCGGTCAGGAAGGCGGGCGAGACCACGAAGCCGATGACGCCCAGGACGAACAGGACCGGAACGAGCGACAGATCGCGGTAGCGAGCGAGGTCGAAGCGGCGGCCGGCGGGGGCGGCGACCGCCGCGCCGGGGAGCTCAGTGGTGGAGGAGGGGGGCTACGTGTCGAGCGGGCCCATCCGCTTCGGCCGCCTGGTCCAGAAGGCGTTCAGCATCTCCGGCACCACGTGGGGGTACGACGGCGACCACGCCATCTCCCTCTCCGCGGCGCTGGCCGTGTTCGTCAACGCCTTCGTCCGCGACATGTGCGTGATCGTCAACGTCGGCCCGGACGCGGCCGGTGCGATCCCGAGCTCCCAAGCGGCGGTGCTCCGCCAGGTCGGCGGGTTCATGAGCGCCAACCGGGAAGCGCTCTACAGCACCCGCGGCGGCCCGTGGAACCCGGTGGACGGCCAGTACGGCTTCACCTTCGCCGACCGGACCGTCTACGCGCACCTGCTGGCCGGATACAGCGGCGGCGGCGGCAGCTTCACGACCCCGTCACTGGGCGACGCAAAGGTGACCTCGGTCTACGACGTGGTCTCCAGGAGCCCGCTCTCCTTCAGCGCGGCCGGCGGGAACGGCGTCACCGTCACCGGCATCGATCGCACCCGCTACCCGGACGACACGATCGTGGCGATCGTGCTCGACCGCCCGGTGGTCCCGACGGACATCGCCCGCGGCTGCCCGGCCACGGCCGACAGCGTGGAGACCTCGCACGGCAACGTGTCGGCCAACGCGGTGGACGGGGACACCTCCACCCGCTGGTGCGCCGCCGACGGCAGCACCGGCCACTGGCTCCGGGTCGACCTCGGCTCGGTGCGCCCGGTCACGGGCGCCCGGATCGCCTGGGAACTGCCCGGGAAGGCCTACCGCTTCCGGATCGACGGGTCGACCGACGGGTCCGTCTGGACGACCCTCGCCGACCAGAGCGGAAACACCGCCGCCGCGCAGGTGCAGACCTTCACCTTCACGGCCCGGACCCGCTACGTCCGGGTGACCGTCACCGGCCTGGACACCGGCGCCTGGGCGTCGGTCCGCTCGCTGGAGGTCTACGACCGCCCCTTCCTGGACCCGGCCGTGCCGACCTCCGCCACCGCAGCCGGTTGACCGGTGCGGGGGGGGGGGGGGGGGGGGGGGGGGGGGGGGGGGGGGGGGGGGGGGGGGGATGGGTAGACGGGCGACAGGCGCAGACGGCGGGCCAGGGCGGCCC
>NZ_JBVJCO010000032.1:97453-104044 GCF_055588525.1 Kitasatospora sp. NPDC041988
CACACCCCCCCTTTCCGGGACCGGTCTTTGCCCCCCCCACCCCCCAAATTGGTGGGATGGGGGGGGGGGGGCCCCCCCGCGCCCCCCCCACCCCGACCGACGCGGCCCAGCCGATCCCAGCCTCGACCACGGCGTCGGCAGCAGCGCGGCAGAGATCCCATGCCTGATACCGTCGCCCAGCCCGAGCGACGGGCAGTCACCCCCTCAATCAACCGCTCTGACAAGGGACTTTGCAACTTCCCCCCGCGCAACCCTGGACCTCTCCCGTGTGTATCTTCTATAAATCCATCCCATGACCCACAATAATGTGAGCGCTCACAACTCCGGCCTCTTCCCTCGCCGCACCGTGCACCTGGACTTCCACACCGGCCCCGACATCCCGGACGTGGGCCGGGACTTCGACCCGGCGGCCTTCGCGCGGACCTTCCGGGACGCGCACGTCGACAGCGTCACCGTCTTCGCCAAATGCCACCACGGGCACCTCTACCACGGGACCGACCGACCGGAACGCCACCCCGGACTCGCCCCCGACCTGGACCTGCTCGCCGAGCAGGTCGACGCCCTGCACTCCGTCGGCATCCGCGCGCCGATCTACCTGTCGCTCCAGGTCGACGAGTACGCGGCCCGGGAACACCCCGAGTGGATCGCGCACGGCGAGGACCTGAAGCTCGCCCGCTGGAGCACCTCGGCGTTCGAGGCGGCCTGGAACATCCTCGACATGTCCAGCCCCTACGCCGACTACTTCGCGGACCAGCTGGACGAGGTGCTGCGGCGGTTCGCCCCCGTCGACGGGATCTTCATCGACATGTGCTGGAACCAGCCGAGCGTGAGCCGCTGGGCGGTGGACGGGATGCGCCGCGAGGGGCTGGACCCGGCCGACGCCGACCACCGGGGCCGGTACGCGAACCTGGTGGCCCAGCGCTACATGGCCCGCTACTCCGCGATGGTGGAGAAAGCGCTGCCTCCGGACGCCGTCCAGGGCGTCTGGTTCAACAGCCGGCCGAAGACCGGGCTGCCCGAGGAGCGGCAGTTCGTGCGACACGTCGAGGTCGAGGGGCTGCCCACCGGCGGCTGGGGCTACGCCTTCCTGCCGTACGTGGGCCGCTTCGTCCGCCCGTTGGGGCTGCCGGTCCTCAGCCACACCGGGCGGTTCCACGAGAGCTGGGGGGACAACGCCGCCCTCAAGCCCCGAGCTGCGCTGCTCTACGAGACCAGCCAGATGCTGAGCCACGGTCTGACCGGCGGCGTGGGAGACGTCCTGCACCCGCGGGGCGTGCCCGCTCCCGCGGTGTACGAGCTCATCGGCTCGGCCTACGGGCACATCGCGCGGTGCGAGCCGTTCGTCGACGGCGGCCGGGTCGTCAGCGAGATCGCCCTGATCACCGACCCCGCACTGGGTGACAACCCCGGGGCGGCCAACATCGGCGCCGTACGGGCACTGCAGCAGCTCCGCGCGCAGTTCGAGGTCGTCCTGCCGACGGCCGACCTGAGCGGGTACCGGGCCGTCGTGGTACCGGAGACCACGAAGGTCGACGACGCCCTCGCGGAGCGCCTGCAGGCCTACCGGCGGGCCGGTGGCGCCGTGCTGCTGGTCGGGCCCGCGCTGCTGCGGGACGGCGGCGAACCGACGCTCCCCGACCTCCCGGTGGAGGACCTGGCACAGGCTCCGGCCGGCGAGTACTTCCTCGCCTGCGAGGGCGTCCCCGGTGTCCCGGAGGACTTCCCGGTGATCAGCTACGGCTCCCGGCTGGCCGCCCGGGGCCGGCCCGGCGCGGAGGTCCTGGCCCGGGTGGTGGAGCCCTACTTCCCCCGCTCCTGGGACCGGTTCTGCGGCCACTCCTACACGCCCCCGGCCGACTCGGGCGAGGAGGTGGCCGCCGCCGTCGGCGACGGCGTGGCCGCGGTGACCGTGCCGCTGCTGGAGGCGTTCCACGAGCACGGCCTGGAAACGTACCGCCGGCTGTTGGGCGCGGCCCTGGACCGGCTGCTGCCGGACCCGCTCCTCCGCGCCGGCGGTCCGGTCCACCTGGAGACCACGGTCGTCCGGACCACCACGAGCACCGTCGTGCACCTGGTCAGCTTCGTCCCGTCCCGGGAGACCCCGGAACTGGACCTGGTGCACGACCCGTTCCCGCTGGTCGACGTGCCCGTCGCCGTCCGGCTCGCCACCGCGCCGCGCTCGGTGCGGCTGCAGCCCGCCGGACAGGAACTCGCCTGGCAGCACGACGGCGAGTACGTCCACGTACGGGTCACCACCGGGGACGGGCACGCGATGGTCGTGGTCGAGCACGACTGACGCAGGGCCCGCCCCGCCCTCCGGCCCCCGCGCCCCTCACCCGGGGGCCGGGGGCCGGCGGCCGGGAGTCGGGGCCCGGCACCGGGTCAGCCGACGGGCAGCAGGGTCGGGTCCGCCATGATCCGGCGGACCGTCGTCAGCGCCGCGCCCATCAGCGGTCCGCGCCGCCCCAGGGCGGACGGACGCAGCGCCTCCGGGTCCCAGGGGCGCACGGTGACCCGGGCGGCCAGCTCGGCGCGTATGGACGGCAGCAGCCAGTCGGCGAGCTCGGCGTAGGCGCCACCGAGGACCAGACCGTCCGGATCGACGAGTTCCACGGCCGACGTGAGGGCGAGACCCAGGGCCCGCCCCGCGCGGTCCAGTGCCGCCAGCGTGGGCGCGTGCCCGGCCCCCGCCCGCTCGGCCAGCAGGGCGACCGGGTCGCCCGCGCCGTGCTGCGCGAGACCGGCCTCGCGCAGCACGGCCTCCTCGCCCGCGTACTGCTCCAGGCAGCCCCGGGCGCCGCAGACGCAGTCGGGGCCGTCCGGGTGGACGGGGATGTGGCCGAGTTCGCCGGCGAAGCCGCGGGCACCCCGGAACAGCCGCCCCTCGATCACCAGGGCGGCCCCGATGCCGGCTTCGGCCGAGACGTGCACGAAGGTCTCGGCCGGTTCGGCGTTCCAGAACTCGGCCAGCGCGCCGAGGTTGGCCTCGTTCTCCGGCTCGGGCACGGTCGCCGGGTCGGGCCAGTGGTCGGCGAGCCGGACGCCGCACCAGCCGAGGTTGGGCGCGCGCTCCACCAGCCCGGCCGGTCCGTTCGGCACCACCCCGGGCACGGCCAGCACGCGGCCCTCGACCCGCAGCCCGAGGGCCTCGGCCTCGGCCTGCGCCTCGGCGGCCAGCGCGGCGGCCTCCGCGAGCACCTGCCCGGCGGGCCGGCCCGCGTTGGCCTGGTCCACCCTGCGCCACACCCGCGGCTCGCCACGCAGGTCCGCCACGCAGGCGCCGAGGTGGGTGACGCCGATCTCCAGACCGAGCCCCGCCGGGCCGTGGTCACTGACGGTCAGCGCCCGGCCGGGTCGGCCGACCCGGCCGCTGGCGGTGGCCGCCGCCTCGGTCAACGCACCCCGGCCGATCAGCTCGTCGACCAGGGAGGAGACGGCCGCCCTGGTCAGCCCGACACGCCCGGCGACGTCCGCGCGGGAGAGCGGGCTGTGCTCGGCGACCGCGCCGAGGACGAGCGCGAGGTTGCGCCGACGCATGTCCTGTAGCGAAGCGGGCCCGTTGTCCTGGCTCCTGATCGCACTGCCGACCGCCGTCACGCGCCGCTCCTCCTACCGGTCCCCGGCCGGGGCGCCCTGCAACGCTCCGGCCCGACGCAGGGTATCGCTGATCCGTTCGAGCGCGTCGCCGTCCTTCGCCACGGGCTCCAGCGTGCAGCCCTCGGCCGTCCGCCAGCGGCGTGCGACGGTGTCGGCCGCCTCGCCGGTGAGCAGCGCGGCGGCCTGGGCGGCGGCACCCAGCGCGACCAGCTCCTGCGCCTCGGGCACCCGGACCGCCCGGCCCGAGAGGCGCAGCACGGTCTGCTGCCAGGCCCGGCCACGGGCGCCGCCGCCGATCAGCAGCAGCGGCTCCTCGCCCGCCCGGTCCGTGCCGCCGGCGCGCAGCACGTCGTCCAGGGCAGTGAGCAGGGCATGGGCGGCGCCGTCGTAGGCGGCCTGGAGCATCTGCCCCGGGGTGGTGTCGTGGCGCAGCCCGTGGACCAGACCGGAGGCACCGGGGAGGTCCGGTGTGCGCTCACCGTCCAGGTAGGGCAGCACCACCACGGAGCCACCGTCCTCGACCTCCTCGCGCCCGCGTCCGAGGAGCGCGGCGAAGCGGTCGACGGCGAGGGTGCAGTTCAGCGTGCAGGCGAGCGGCAGCCAGCCGCCGAGGGCGTCGGCGAAGCCCGCGACCGTTCCGCTCGGGTCCACCGGCCGGGTCCGGCCGACGGCGTAGACCGTCCCGGAGGTGCCGAGGCTGAGCACCGGTTGCCCGGGCCGCAAGCCCAGCCCGAGGGCGGCGGCCATGTTGTCGCCGGTTCCGGCGGCCACCAGTGCCCCCTCGCGCAGCGCCGTCCCCGGGCGGACCACGCCCGCTCGCGCGCCCGGCGCGAGGACCTGCGGCAGCAGGGCCTCGTCGAGGCCGATGCGGTCGAGGACGTCCTTGTCGTAGCCGTCCGGCCCCCACCAGCCGGTTCCCGACGCGTCACCGCGGTCGGTCACCGCCTCCCCGGTCAGCCGCTCGGTCAGGAAGTCGTGCGGGAGGCGGACAGCGGCCACGCGTTCGGCCGCAGCGGGCTCGTTGGCGCGCAGCCAGGCCCACTTGGGGGCGGTGAAGGCCGCGGTCGGCAGGCTGCCGGTGCGCCGGGCGATCTCCGCCGCACCGATCCCGGCCCGCAGCTCGGCGGCCTGGGGGGCGGACCGGACGTCGTTCCACAGCAGCGCCGGGCGGACCGGCTCCCCGGCCGCGTCCAGGGTGACCAGGCCGTGCTGCTGACCGGCGACCGAGACGGCGGCCGCGCGCTCGGCCCAGCCCGTCGCGCCCGCGGCCTCGCCGAGCGCCCGCCACCACTGCTCGGGATCGCTCTCCCGGCCGGCGCCGGTGCTGACCCGGTGCGGGGCGCGGCCCTGGCCCAGCACCGCGCCGGTGTCGATGTCGACGGCGAGGGCCTTGGTGGACTGCGTCGAGCTGTCGAAGCCGATCACGACACGTTGCTCAGCCATGCGTTCCTCCAAAGGGGGTTCCTTCTGACCTTCCGGCATACTAATTTGTTGAGAGCCCTGACAAACACCCCTCCGCACTGTTCCGGAGCCGCTCCATGTCCAGCGACCCGCTCGTCCCCACCCCCGCGCACAAGTTCACCTTCGGCCTGTGGACCGTCGGCTGGCAGGGGCGCGACCCCTTCGGCGACGCGACCCGCCCCGCCCTCGACCCCGTCGAGACCGTCCAGCGCCTGGCCGAGCTCGGCGCCTACGGCGTCACCTTCCACGACGACGACCTGATCCCCTTCGGCGCGGGCGATGCCACGCGTGAGGAGACCGTCAAGCGCTTCCGTGCCGCGCTGGACGCCGCCGGGCTGAAGGTCCCGATGGCGACCACCAACCTCTTCACCCACCCCCTCTTCAAGGACGGCGCCTTCACCGCCAACGACCGCGACGTACGCCGCTACGCGCTGCGCAAGACGATCCGCAACATCGACCTGGCGGCCGAGCTCGGCGCCTCGGTCTACGTCGCCTGGGGCGGGCGCGAGGGCGCCGAGTCCGGCGCGGCCAAGGACGTGCGCACCGCACTCGACCGGCTGAAGGAGGCCTTCGACCTGCTGGGCGAGTACGTCGAGCAACAGGGATACGACCTGCGCTTCGCGATCGAGCCCAAGCCCAACGAGCCGCGCGGCGACATCCTGCTGCCCACGGTCGGCCACGCCCTGGCATTCATCAACGCGCTGGAGCGGCCCGAGCGGGTCGGCCTCAACCCGGAGGTCGGGCACGAGCAGATGGCCGGGCTCAACTTCCCGCACGGCATCGCCCAGGCCCTGTGGCACGACAAGCTGTTCCACATCGACCTCAACGGCCAGTCCGGCATCAAGTACGACCAGGACCTGCGCTTCGGCGCGGGAGACCTGCGGCAGGCCTTCTGGCTGGTCGACCTGCTGGAGTCGGCCGGCTACGACGGCCCCCGGCACTTCGACTTCAAGCCGCCGCGCACCGAGGACTTCGACGGCGTCTGGGCCTCGGCCGCCGGCTGCATGCGCAACTACCTGCTGCTGGCGGAGCGCTCCCGCGCCTTCCGTGCCGACCCGGAGGTCAAGGCCGCGCTCGCTGCCTCCCGGCTGCCCGAACTCGCCCTCCCCACGGCGCAGGACGGCCTGGCCGCGCTGCTGACGGACCGCTCCGCCTTCGAGGAGTTCGACGTCGACACCGCCGCCCGGCGCGGCATGGCCTTCGAGCAGCTGGACCAGCTCGCCCTCGAACACCTCCTCGGCGCCCGCTGACGCCGACCACGGAAGCCGGGTCGTGCGCACCGCACGACCCGGCTCTCGGCGCTCGCCCGGCAGCCCGCGGCTCCGGCCGGACGGTCCCGGTGGACCGCCGACGACGAGGAGCCCGCGCCTCGCTAGGGCTTGTCTGACAATTCCCGCCGCGCGCGCCGCCCCGGACGGCCGTCGGTGCGCACGCAGTGGCACGGGCCGGGGGGGGGGGGGGGGGGGGGAGGGGGGGGGGGAGGGGGGGGGGGGGGGGGGGGGGGGGGGGGGTGGGGGGGGGGGGGGAGGGGAG
>NZ_JBVJCO010000032.1:104054-110766 GCF_055588525.1 Kitasatospora sp. NPDC041988
CCCCCTCCTCCACCCACCCCCCCCCCCCCCCCCCCCCCCCCCCCCCCCCCCCCCCCCCCCCCCCCCCCCCCCCCCCCCCCCTCCCCTCCGCTACCGCCGGCGGGCGGTGATCAGACGCTGCAGGACGATGAAGACGAACAGCAGCCCGCCGATCACGATCCTGGTCCACCACGAGCTGAGGGTGCCCTGGAAGCTGATGATGGTCTGGATCAGGCCCAGCACCAGCACGCCCAGCAGGGTGCCCAGCAGGTAGCCGGAGCCGCCGGTGAGCAGGGTGCCGCCGATCACCACGGCGGCGATCGCGTCCAGCTCCAGGCCGACCGCGTGCAGGCCGTAGCCGGAGAGCATGTAGAAGGTGAGCAGCACACCGCCGAGCGCCGAACAGAAGCCGCTGATCGCGTACACGGTGGTCTTGGTCCGTCCCACCGGCAGGCCCATCAGCAGGGCGGACTGCTCGCTGCCGCCGAGCGCGTACACGTTCCGGCCGAGCCGGGTGTAGTGCAGCACGACGAATCCGGCCGCCACCACCAGGAGCGCGATGACCACGCTCGGCGAGACGAACAGGTCCCCGAGCGGGATGCGGGTCTGCGCCATCGCGGTGTACGACGGATCCGTGATGGAGATCGACTCGATGCTGATCATGTAGCACAGGCCCCGGGCGAGGAACATGCCCGCCAGTGTCACGATGAACGGCTGGATCTCGAAGGTGTGGATCACCCACCCCATCACCCAACCGCCGGCCGTGCCCATCACCAGCACCAGCGGGATGACCAGCAGCGGCGGCCAGCCCTGCCGCTCCACCAGCCAGGCGGAGACCATGGTGGACAGGGCCACCACCGCGCCGACCGACAGGTCGATGCCGCCGGTCAGCACGACGAAGGTCATCCCGACCGCGACCACGAGCAGGAAGGCGTTGTCGATCAGCAGGTTGAGCAGCACCTGCCCGGAGAAGAATCCGTCGTACTGCACCGACCCGGCGGTGAACATCGACACCAGCAGGACGGAGGTGACCAGCAGCGGGATCTGTCCGCGCACTCTGGTCAGCAGGGCGTTGGCGTTCACGCGCCGACCTCCCGGTTGGTGGTGGTGGCAGGGCGCGGCCGGCCGGTGCTCCGGCGCCCGGCGCCGCGCCGGGCGACCTTGGCACGGAAGTTCGGCGACTGGATCAGGCAGACCGTGATCACGACGAACGCCTTGAAGACCAGCGTGGTCTCCGGCGGGATGCCGATGGTGTAGACCGTGGTGGAGAGGGTCTGGATGATCAGCGCGCCGAGGACCGTGCCGCCGATCGAGAAGCGACCCCCGTTGAGCGACGTCCCGCCGATCACCACCGCGAGGATGGCATCGAGCTCGATCCACAGACCGGCGTTGTTGCCGTCCGCCGCCGAGACGTTGGAGGAGACCATCAGTCCGGCGACGGCCGCGCAGAGGGCGCTGAACACGTACACCAGGCCGACCAGGCGCATCGCCCGGATCCCGACCAGCCGGCTGGCCACCGGGTTGCCACCGACCGACTCCAGCAGCAGGCCGAGGGCGGTGGAGCGGGTGAGCAGCGCGGTGAGCAGCGCGACCAGCCCGCTGAGCAGGATCGCGAACGGCATCCCCAGCCAGTAGCCGCCGCCGATGAGCTTGTACGGCTCGCTGGTGATCGTGATGATCTGACCGTCGGTGATCAGCTGGGCGACGCCGCGGCCGGCGACCATCAGGATCAGGGTGGCGATGATCGGCTGTACCCCGATCCGGGCCACCAGCACCCCGTTCGCGACACCCAGCAGCACCGCCGTACCGAGCGCGATGCCGATCGCGCCGAGCACCGTGCCGAGACTCGCCGGGTCGGCCGCCTCGCTGATGTGCAGGCAGGCCAGCGCGCCGGCGATGGCGACGGTGGAACCGACCGAGAGGTCGATCCCGCCTGTGGCGATCACCAGGGTCATGCCGAGCGACACCAGGATCAGCGGAGCGCCGAAGTGCAGGATGTCGACCGTGCTGCCGTACAGGTGGCCGTCCTTGAGGTGGACGGCGAAGAAGTCCGGGGTGAAGGCGAGGTTGGCGAGCAGGAGCACGGCCAGCACCACGGCCGGCCAGAACAGCCGGTACCGGGTCACCGCCTTGCCCCTCCCGGTGGTCGAGGCCGTGGTCATTGTTCCGCTCCACTCGCGATGGTGGCCAGGACGCGCTCCGGGGTGAGGGCGTCGTCGTTGCGCAGTTGGGCGACCATCCGGCGGTCGCGCAGTACCCCGACGCGGTGGCTGAGCCGCAGCACCTCCTCCAGCTCGGCGGAGATGAACAGCACCGCCATGCCCTCCTCGGCGAGGTTCGCGACCAGCTTCTGGATCTCGGCCTTGGCGCCGATGTCGATGCCGCGGGTGGGCTCGTCCAGGATCAGCAGCTTGGGGTCGGTGATCAGCCAGCGGGCCAGCAGCACCTTCTGCTGGTTTCCGCCGCTGAGGTTGCGGACCAGCGCCTCCGGATCGCCCGGGCGGATGTCCAGGGCACGGATCCAGCGCAGCGCCAGCGCGTCCTGCACGGTGCGCGACAGCGGACGGGCCCAGCCGCGGGCCGCCTGCATCGCCAGCACGATGTTCTCCCGGACGGTCAGCTCGCCGACCAGGCCCTCGGTCTTGCGGTTCTCCGAGCAGAACGCGATGCCGTGCGCGATCGCGTCGCGCGGGCTGCGCAGGTCGGTCTCGGTGCCGTCGATCCGCACGGTGCCGCCGTCCTTGTGGTCGGCGCCGAACAGCAGCCTGGCGGCCTCGGTCCGGCCGGATCCCAACAGGCCCGCCAGGCCGATCACTTCACCGGGACTGATGGCGAGGTCGTACGGGGCGACGGCGCCCTGCCGGGCCAGGCCCTCGGCCTCCAGGAAAGGTCGGCCGGTGGCCGGAGCGGAGCGCTCGCGCCGGTGGCCGCCGGCGAGTCGGTCGAGCCCGGCGAGCTCCGCCCCGATCATCCGCGAGACCAGTTCGACCTGGTTG
Source organism: Kitasatospora sp. NPDC041988 (assembly GCF_055588525.1). NCBI lineage: Bacteria > Bacillati > Actinomycetota > Actinomycetes > Kitasatosporales > Streptomycetaceae > Kitasatospora > Kitasatospora sp. NPDC041988. The sequence goes on from NZ_JBVJCO010000032.1 coordinate 107,030, forward strand.
AGCTCGCTGGTCAGGTACTCGCCCTCGAGCCGTCCGTTGCGCAGCACCGTCATCCGGTCGCAGATCTCGTAGATCTGGTCGAGGAAGTGCGAGACGAACAGGATGGCGACGCCCTGGTCGCGCAACCGCCGCATCACGGTGAAGAGTTGGCTGACCTCTTCACGGTCCAGGCTGGAGGTCGGCTCGTCCAGGATCAGCACCTTGGCCGAGACGTCCGCCGCGCGGACGATGGCGACCAGTTGCTGGACGGCGATGGAGTAGCTGTCCAGCGGCGCACTGACGTCGACGTCCAGCTCCATCGTCCGGACCAGTTCGGCGGCCCTGCGGCGCATCTCGGCCCAGTCGATCAGGCCGAGGCGGCGCGGTTCGCGACCGATGAAGATGTTCTCCGCCACCGACAGGTTCGGGCAGAGGTTCACCTCCTGGTAGACGGTGCTGATGCCCACCTCCTGGGCCTGCAGCGGACCGGCGATCCGAACCCGCTCTCCGGCCAGCACCACCTCGCCGCCGTCCGCCGGGTGCACCCCGGTCAGCACCTTGATCAGCGTGGACTTGCCGGCGCCGTTCTCCCCCATCAGGGCGTGCACCTCGCCTGGGAAGAGCCGGAAGTCGACCCCGTCCAGCGCCACCACCCCGGGGAACTCCTTGCGGATCCCCCGCACTTCCAGGACCGGTTGCTGACGCACCCCGGTTCTCCTCTCCTCGTGCGACCCTGTCCGCCCGGGGAGTGATCCGCCGATCACTCCCCGGGCGGGCGGGCCCGTTCAGTACTGGCGGGTCGGCAGCGCGGCAGCGGCCTGGTCCTGGGTGAAGACACCCTCCTGCGTCTTGATCCGCTTCGGCACCTGCTCGCCGGCCTTGACCTTCTTCACCAGGTCCATCAGCTGGTCGCCGAGGATCGGGTTGCACTCCACATCGACGTTGATCTTGCCCTGGGTCATCGCCGTGAAGGCGTCCTTGACCCCATCCACCGAGATGACCCTGATGTCGGTGCCCGGCTTCTTGCCGGCCTCCTCGATCGCCTGGATGGCCCCCAGCGCCATGTCGTCGTTGTGCGCGTACAGCACGTCGATCTTCGGCTGGGCCTTCAGGAAAGCCTGCATGACCTCCTTGCCCTTCGCGCGGGTGAAGTCGCCGGTCTGCGAGGCCACCACCTTGAACTTCGCGTCCGCCTTGATCACGTCACCGAAGCCCGCCTTGCGGTCGTTGGCCGGCGCCGAACCGGTGGTGCCCTGCAGTTCGACGATGTTCACCTCGTCGGACTTGCCCTGGTACTCCTTCACCAGCCAGTCGCCGGCCTTCTTGCCCTCCTCGACGAAGTCCGAGCCGAGGAAGGAGACGTAGAGCGAGTCGTCCTTGGAGTCCACCGCGCGGTCGGTGAGGATCACCGGGATCTTGGCGTCCTTCGCCTCCTTCAGCACGGTGTCCCAACCCGACTCCACCACCGGCGAGAAGGCAATCACGTCGACCTTCTGCTGGATGAACGAGCGGATCGCCTTGATCTGGTTCTCCTGCTTCTGCTGCGCATCGGAGAACTTCAGCTCGATGCCGGCCTTCTTCGCGGACTCCTGGATCGACTTGGTGTTCGCGGTGCGCCAGCCACTCTCCGCGCCGACCTGCGAGAAGCCCACGACGAGCTTGTGGCCGGCTCCCTTGTCGGCCGAGCCCCCGCCACCGCCGGAACCACACGCGGTGAGGACGGTGACCATCGCACCGGCGACCAGGGCCGCCGCAGCTCTCTTGGACATGGTGGGACTTCCTCTCGGGATCGTCGATCGCGCGAACAGCACCGGCTCACATGAACGGGAGGTATCGGCGCCGTTTCGCTCGAGACAGATTGTTAACGCTCACAATCAGAACCGGCAAGGCCCCCGAGCCCCGTTACCCAATCTTGACCAGGCCGTCCGCAGCAACCCGATCGCCCGTCAACTCCGCCACAGACTCAGGAGTTGATCATTCGCCGAAGAGGGTTCCCACCGGCCGGGACCGGTCCGACCGCACCCCCTCGCCCCCTCGGCAGGGCAACGTACAAGCCTGACCGGCCCCGGCCTTCGGACGCGAAGCGCCCCGTGCCCGCACGGGCTCCCCGCGCTCGCCGAGGCGGGCCCTTCGCGGACACCGCCCCCGGATCCGCGGACGCCCACCCGTCGGACGGGACCGAGCGCCCCGATCGGCCGCCCCGACGGCCACGGGCGGCAGGGGTCAGACGCGGCGGGCGGGGCTGGCGCTGCGGCGCAGGACCATCTCCGGGGAGATCTGCACGTGGTTGTGGTCGTGGGCGACGCCGTCGAGTTCCTTGAGGAGGAGTTCGAGGGCGTGGCGGCCGAGTTCGCCGAAGTCCTGGCGAACGGTGGTGAGCGGCGGGGTCAAGTACGCGGCCTCCGGGATGTCGTCGAAGCCGATCACGCTGATCTCTCCCGGCATGGCGCGGCCCGCCTCGTACAGGGCGCGGACCAGGCCGAGCGCCATGTGGTCGCTGGCGCAGAAGACGGCCGTGACCTCCGGGTCGTGGGCGATCCGGCGGCCCGCCTCGCACCCGGAGCGGGAGGTCCAGTCGCCGGTCTCGACCGGCGGCACGCGGGCGCCGCCGGCCTCCAGGGTCCGCCGCCAGCCGTCCTGGCGGTCGCGGCTCTCCATCCAGCCCGCGGCGCCCGAGAGGTGGTGCACGGTCCGGTGGCCGAGGTCGAGCAGGTAACGGGTGGCGGCCTCGGCACCGGCCCGGTTGTCGAACGACATCATCGGCAGCCGGGACCGGCTACCGGATCCGACCGCGACCACCGGCACCGAACTGGAGAGCTTCGCGAGGGCGCCGACCGCGGAGACCTGCGGGGCGATCACCACGACGCCTTCCACGCCCTGGTCGCGCAGCCTGTCCACGGCCTCCTGCACGGATCGGCCGTCCAACGAGCGCAGGCTGGCGACGCTGACGAAGTAGTCGGCGGTGCGGGCGGCGCGCTCGATGCCGTCCAGCATCGACGCGGGCCCGTACAGCGTGGAGTCGAAGGTGACCACGCCCAGGGTCCGCGAGCGGCGGGTGACCAGGGCGCGGGCCGCCGAGTTGGGCCGGTAGTCGAGTTCGCGGATCGCAGCGAGCACCCTTTCGCGGGTCCCGGGCCGCACGTGCGGGGCGCCGTTGAGCACCCGGGACACCGTCTGGTGGGAGACGCCGGCCAGTTTCGCGACGTCCGCCATCACCGGCTGCCGCACCTCGGTACCGACCGCTTCAGCTCCCACGTACAGCCCCTCCGGTGCCACGGTCCGACCGGCCGCCTCGTGGCGGCGCGGCGGCGTGGCGGCGTGGCGGCGTGGCGGCGTGGCGGCGTGGCGGCGCGGCGGCGTGGCGGCGTGGCGGCGTGGCGGCGTGGCGGCGTGGCGGCGCCACTGTCTCATGCCCATCATGCGCAAACATGTTAGCGCTAACAACTGGCGTGCGGTCAGGCTTCGATCCGGCCTCGGGGCGGTCGCCCGGGCAGGCCGCGCCCCTCCCCGGCGCGGGCCGCACCCATGACGGGCGGCTCGTCGAGCCGATCGGCGCGGCCCTCCCGGGGATGGCCGGGCCCGGGCATCACGAAGGCCCGGCCCGTCGCCTCGCCGCCCTTTCCCCCGCCACCGGCGGCGGGCGGAGATCGGGCTCGGCCACCGGCCCCGGGGCGCGGCACGGGAACGGCGGACGGGGGGGGGGGGGGGGGACGGCCGTGGGGTGGCCCCCCCTCCTCCCAACGAGTCGGGGGGGCTTC
>NZ_JBVJCO010000033.1:0-27404 GCF_055588525.1 Kitasatospora sp. NPDC041988
TGCGGTCGGGCGGTCGTTCGGCTAGCCCGGAGAGGTGGGGGGGGGGGGGGGTCGGCAGGGAGGACACCCTGCGGGGGGGGACCGGCGGGGGCACCCCCGTCCCCGCCTTTCGGTGCGATTATCGGCATGCCCCCGGGCGGACTGTTGCGAAGTTGTCGCAAACGGACGCCGCGGGGGCGGGCCGAGGTGCCGGGGCCGGGGCTCAGGCCTCGACGGTGGCCACGTCCAGCTTGGCGAGCCGGGAGACCAGCGCCGTCACCTGGCGGGCGATGTCCGGCGCGTTGAGGCCGATCTCGGCGAGGATCTCGGCCCGGGAGGCGTGGTCCAGGAACTCCTGCGGGATGCCGAAGTCACGCAGCGGGACGTCCACCTCGGCGTCGCGCAGCGCCTGCGCGATCGCGGCGCCGACGCCGCCGACCCGGCCGTTGTCCTCGATCGTGACGACCGCCCGGTGCTCGGCGGCCAGACCCGGCAGGGCCGCGTCCACCGGCTTGACCCAGCGCGGGTCCACCACGGTGGCGGTGATGCCCTGGGCGGCCAGCAGGTCGGCCACCTCCAGGCTGGTGGGGGCCATCGCGCCGACCGAGACGATCAGCACGTCGGCGCGGCGGCCGTCGGCCGGCCCGGAGCCCTCCGGGGCCTCGCGCAGCACGTCCATGCCGCCGACCCGGCCCACCGCGGCGACGGCCGGGCCGACCGTGCCCTTGGAGTAGCGGACCACCGTCGGGGCGTCCTCGACCTCGACGGCCTCACGCAGCTGGGCACGGACCTGGTCGGCGTCGCGGGGCGCGGCCAGCCGCAGGCCGGGGACGACCTGGAGGATCGACATGTCCCACATGCCGTTGTGCGAGGCGCCGTCGGTGCCGGTGACACCGGCCCGGTCCAGCACGAAGGTGACGCCCAGCTTGTGCAGGGCGACGTCCATCAGGACCTGGTCGAAGGCGCGGTTGAGGAAGGTCGCGTAGACCGCGAAGACCGGGTGCAGGCCGTTGGTGGCCAGGCCGGCCGCGCTGGTGACGGCGTGCTGCTCGGCGATGCCGACGTCGAAGATCCGGTCCGGGAAGGCCTTCGCGAACGGGGCCAGGCCCACCGGGTGGAGCATCGCGGCGGTGATGGCGACGATGTCCTCGCGCTCGTGGCCGAGCGCGACCATCTCCTCGCCGAAGACCGAGGTCCAGTCCTTGCCCGAGCTCTTGACCGGCAGACCGGTGTCCGGGTGGATCACGCCGACCGCGTGGAAGCGGTCCTCGTCGTTGTTCTCGGCGGCGTGGTAGCCGCGGCCCTTCTCGGTGAGGCAGTGCACGATCACCGGGCCGCCGAAGCCGCGCGCCTTGGTGAGCGCCGACTCCAGGGCGGTGAGGTCGTGGCCGTCGATCGGGCCGATGTACTTGAGGCCGAGGTCCTCGAACATGCCCTGCGGGGCGATGAAGTCCTTCAGGCCCTTCTTGGCGCCGTGCAGCGTGTCGAACAGCTGCTGGCCGACCACCGGGGTGCGCTGCAGGGCGTCCTTGCCCCAGGAGAGGAAGCGCTCGTAGCCCTGGGTGGTGCGCAGCGTCGCGAGGTGGTTGGCGAGGCCGCCGATGGTCGGCGAGTAGGAGCGCTCGTTGTCGTTGACGACGATGACGACCGGCAGGTCCTTGGCGTCGGCGAGGTTGTTGAGCGCCTCCCAGGCCATGCCGCCGGTGAGCGCGCCGTCGCCGATGACGGCGACGACCGGGTCCGTCTTGCCCTGGACCTTGTTGGCCTTGGCCAGGCCGTCGGCGTAGGAGATGACGGTGGAGGCGTGCGAGTTCTCGATCACGTCGTGCTCGGACTCGGCGCGGGACGGGTAGCCGGACAGGCCGCCGCTCATCTTCAGCCGGGAGAAGTCCTGGCGGCCGGTGAGCAGCTTGTGGACGTAGCTCTGGTGGCCGGTGTCGAAGAGGATGCGGTCGCGCGGCGAGTCGAAGACCCGGTGCAGCGCGACGGTCAGCTCCACGACGCCGAGGTTCGGGCCGAGGTGGCCGCCCGTCTTGGAGACCTCCGTCACCAGGAAGGTCCGGATCTCCTGGGCCAGGGTGGCCAGCTGTCCGGGCGTGAGCCGGTCGAGATCGCGCGGTCCCCGAATGCGGGTCAGCAGGGCCACCCGTTCCTCCTCGTTCAAAGTCGCGGACCGCGGGCGGTCCGACGGGCGTCGCTGCCCGGTGTGCCGGCGCGGTCCGACGAACTCGGTCGGTGCCGACCGGTCGAGTCTAATGTCCGCCTACCGGACGCCGAGCGGGGTGCCCGCCACCACGGGCCCGCAACGGCCGCCCGGGGCGCGCCGACCGCCACGGAGGGTCCCGTGGCGGGCACTCACGGTCGGGCGACGGACGCCTGTACGGATCTGCCGAGCGTCCCGGAGTCGTCCATCTCACTCATCACCAGCGCCAGCGCACCCAGCACCTCGGCCCGGCCGCCCAGGGTGCCCGGGACCACCGACAGCTGCCGGGCCGCGCTCGGGATGGCGTAGCGGGCCACCGAATCCCGGATCGGGGCCAGCACCAGCTCGCCGGCGTCGGCGAGGTCGCCGCCGAGGATCACCCGGCGGGGATTGAGCAGGTTGCAGAGGGTGGCGACGCCGGTACCGATCTGCCGGCCCGCGTCGGCGATCACCCGCCGGCAGCCCAGATCGCCCTGGTGCGCCAGCTCGACCACCCGGGGCAGCGAGAGGTCCGGGCCGAGGGTGGTGGAGAGCAGGCCCAGCAGGTAGCGGGAGCCGACGAAGGTCTCCAGACAGCCGCGGTTGCCGCAGCGGCAGACCGGGCCGGCCTCGTCCAGGGTGATGTGCCCGATCTCACCGGCGGTGCCGCCCGGGCCGCGGTAGATCTGGCCGTTGACCACCAGGCCGGCGCCGACACCGCTGGCCACCTTGATGTAGGCGAGGTCGCTCAGGCCGCGGCCCGCGCCCCAGACCAGCTCGCCGAGCGCGCCCAGGTTGGCGTCGTTGTCCACGTGCACCGGCATGCCCAGGCGCTCGGCCAGCTCGCGGCCGGGGGCGATGCCCGTCCAGCCCGGCAGGATCGCGGTGGAGCCGAGCGCGCCGGTCTCCACGTCGATCGGGCCGGGGACCCCGAGCCCCACCCCGATCACCTTGTCCGGGCGGAAGCCCGCCTCGGCCAGGAGCCGCTCCACCAGCGCCTCGGCGCGGTCGAAGCCCTGGGCGGCGGAGACGTCCACGTCGATCGGGGCGCTCTCCTCCGCGAGCACCCGGTGCGCGAGGTTGCCGACGGCGACCCGGAGGTGGGTGTGACCGAAGTCGATGCCCACCACGATGCCGGCGTCGCCGCTGAGCGAGACGCTGCGGGCGCGGCGGCCGCCGGAGGAGGTGTCGGCGACCACGACGGTGCCGCTCTCCTTGAGCTCCCGGACGATGTTGGACACGGTGGCCGCGGAGAGCCCCGTGCCGCGGGCGATCTCGGCCTGGGTCAGCGAGCCGGCCATCCGTACCGCCCGGAGCACGCGCTCCAGGTTCGCCCGGTGCAGTGAGGACTGCGAGCCCGGTGTGTCCGTCGACATGATCCACCCTCCCAAGGGCGAGGGAACCCCTCCGCCGGGCGCTCCCTTCAACTCCTGAAGCGTAGGCCCTGAAGGGGGTCGAGGGTGCGGCGACGGGCGACGCGGATGGAACGGCGGGTGACGGCGAGGCGGCGCAAGGGCGTCCGGGGAGCACGGCCGACGGCGGCACGAGGGTGCGGCAACGGGCGACGCGGATGGAACGGCGGGTGACGGCGAGGCGGCGCAAGGGCGTCCGGGGGGCACGGCCGACGGCGGCACGAGGGTGCGGCGACGGGCGACGCGGAGGCGTCACCGGCGCCGCGAGAGGCGGGTGGAGGGGCACGCGTGGAGAGGAGGTGAGGTGAGGGGGTGGCGGAGTGTCCGTGCCGGTGAGGTGGGGGCTTCGACACGCCGGGGCGAGGGGCGGGCGTGGCCGCTGGGAAGGCCGGGCAGCTCAGGGGCGCGGCGCGCGGGGTTCGGGGCTCCTGAGGTCGGGCCAAAACGGGCCACCCGTACGATGGTGCCCAATCTCACCCGTCCCACCGGCCTCGGACGTGACCCGGCCGGGGGACGCTTCCAGACATGACGGGGCATCAGATGGCAGGGGATCACCCTACGCCGGGGGCAGGCGACACGACCGGCAGCGGTCCGCAGGACAACCGGGGCGTCTCGCTCGGGCGCACGCCCGGCGGCGCGCCCGACCCGGCCGCCATGGCGGACCAGATGACACAGCTCGACGGGGCACCGGTCCCCGGGCAGGGCGGACCGGCCGCGCCCGGCACGCCGCCGGGGCAGCCCCCGGCCCAGCCGCCGGCGCCGGGCAGTGACTACGCCTACGCGCCCACCGCCGCCGCCTTCCCCGCGCAGGGCACGCCGCCGCCCCCGCCCGGCGCGCCGGTCGGCCCGTACGACCCGGCCCCTGCCCAGCCCCCGTTCGCCGCCCCCAACAGCGGCCAGCAGTACGGCTACACCGCCCCGCCGACCGACGGCGGCGGGACCGGCTACGGCTTCCCGCAGCAGCAGGCCGGGTACACCTACCCGGGTGCGCCGGTGCCGCCGGCGCCCAAGCAGCGGAACCCGGTGATGCTCTGGGGCGGCATCATCGGCGGTGTGCTGGCGATCGCCATCGTCGCCGGCCTGATCGTGCTGTTCCAGGGCAACCCCGACGACCCCTCATCCTCCGCGGGCGGCAGCAGCAGCACCGGCGGTACCGCCGGCGGCAACACCACCGACCCCACCACGAGCAGCTCGGGCGGACCGGGCCCCGTCAAGGCCGGCGCCTACAACCTCGCCTGGGCCGCCGCCAAGCCGGCCAACGCGACCAGCGGCTCGCAGATGCTCGGCATCTGGGGCGCCGACAAGACCATCGTGCGCGCCGACAGCTACGGCATCCGCGGCCTCAACTCGGCCGACGGCAAGGAGCTGTGGACGATCGCCCCGCCGGCCGGCAGCAAGGAGTTCTGCGCCGCCTCGTACGGGGTGAACTCCAAGCACATCGCCGCGATCGCGCTCAACACCGGTGACAGCGACTGCTCCACCGTCGGCGCGGTCGACGTCAGCACCGGCAAGCTGCTCTGGACGGCCAAGGTCAGCCAGGACCGGATGTCCTCGCCCACCCTGAGCGTCACCGAGAAGGTCATCGGCATCGGCGGCAACATGGTCGGCGCGGTGAACATCAGTGACGGCTCGCCGGCCTGGCAGTTCCAGCCGCGTGAGAAGGACTGCAGCGTCTACGGCAAGGCGGCCGGCAGCCAGATCGCGGTCAGCGACCGCTGCTACGGCCTCAACACCACCACCAAGTCCCAGCTGGTGCTGGTCGACACGGACACCGGCAAGACCACCAGCAGCGCGCCGATCCCGCTGAGCGGCAGCATCGAGCGGGTCGACAAGGTCGTCTCGGACCAGCCGCTGGTGCTGCTGGTCACCAGCGGCCCGAACGGCGACTACATCCTGCCGTTCGACAAGAGCAACAAGCCGATGAACCCGATGTCGGTCAAGGAGGCCGGCGCCGACAGCCTGCGGCTCTCCGGCCAGGCCGACGCGTTCACCCAGAGCGTGGTGAGCGGGACCACGCTGTACGTCCAGACCAACCCGAGCAAGCCGGCCATCAACGCCTACGACCTGACCACCGGCAAGCGGCTCTGGTCGTCCACCGGCAGTGCCAGCGACGGCATCCGGCTGGTCTCGGGCATCGACAAGGACGGCAAGGTCCGCGCCGTGCTGGACATGGGCTACAACAAGGACTCCAAGCTGGTGACGCTCTCGCCGACCGACGGCTCGGTGAGCGAGCTCGGCAACCTCACCCAGAACAAGGCCGCCGACAGCCTCTACGCCAGCTCCACCGAGTACGTGGTGCAGTCCGACGGCTCGCTGTTCGGCTTCTCCCGCAGCTCCGGCTCGGACAGCCCGGTGATCAAGTACGTCAAGAAGTGACGCGCCGGCCCTGAGGGGCCGACCACCCGTCGGCAGGACCGGGCGGGGCGGGAGTGGGCCGGTCGGCCCGCGCCTGCCCCGCCCGGCGGCTTTTCCCCCGGGTATTTCCCCCGGCGCCGACGACCGGACATGGGAGGATGCGAAGCATCAAGCCTGACGAAGGAGTCCTGCGAGTGCCCGGCACCAACCTGACGCGTGAGGAGGCCCGCACCCGGGCCGACCTCCTGCACGTGGACGCGTACGACATCGAGCTCGACCTCGGCTCGGCCCGCGAGGGAGGCACCTTCCGGTCCACCACGGTGGTCCGGTTCACCGCCCGTACCCCCGGCGCGGCCACCTTCATCGACCTGGTCGCCCCGAGCGTCGAGGAGATCACGCTCAACGGCGAGCGGCTCGACAACGCCAACTTCGCCGACAGCCGGATCGCGCTGCCGAACCTGGCCGCCGACAACGAGCTGCGGGTCGTCGCCAACTGCGCCTACACCAACACCGGCGAGGGTCTGCACCGGTTCGTCGACCCGGTCGACGGCGAGACGTACCTGTACACCCAGTTCGAGGTGCCGGACGCCCGCCGGGTCTTCGCCGCCTTCGAACAGCCCGACCTCAAGGCCGCGTTCACCTTCACCGTGACCGCCCCCACCGGCTGGGTCGTCGTCTCCAACTCCCCCACCCCGACGCCGGAGGGCGAAGGGGACACCCGGGTCTGGAAGTTCGAGCCGACCGGCCGGATCTCCAGCTACATCACCGCGCTCGTCGCCGGCCCGTACGTCGGTGTCTTCGACGCCTACGAGAACGGCGACCAGAAGGTGCCGCTGGGCGTCTACTGCCGCCCCTCGCTGCGCGAGTTCCTGGACCCGGAGGCGATCTTCGCGGTCACCAAGCAGGGTTTCGACTACTTCCAGGAGAAGTTCGACTACCCGTACCCCTTCGCCAAGTACGACCAGCTGTTCGTCCCGGAGTTCAACGCCGGCGCGATGGAGAACGCGGGCGCCGTCACCCTGCGCGACCAGTACGTGTTCCGCTCCAAGGTGACCGACGCCGCGTACGAGTCGCGGGCCGCGACCATCCTGCACGAGCTCGCCCACATGTGGTTCGGCGACCTCGTCACCATGGAGTGGTGGAACGACCTCTGGCTGAACGAGTCGTTCGCCACCTTCGCCGAGGCCGTCTGCCAGGCCGAGGCGCCCAACTCGCAGTGGCCGCACTCCTGGACCACCTTCGCCAACCAGATGAAGACCTGGGCGTACCGGCAGGACCAACTGCCGTCCACCCACCCGATCATGGCCGAGATCAACGACCTGGAGGACGTCCAGGTCAACTTCGACGGCATCACCTACGCCAAGGGCGCCTCGGTGCTCAAGCAGCTGGTGGCGTACGTCGGCCAGGACGCCTTCTTCCAGGGCGTGCGGGCCTACTTCAAGCAGCACGCCTGGGGCAACACCCGTCTGAGCGACCTGCTCGGCGCCCTGGAGAAGGCCAGCGGACGCGACCTCAAGGCCTGGTCCAAGGCCTGGCTGGAGACGGCCGGCATCAACGTGCTGCGCCCCGCGCTCACCCTCAACACCGACGGCGAGATCGAGTCCTTCGCCGTCCTGCAGGAGGCCCCCGCGCTGCCGGCCGGCGCCAAGGGCGAGGCGGTGCTCCGCCCGCACCGGATCGCCATCGGCCTGTACGAGCTGACCGACGGCACGCTGGTCCGCACCGACCGGATCGAGCTGGACGTCGACGGCCCGCGCACCGACGTCCCGCAGCTGGTCGGCCGGCACCGCCCGGCCGTCATCCTGCTCAACGACGACGACCTCTCGTACGCCAAGGTCCGTCTGGACGAGGACTCGCTGGCGGTCGTCACCGAGCACCTCGGCGGCTTCACCGACTCGCTGCCGCGCGCCCTCTGCTGGGCCTCCGCCTGGGACATGACCCGCGACGGCGAGCTCGCCGCCCGCGACTACCTGGCGCTCGCCGTCTCCGGCCTCGGCCGGGAGTCCGACATCGGCGTCGTCCAGTCGGTGCACCGCCAGGTCAAGCTCGCCCTCGACGCCTACGCCGACCCGGCCTGGCGCGAGCAGGGCCTGGCCCGCTGGGCCGAGGCCGCCGAGGCACAGCTGCGCGCCGCCGAGCCCGGCAGCGACCACCAGCTGGCCTGGGCCCGCGCGCTGGCCTCGGTCGCCCGCACCGACGGTCAGCTCGGCCTGATCGCCGGCCTGCTGGACGGCTCGGTCGAGCTGAAGGGCCTGGCCGTCGACACCGAGCTGCGCTGGACGCTGCTCGGCCGGCTCTCCGCCACCGGCCGCGCCGACGAGGCCGCCGTCGCGGCCGAGCTGGAGCGCGACAACACCGCGGCCGGCCAGGAGCACGCCGCCACCTGCCGCGCCGCCCGGCCGACCGCCGAGGCCAAGGCGGAGGCCTGGGCCTCCGTGGTGGAGTCGGACAAGCTCACCAACTACGTCCAGGAGGCCGTGATCGCCGGCTTCCAGCAGGCCGACCAGCGTGAGCTGCTGGCGCCGTTCACCGCGAAGTACTTCGCGGCGGTCAAGGGCATCTGGGAGACCCGCAGCCACGAGATCTCGCAGCAGATCATCGTCGGCCTGTACCCGGCGGTCCAGGTCGAGCAGGCCACGCTGGACGCCACCGACGCCTGGCTGGCCTCGGCCGAGCCGGCGCCGGCGCTGCGGCGGCAGGTCATCGAGGCGCGGGCCGGGATCGAGCGCGCGCTGAAGGCCCAGGTGGCCGACCGCGCGGCGGGCGCCCGGGAGCTGGGGCACTGACGTCCGGCCGGGGCCCGCGGGATCTCCCGCGGCCCCCGGCGGACGCAGTCTCCGCGGGCCCCTGACGGCCTGTGCGGGCCTGTTGGGCTCTCCGGGCCTCTGCGGCCTTCTGCGGGAAACGCCCGAGGGGGCGCCGGACGTGGTGTCCGGCGCCCCCTCGGGCGTTGTTCAGGGCTGGTGTGTGGAAGCCCTCGGCTACTTCTTCTTGCCCTTGTCGCCGTACGGCAGCGCGGCCAGGGCCGCGATGATCACGAACGACGCGATCGGGATGAAAACGTACAGGCCGAGGGTCTGGGCGACGGTCAGACCGCTACCCGGGTCGTCGCCGTCGTCCCGGCTGTAGGCCATGGCGGGCGACGACAGCAGCATCATCAGCGTGACCGTTGCGGTGACCGCGCCGGCTCGCAAAGCGTTCCTCTTGTCCACGTTGCCCAACTTACCCGCCGCTTACGTCGCCGCGCTCGGCGGGGTCGGCCTTTCGGGCTCCGCCGCCAGCACCTCGGCGAGGGCGGCGGCGGCCGGATTCGCGGCGATCGCGTCCAGCGTCACCGGGTCCCCGGCGCCATCGGCGACCGGCAGCCGCCAGTTCGGGTACTGGTCCCACGTACCGGGCAGGTTCTGCGGGCGCGGATCGCCCACCAGGTCCGGCAGCCAGACGCCCACCAGCTCGGCCGGGGTGGCCCTCAGGAACCGGTACAGCGCCTGCGCGCAGAGCGGCTCGCCCTCGGCCAACAGGCCCAGCCGGGCCAGCTCGGCCCGCCAGTCGGCCAGCTCGGCCGCCGCCTCCGCCTGCTCCTCTCCGAGCGTCCGGGCCAGCAGACCGAGCCGGTGCCGCAACTCGACGTGCTCGCCGGAGATCCGGGCCGCCGTACTCGGCAGGTCATGGGTGGTCAGCGTGGCCAGACTGCCCGGCCGCCACCGCTCCGGCGCGAGGATCTCGCCCTTGGCCTGCCAGTCCCGCTCGAACCAGAGCACGGACGTACCGAGGATGCCGCGCGCCGCCAGCTCCTCCCGGACACCCGGCTCCACCGTGCCCAGGTCCTCGCCGATCACCGCCGTCCCCGCCCGGTGCGCCTCCAGGGCCAGCACTCCGAGCATCGCCTCCGCGTCGTAGCGGACGTACGCGCCCTCGGTCGGCGTGTGGCCGTCCGGCACCCACCAGAGCCGGAACAGGCCCATCACGTGGTCGATCCTGATCGCCCCCGCGTGCCGGGCGGCGGACCGCAGCAGCTCCGCGTACGGCGCGTAGCCGGCCGCGGCGAGCGCGTCCGGGCGCCAGGGCGGCAGGCCCCAGTCCTGGCCGTGGGCGTTGAAGGCGTCCGGCGGGGCGCCGACCGAGATGCCGGTGGCGAGGACGTCCTGGAGCGCCCAGGCGTCGGCGCCGTCCGGGTGCGCGCCGACCGCGAGGTCGTGGATCAGGCCGACCGGCATGCCGGCCGTGCGGGCCGCCTGCTGGGTGTGGGCGAGCTGCTGGTCCAGCTGCCAGGCGAGCCAGCGGTGGAACTCGACCGCCTCCCCGTGCTCCTCGGCGGCGAAGGTGACATGCGGGCTCCCCGGGTGGCGCAGCCCCTTCGGCCAGGCGTGCCAGTCGGCCCCGTGCGCCTCGGCGAGGGCGTTCCAGAGGGCGTACCGCTCCAGCCACTCGCCCTCCCGCCTCTGATAGGCGTCGTACGCGGCCTGGCGGCCCGCGCCGCGCGGCACCTCGTGCAGCAGCTCCAGGGCGCGGCGCTTGAGCGCCCAGACCGCGTCCCGGTCGATCAGGCCGTCGTGGCCCAGCACCTCGGCACGCAGCCGCGCGGCACGGCGGCCCAGCTCCTCGGCCTCGGCGCGCTGCTCGCCCGTCAGGTACGCGTACTCGGGCACCGCTTCGACCCGCAGGTGGACGGGGTCGGCGAAGCGGCGGGAGGAGGGGCGGTAGGGCGACGGGTCGGAGGGTGTCGCGGGGAGGGCGGCGTGGAGCGGGTTGATCTGCACGAACCCGGCGCCGAGGCCCGCTCCGGCCCACTGGGCCAGCTCGGCCAGATCACCGAGGTCGCCCATGCCCCAGGAGCGGTCGGAGAGGACGGAGTACAGCTGCGCCAGGAAGCCCCAGCTGCGGCCGGGCAGCCGCGGCAGCCGCTCGGGCGCGACGATCAGGTGGGCGCGCTGCTCCTGGCTGTCGGTCACCGCCCTGAGCATGTGGCGCCCCAGCGGCAGATCCGCCGGCAGCCAGTGCGAGTGCCCGCGCGGCAGCTCCCAGACCCCGCCGTCCTCCAGCTCGACACTCAGCCGCACCTCGGCGGGTACGTCCAGCGCCGTCCGCCGCCCCTGCCGCACGACGACGGTCGGCGGCAGCAACCGCGCCCGCTGCCCGGCCCGGTGACGCTCCAGCGCCTCCCGCACCGCCTCCGGCGTCCCCGCCTCCACCCCCAACGCACCCAGCACCGCCACCAGCGTCCGTGCCCCCGGCTGATACGCCAGGTCCACCCCGTACGCCTGTGCCAACGCCACCAGCTCGGCCGGAGGGGCGGGCGCGTCCTGCGCCGGCACCTCCAGGCCGTCGGCTCCGTCACGGTCGAGATAAGCGGCCACTCACGGCTCCTGCGATGTCTCGGGAAAGCCCGGTCAGAACAGCCACAGTCCTACCCGCGTAACGGCCCGGTGACCCCGCGCGACACACGGTGAACGAGCGGCCGGGCGCGCGGCCGGCGGAGGGGGCTGCGGAGCGGGCCCGGTGGTGGCCGGGTGGCCGCCGCGTGAACGGGGTGTGGCGGTCCCAGTCGGCAATAAAACGGACAAACTAGTCATAGCCGTCGGCGGCGTTGACACCGGCTGGGCCAACTGGTGGGCTTTGGCGCGATGTGGTCGTTGCCTGGCGAGGAGGCTCCTGTGCAAGCCCGAGTGTCCGTCGCTGCAGGGCGGCGGTTGCGGCAGCAGTTGGAGCAGAGCCCCGCGCTGCGCGACGTGTTGTACCACCCGGCCGCGATCGCGGCGCGTCAGCTGACGGCGCGGACGTGCCGTCAGCTGGCCCCCAGGACCGCCGACCGGCTGATCGCCGACCTCAAGGGGACGCAGCCGCTGCTCGCCTCGGTGCGGGCGGAGCGGGCGCTGGCCGAGCGGCCGGGGGCGCCCAGCCGCAGGACGCTGCAGATCGCGGCGACCCTGTCGGCGGCCGCGGTGGTCGGCGGGCTGATGGTGAGCGGGCCGGTGGCGTACGCGTACAGCCCGGGACCGGACGTGGTGAGCACGGCGGCGCAGACGCCGCTGGGGAGCGTGAGCAACCCGCAGGTGTTCCCGCGGCCGCAGGAGCAGAGCGTGGCCGGGAAGCCGGTCACGGTGCCGGCCGCCGTCACGTTGGTGCCCGCGCCGAAGGCCGACCTCGGGGCGGTGGACGCCGTCCACGAGGTGCTGAACGTGGCCGGGGCTACGGCGGTGACTCCGCAGGAGGACGCCGGAACGCCGGCGGCCGGGTCGCTGGTGGTGTACGTCGGCGGGCCCGCCGAGGGCGCCGGCGGCGAGGTGGACCGGGTGCTGCGGGAGCTGGCCGCGGCCGCGGGCGGCAAGGACGGTGCCGCGCCGTCCACCGCCGGGATGCCGGCCGGCGGGTACGTGCTGTCGGCGGGCCAGCTGCCGGCGCAGGGCGGCGGGACGTATGGCGCGGTGGTGCTGGCCGGGACGGACGCGGCGGGCACGTTCTACGCGGCGCAGTCGCTGCGCCAGCTGCTGGCCGCGGTACCGGCCGGACAGGGGCAGGCGCCGGGCGCGGCGGGCCTGGGGCTGCCGGGGATCACGCTGCGCGACTGGTCGTCGGGCGCGCAGGTGCGCGGCACGGCGGAGGCGTTCTACGGCACGCCGTGGAGCCAGCAGCAGCGGCTGGACCAGCTGGACTTCCTCGGCCGGTCGAAGCAGAACTTCTACCTGTACGCGCCGGGCGACGACCCGTACCGGCTCTCCCGCTGGCGGGACGGCTACCCGCAGGCGCGGGCCGAGGAGCTGAAGGCGCTCGCCGCCCGGGCCCGGAAGAACCACGTCGCGCTCGGGTACGCGATCGACCCGGGGCAGTCGCTCTGCTTCAGCTCGGCCAAGGACGCGGACGCGCTGGTCGAGAAGCTGGACGGGCTGCGCAAGCTCGGCTTCACCGCGTTCCAGCTGCAGTTCCTGGACGTCTCCTACGATGAGTGGCACTGCAGCGAGGACCGGTCCAAGTACGGCACCGGGCCGGCCGCCGCCGCCAAGGCGCAGGCCGAGCTGGTCGCCAAGGTGCAGGACCGGCTGATCGCCAGGAACCCGGGGCTGGCCCCGCTCTCCGTGGTGCCGACCGAGTACCACCAGCAGGGCGCCACGCCCTACCGCAAGGCCCTGGCAGCGGCACTGCCGGCGGGCGTGCAGGTGGCGTGGAGCGGGGTCGGCGTGATCCCGGAGAAGATCACGGGCGCTCAGACCGCCGACACCGGCAGCCTGTACGGGCACCCGCTGGTCACCATGGACAACTACCCGGTCAACGACGCCGACCCGGACCGGCTCTTCCTCGGCGCCTACACCGGGCGGGACGCGGAGGTCGCCACCAGGTCGGCCGTCATGCTGACCGGCGCGATGCAGCAGCCGGTCGCCTCCCGGATCGCGCTGTCCACCGCCGGCGACTTCGCCTGGAACCCGGCCGCCTACAAGCCGGAGGAGTCCTGGCAGGCCGCAGTGCGGTCGATGGCCGGCCCGACCGGCGCGGCGACCACCCCCGCCGGGGCGGCACTGTCGGCCGTCACGGCGCTGGCCGGCAACAGCTCGTCCTCGCCGCTGTCCAAGCAGGAGTCCGGCTACCTCGCCCCCCTGCTGGAGCGGTTCTGGGCGACCGCCGAGCCGACCGCCGGGGCCGCGCCGGACCTCGCCAAGCTGATAGAGGCGGCAGCCCCGCTGCGGGACTCCTTCGCCGCGATGGCCGGCGCGCAGCAGACCCTGACCGCGACCCCGGCCACCGCGCCGCTGGCCGCCGAGGCCGGCCCCTGGCTGGCCCCGCTGCGCGACTACGGCCTGGCCGGCCAGGCCGCGCTGGACATGCTGCTGGCGCAGCGCGGCGGCGACGGCGCGGCCGCCTGGAAGGCCCGGGTGGAGCTGAACAAGCTGCGCGAGCAGCTGGGCCAGAGCCCGGCGACGGTCGGTGCGGGCGTGCTCGGCCCGTTCCTGGAGCGCGCCATCCGGGCCGCCGACAACTGGGCCGGCGTGGTCGGCGGCGGGATCACCGCGACCAGCACGCTCGGCACCGCGCACGACCACCTGCCGGCGCTGATGGCCGACGGCGTGGCCGACACCTTCTACTGGAGCTCGGCGCCGCCGCAGCCGGGCGACTCGGTCGGCCTGGACCTCGGCGGCGGCCGCCCGGTCGGCAGCGTCACCGTGCTGATGGGCTCGTGGGGCAGCGGCCCGGACGGCGGGACCGCCGTGGACGACTACATCCGCGACGGCGTGCTGGAGTACACCACCGGCGAGGGCGGCTGGAAGCAGCTGGCGCAGGTGAAGAACCAGAAGAGCGTCACCGCCCAGCTGCCCGCCGGGACGGTCGTCCGCGGGGTGCGGCTGCGCGCCACCGCCGCGCAGAAGACCGCCGTGGCGGTGCGCGAGTTCACCGTGACCGCGCCCGACGAGGCCCCGGCCAGCGTCACCGGCGGTCCGGCCGCGCTGCCCGGCGCCTCGGCCACCGCCGTGCTGGACGGCAACCCCGACACCGCCTACCGGGCGGCCACCGCGCCGACCGCCGCGGACGAACCGCTCACCGTCGAACTGGGCGCGGCCCGGCCGCTGGACCGGCTGACCATCCTCACCGACCCGAACGTGCGGGCCTCCGCCACCGTCGCGCTGCGCCGCGCGGACGGCACCTGGGTCGAGATCGGCACCGTCCAGCCCGGCTACAACGAGCTGCCGGCCGGCGGCCAGAGCGCCGACGCGTTCCGGCTGGCCTGGAAGCCGGGCGGGGAGCCACCGGTGGTCAACCAGGTGATCCCCTGGTACGCGGACGTCCCGGCGGCCCGGCTCAGCCTGGCCGACGCGGCGCTGGACGTGGTGACCGGCGCGACCTCGCCGGTGCAGGCCCGGGCGATGATCGAGGCGGGCCGCCCGGAGGGGGTGACCGGCGAGCTGCGCACCGAGGTGCCGGCCGTCGCCAAGGGCCTGACCGTGGCCCCGGTGTCCGGGGTGAACGTGCCGCGCGGCGGCCGGGTGGGCGTTCCGCTGCTGGTCAGCGCCGCTCCGGAGACGCCGTCCGGGACGTACCAGGTACCGGTGCTGTTCGTGGCCGGGTCGACCACCGTCCGGCAGGTGCTCCAGGTGCACGTGGTGCCGCCGACCGGCGGTCCTGACCTGGCCACCACCGCGAAGGGGAGCTCCTCGGCCGACGAGACGCCGAACTTCCCCGCCTCGGCGGTGGCCGACGGCGACCCGAAGACCCGCTGGTCCTCTCCGGCGAAGGACGACGCCTGGGTCCAGCTGGAGCTGCCGCGGGCCGCCCACCTGGGCTCGGCGGTGCTGCACTGGCAGGCGGCGTACGCCTCCGCGTACAAGATCCAGACCTCGGCGGACGGGGTCGGCTGGACCACCGTGGCGACGGTGGAGGACGGCAAGGGCGGAAACGAGACGGTGCGCTTCGACGCGCCGGGGGCGAAGTTCGTACGGGTGCAGGGCGTGGCCCGGGCCACCAAGTACGGCTACTCGCTCTGGGGCGTCGAGCTGTACGCCGTCGCCCCGGCAGCCCCGGCGACCCCGGCGACCCCGCCGGCCGGGCAGCCCGCCCCGCCGGTCACCCCGCCCGCGCCGCCCGCCACCGCCCCGGCCACCCCGCCGGCCACCCCGGGTACGACGCCGCCGAAGCCGTAGGAGGCCTACGGGGGCGGCCCCGCCCCGAGCGCCCCGGAGGCGAGCGGGCGAGCCCCGCCCCGAGCCGAAGGGGCGCGCCGGTGCCGAAAGAGAGAAGCGAGGACGCCGTGAGGGACGAGCGGCGTTGGAGCGCCGACCGTCGGCACCGGGCCGAGCACCCCGGAGGCGAGCGGGCGAGTAGCAGACGGCGGGCCGCCGCGCTCCCCGGTGCGGGGTGCGCGGCGGCCCATGAGGCGTACCGAAGGTTATGACGGGCAAGCCCTTGTGGAGCGGAGTCAGGCGGAGAGCGGTTCGGGCTGCTCACCGCGGCGGACGGGGGCGGGATGGGCGGCGTGCGCCCGGCCGAGCGGCACCGTGTGCCCGGCCTCGGTATGGTCGTGGTGCTCGTACTCGCCCCACTGCGGGGCGCGCAGTTGGTCACCGCCGCCGTACGGCTCCAGGTAGGGCCGCCAGCGCGGGTCCCTGATCCCGGTGCCGATGATGCGCCAGGCCAGGCCGCTCGGCGGGGCCGGCGGGCGCTTCATCCGCCAGCCGAGCTCGGTCAGGTGGCGGTCGGCCTTGGTGTGGTTGCAGCGGCGGCAGGCTGCCACCACGTTGTCCCACCGGTGCTGGCCGCCGCGGCTGCGCGGGATGACGTGGTCGACGCTGGTGGCGGCGGCCCCGCAGTAGACGCAACGGCCGTGGTCACGGGCGAACAGCGCCCGGCGGGTGAGCGGGACGGGCCCGCAGAACGGGACCCGGACGAAGCGGGTCAGGCGGACGACGGACGGCGCCGGAAGGGCGCTGGTGGCGCTGTGCAGAGTGACTCCCGAATCCTCCAGGCTGACCGCCTTGTGGTTGAGGACCAGGATGAGTGCGCGGCGCATCGATACGACGCCGAGTGGCTCGTAGGACGCGTTGAGGACCAGGACATGCGGCACGGATGCCTCCTTGGACGCCTGCGGCGCGTGGCTCGCGCCGGGACGAGCGGTTGGACCACGCAACGGGTGCGTGATCTCCCCCAGTGTCGCCTTACGCCTTTGTACGGCGCCACCACTCCTGTGTAACGGACCCGGCATGAACTCCGGATGTGGTTTCTGTCATACCCGGTATGCCCTGGCGTCGGACGGGTTGCACCCGGGTGCCCTTCCGGGGGACGGCTCGACCGGTCGGAGCAGCCTGGGCGGCGGGCCGCTCGGCGCCGGTCGGGGGGGCGGTTCGGGGGCGCGCCGGTTCGTTGACGGGGCGTCCGGGCGGTTTCCGCACGCCCGGCGGCGGCTCCTCCCCGCCGGCCAGGGGGCGCCGCGGCGTGTCCGGCGGGTGCTTCGACGGCCGATAGGCTAGGGCGGACGGTCCGCAGGCCAGGGGCACGCTTCCGCGGCGGCGGGCTGTGCCACGCACCCTGCAGGAAGGTCCCGCACGTGTTCAGGTCCGGTGCCGCCGGCCTCCTCGCCGACGCGTCCACGACGCTCACGTCCACGACGACACTCTCGGCCACGTCGGGCTCGGCCACGCCTCCGAGCCCTTCCCCGAGCCCGACAGCCCCCGGACTGCCACAGCTCGACCTCAGAATCCCGACCAGCGCGCAGGAGGTCAGCGACACCACCAAGCAGGCGGCCGGCTGGTTCGACTCGCACTGGCAGGAGTGGCTGGCCGGCGGGGTGCGGATCGTCTTCATCGTCGTGCTGGCGCTGGTGCTGCGGGCCGTGGTGCGCAAGCTGATCACCCAGCTGATAGCGCGGATGACCAGGCCGCACGAGAGCGAGGACGAGCCCGGCCGGCTCGGCGGGCTGCTCGCCAACACCGGGGTGGTCAACCCCGAGCGGCGCCAGCAGCGCTCGGAGGCGATCGGCTCGGTGCTGCGCAGCGTCGCGTCGTTCACCATCCTGGGCACGGCGGCGCTGATGGTGCTCGCGGCGCTCGGGGTGAACCTGGCCCCGTTGCTGGCGAGCGCCGGTGTGGCCGGTGTGGCGATCGGTTTCGGCGCCCGCAACCTGGTCACCGACTTCCTCTCCGGGGTCTTCATGATCATGGAGGACCAGTACGGCGTGGGCGACGAGATCGACACCGGGGTGGCCACCGGCACGGTGCTGGAGGTCGGCCTGCGGGTGACCAAGCTGCGCGGGGCCAACGGCGAGATCTGGTACATCCGCAACGGCGAGGTGAAGCGGATCGCCAACATGAGCCAGGGCTGGTCGACCGCCTCGGTGGACGTCCAGATCGGCTACAAGGAAGACCTGGTCCGGGTCGAGGCGCTGATCCAGGAGACGGCGGAGACGCTCGCCAAGGAGACGCCGTTCGACGAGCTGATGTGGGCGCCGGTGTCGATCCTCGGCGTGGAGTCGGTCGCGGCGGACTCGGTGGTGCTGCGGGTCGAGGCCCGGACGGCGCCGGGCAAGTCGCTGACGGTGGCGCGGGCGCTTCGGCAGCGGCTGAAGGCCGCGTTCGACCTGGCCGGGATCAAGGTCAAGGAGGAGGTCGTGCCGGCAGCCGGCGCCGCGGGCGCGGCCACCGGGACGGCCGCGGCCGCGGTGGTCCTGACGACGGCTCCGGCGGTCACCGACGCCGCCCCGCCGTCCGCGCTGGCCGATCCGGCCTCGCCGCGCTACCTGGCGACGGCGCCGATACCGGCACCGGTCAAGCCGGCCGACGACGCCGGGGTCAAATCGCCCTGACGGCAGGGGAAGCAACCCTAAACGGATGAAAGCCCCGTCTCCCGGACAACCGGGAGGCGGGGCTTCGTTCCGCCCGGTAACGAGTCGGCATCCACCGCCGTGACGACCATTGACACCCTCCTGACGAGGACCGTACGGTCCTGTCTCAAGCGACTGGAAAGTTTCCTAACAGTTCGCTCCGGGCCCGCCCGGCGGTCGCCTGCGCCCCACCCGGCGACTGCCGCCACCTGCAGGAAGAGGAGGATCTTCGCGTGACCAAGACGACCGCCAAGGCCCCCCTCGCCGGCACCCCCAGCCTGCTGCGGGCCATCAACGACCGCGCCGCCCTCGAACTGCTGCTGGAGAACGGCCCGCTCTCCCGCACCCAGATCGGCACCCTGACCGGGCTCTCCAAGCCCACCGCGTCCCAGCTGCTGGCCCGCCTGGAGGCGGCCGGGCTGGTCCTGCCGGTCGGCACCACCGCAGGCGGCCCGGGCCCCAACGCGCAGCTCTACCAGGTGAATCCGGCGGCCGGCTACGTCGCCGGACTGGACGTCACCAACAGCCACGTCCGGGTCGCCGTCGCCGACATCACCGGCACCACGCTGGCCGAGCACGTCGTCCCGAGCAAGGGCTGGCCGGCCGCCGAAACCGTCTCCCGGGTCGCCGCCGCGGTCGCCGAGACCGTCCGCACCGCCGGGCTCGCCGAAGACAGCCTGCACACCGTGGCGATCGGCGTCGGCGGCGCGCCCGACCCGGTCACCGGCAAGCTCCGCTACGCCTCCCACCTGCCCGGCTGGCACTCGCCGCGGCTGGTGCAGGAGCTCTCGGAGGCGGTCGGCGCCCCGGTGTCGATCGAGAACGACGTGAACCTCGCCGCCGTCGCCGAGCAGGCCTCCGGCGCCGCGCACGGGTTCGAGGACTTCGTCCTGCTCTGGGCCGGCGAGGGCACCGGCGCCGCGATCGTGATCGCCGGCCGGCTGCACCGCGGCTTCACCGGCGGCGCCGGGGAGGTCGGCTACATGCCGGTACCCGGCTCGCCGGTCGTACGGGACGTGCGCCGCCGCAACTCCGGCGGGTTCCAGGAGCTGGTCGGCGCACCCGCCGTCCGCGCCCTGGCCCGGGAGTACGGGCTCGGCGCGCCCACCGCGGAGGAGTCGCTCGCGAAGGCCCTGGAGACCCCGGGCGCCGGCGACGAGTTCCTCACCGCGCTGGCCGGCCGGCTCGCCGTCGGGCTGGCCGTCATCGTCGCCGTCGTCGACCCCCAGCTCGTGGTGGTCTCCGGCGGCGTGCCGAGTGCGGGCGGCGAACGGCTGCGCGCGCTCGTCGAGGAGGAGCTGGCCAAGATCTCGATCGCCCGGCCGGAAGTCCGCAGCAGTGCCCTGCCCGGTTCGCCCGTCCTGACCGGCGCGCTGCAACGCGCGCTGGCCGCCGCCCGCGAGGCGGTCTTCTCCACCCACTGACGCTCCCAGCGCACCACCCGCCGTACTGCACCTGAAACCTCTCCCCCAACCCCCGAACGCGGGACCAGAGGCAATGACGCCTGCCCGCGCACCCCCAGGAGGACCTCGAAGTGCACTCCACCACCCCCCGCAGAGGCCGCCGCACACTCGCCGCCGTCACCGGCAGCGCCGTCCTGGCCCTGCTCGCCACCGCCTGCACCGGCACCAACGACGCCGGCGGCAACGACGACTCGGCGAGCGGCAAGGACGTCACCATCACCTTCTGGCACGGCTGGAGCCAGGACTCCGAGGTGAAGGCGATCAACGACAACATCGCCGCCTTCGAGAAGGCCCACCCGAACATCCACGTCAAGGCCGTCGGCAACATCGCCGACGACAAGGTCAACCAGGCCCTGCGGGCCGGCGGCGCCGACGCCCCGGACGTGGTCTCCTCCTTCACCACCAACAACGTCGGCATGTTCTGCTCGACCAAGGCCTTCGCCGACCTCAAGCCCTTCCTGGAGAAGGACAAGATCGACGCCGCGAAGACCTTCCCGGCCGCGATGCTCAACTACACGCAGTACCAGGGCAACCAGTGCTCCCTGCCGCTGCTCGGCGACGCGTTCGGCCTGTACTACAACAAGGCCGCCTTCGCCAAGGCCGGCATCACCGCCCCGCCGAAGACCTTCAGCGAGTTCGCCGACGCCGCCGCCAGGCTGACCATCGCCGACGGCGACGGCTACAAGCAGCTCGGCTTCATGCCGCTCTACCACGGCTACGAGTCCACCACCGAGCACTTCCTCGGCCAGTACGGCCCCACCTACTTCGACGGCTCCGGCAAGTCGAGCCTCGCCACCGACCCCAAGGTCGCCTCCCTGCTGACCTGGCAGAAGGGCCTGGTCGACAAGCTCGGCGGCTACGACAAGCTGGACAAGTACCGCTCCACCTTCGGCGAGGAGTTCAGCGCCAAGAACCCCTTCCACACCGGCCAGGTCGCGATGGCCATCGACGGCGAGTGGCGCACCGCCTCGCTCGCCGAGAACAAGCCCGACTTCGAGTGGGCCACCGCGCCGTTCCCGGTGCCGGACGACCAGGCCGCCACCTGGGGCCGCGGCTACCAGACCGGCACCATCGTCGGCATCGCCAGCAGCAGCAAGAAGCAGGCCGCCGCCTGGGAGCTGGTCAAGTACCTGACCACCGACACCGACGCGGTGGTCAGCTTCGCCAACGCGATCCACAACGTGCCGAGCACCTTCGAGGCGCTCAGCTCGCCGAAGCTGATCAGCGACGCGAACTTCAAGACCTTCCTGGACATCGCCAAGAACGCGGACTCCGGCACCACCCCCGCGAGCGTCAACGGCGGCGCCTACATCATCTCGCTGCAGAACCTCGGCTACGCCTACGAGTCCGGCCAGCAGAAGGATCTCGCGGGCGGCCTCGCGGCCACCGCCAAGGAGATCGACGCCGCCATCGCCCAGGCCAAGTAGCCAGGGCCCCACGGAGCTCCCATGTCACTCGCGTTCGGCACCCGCAAGGGCACCGGATCGACCGACCCGGCGGCGCCCTCCACGCAGCACCTGCTGCGCCGGAAGCGCCGCCGGGAGGCGGCCCGCACCCTCGCCTTCCTCTCCCCCTGGCTGATCGGCTTCTGCGTCTTCTTCCTGTACCCGCTGATCTCCACCGCCTACTTCTCCTTCATGAAGTACAACGGCTTCACGGCCCCCACCTTCAACGGCCTGAAGAACTGGGACTACGTCTTCAACGACTACCCGTCCTTCTGGCAGGGCCTGCGCAACACGCTCTGGCTCGTCGTCGTCATGGTGGCGCTGCGGGTGGCGTTCGGCCTCGGCATCGGGCTGCTCATCACCAAGGTGAAGACCGGCGCCGGCTTCTTCCGCACCGCGTTCTACCTGCCCTACCTGGCACCGCCGGTGGCCGCCACCGTCTCCTTCGCCTTCCTGCTCAACCCGGGCACCGGCCCGGTCAACCACTTCCTCGGCGAGATCGGCCTGCCCCAGCCCGGCTGGTTCGCCGACCCCACCTGGTCCAAGCCCGCGCTCACCATGCTCGCCATGTGGGGCATCGGCGACCTGATGGTCATCTTCATGGCGTCCCTGCTGGACGTCCCGAAGGAGCAGTACGAGGCGGCCGAACTCGACGGCGCCGGCCCGCTCCAGCGGTTCCGGTACGTCACCCTGCCGAACATCTCGCCGATCATCATGTTCGCGGTGGTCACCGGGGTCATCCAGACCATGCAGTACTACACCCAGGCGATCGTCGCCGGGAAGGTCGCCGGCGGCATCGCGGGCAACTCCGGACAGCAGTTCGAGCCCGGCTACCCGCAGGGCTCCACCTGGACCCTGCCGCAGATGGTCTACAACCTCGGCTTCCAGCGCTTCAACTACGGCGCGGCCTGCGTCGTCGCCCTGGTGCTGTTCGCCATCTCGATGGCCGTCACCTCGATCCTGCTGCGCCGCAAGTCCGGCTTCATGGCGAGCGACGACTAGCGGACCAGTGAGGACACGATCATGACTCTCAGCACCACGCTCACCAAGGCCCCCGCGGGCGCGTCCCGCACCTCCGGCTCCGGAGGGCCCCGCAGCGCCGCCGCCCGGGCCGCCCGCCGGCGGGCCGCGCTCAACTGGGTGGCCGTCCACTCGCTGGCCATCGCCGCCACGCTGTTCTTCCTGCTGCCGTTCGTCTTCGCCTTCCTCACCTCGGTGATGACGGACAACCAGGCTCTCACCACCGATTACTGGCCCACCTCCTGGGAGTGGGGCAACTACGCCAAGGTCTGGGACACCCCCGGGTTCCTCACCTGGTGGCGCAACACCCTGCTGTACGCCGGCCTCGGCACCGTGCTGACCGTCGTCTCCAGCCTCCCGGTGGCGTACGCGCTCGCCAAGTTCCGCTTCCGGGGCCGCAATCTGGCCCTGATGGCCGTCATCGCGATGATGATGCTGCCGCCGCAGGTCACCGTCATCCCGATGTACCTGTTCTGGTCGAAGCAGATGCACCTCTCCGGCTCGCTCTGGCCCCTGATCATCCCGATGGCCTTCGGCGACGCGTTCTCGATCTTCCTGCTGCGCCAGTTCCTGCTGACCATCCCCAAGGAGTACATCGAGGCCGCCCGGATCGACGGCTGCGGCGACCTGCGCACCCTGCTCAAGGTCGTGCTGCCGATGGCCAAGCCGGCCATCGCCGCCGTCGCGCTGTTCCAGTTCTTCTACGCCTGGAACGACTACTTCGGCCCGCAGATCTACGCCAGCGAGAGCCCGGGCGCCTGGACGCTCTCCTACGGCCTGGAGTCCTTCAAAGGCGCCCACCACACCAACTGGAACCTCACCATGGCCGCCACCCTGCTGGTGATGGCGCCGGTGATCGTCCTCTTCTTCTTCGCACAGAAGGCCTTCATCGAAGGCGTGACACTGACAGGGGTCAAGGGCTGATGTCCGCACTCAAGCTGGCCATCGTAGGCGGCGGTTCGACGTACACCCCGGAGCTGATCGACGGCTTCGCCCGGCTGCGGGACACCCTGCCGATCGGCGAACTGGTGCTCATCGACCCGGCCGCCGACCGGCTGGAACTGATCGGCGGACTGGCCCGGCGGATCTTCGCCAAGCAGGGGCACGGCGCGGTCGTGTCGACGACGACGGACGTCGAGGCCGGTGTCGCCGACGCCGACGCGGTGCTGCTGCAACTGCGGGTCGGCGGCCAGGCCGCCCGCAACCAGGACGAGACCTGGCCGCTGGAGTGCGGCTGCGTCGGCCAGGAGACCACCGGTGCGGGCGGCCTCGCCAAGGCGCTGCGCACCGTCCCGGTGGTGCTCGACATCGCCGAGAAGGTCCGCCGCACCAACCCCGACGCGTGGATCATCGACTTCACCAACCCCGTCGGCATCGTCACCCGAGCCCTGCAGGCCGCCGGCCACAAGGCCGTCGGGCTCTGCAACGTCGCCATCGGCTTCCAGCGGCGGTTCGCGGGGCACCTCGGCGTCGACCCCGAGCTGATCCGGCTCGACCACGTCGGCCTCAACCACCTCACCTGGGAGCGCGGCGTCACCATGCTCGACGCACCCGGCGCGGCGAGCGGGCGCGAGGTGCTTCCCGAGCTGCTCTCCGGCTTCGGCAAGGAGATCGCCGAGGACCTGCACCTGCCGCAGCGCGTCATCGAGCGGCTCGGCGTCGTCCCCTCGTACTACCTGCGGTACTTCTACCAGCACGACCAGGTGGTCGAGGAGCTGAAGACCAAGGGCTCGCGGGCCGCCGAGGTCGCCGGGATCGAGCGGCAGCTGCTGGAGCTGTACGCCGACCCCACCCTGGACACCAAGCCGGAGCTGCTCGGCAAGCGCGGCGGCGCGTTCTACTCCGAGGCCGCCGTCCAGCTCATCGCCGCGCTGCTGGGGACGGGCGGCAGCACGTCCGTCCAGGTGGTGAACACGAGGAACGACGGCGTGCTGCCGTTCCTGCCCGACGACGCGGTCATCGAGGTCCCGGCCGAGGTCGACGCCGCCGGCGTACGGCCGCTGCCGCAGCGGCCCGTCGAACCGCTCTACGCCGGCCTGATCGCGGGCGTCACCGCCTACGAGCACCTCGCCCTCGACGCCGCCCTGCACGGCGGCCGCGACCGCGTCTTCGACGCCCTGCTCGCCCATCCGCTGGTCGGCCAGATCGAACTCGCCGACCAGCTCACGGACCGGCTGCTCGCCCACAACCGCGAGCACCTCGCCTGGGCGTGACCCGCCCACCGCGTCCGGCCCGCTGTGCGTCCGTCGGCGACAGCGGGCCGAGCCGCGAGGAGACCGTCCACCCCCGGCCGGGGACAACGGCCGGGCCACGTACGAGCCGCGGGGACCAGATGACCCACCAGCCCGAACCACTCCTGCCCGGCGTACTCGCCATCGACGCCGGCAACTCCAAGACGGACGTCGCCCTCATCGGCGCCGACGGCACCGTCCGCGGCACCGCCCGCGGCGGCGGCTTCGCCCCGCAGAAGGTCGGCGGCGCGGCGGCGGTCGCCGGCCTCGCCCCGCTGGTCGAGGAGGCCGCCGCGGCGGCCGGCCTCTCCTTCCGCAGCGGCGTCCTCACCACCCACGTCAGCGCCTGCCTCGCCAACGCCGACCTCCCGGTGGAGGAGGAGGCCCTGCGCACCGCCCTGGAATCCCACCCCTGGGGCGTCACCAACACCGTCGCCAACGACACCTTCGGCCTCCTCCGGGCCGGCACCGACGGCCCGCGCGGCGTCGCCGTCGTCTGCGGCGCCGGCATCAACTGCGTCGGCCTGCTCCCCGACGGGCGCACCGCGCGCTTCCCCGCCCTCGGCGAACTCACCGGCGACTGGGGCGGCGGCAGCGGCCTCGCCCTCAGCAGCATGTGGCACGCCGTCCGCGCCGAGGACGGCCGCGGCGGGCCCACCACCCTCGCCCGCGCCATCGCCGAACACTTCGGCCTGCCGAACACGGGTGCCGTCGCCGAGGCCATCCACCTCGGGCACCTGCCGTGGGCCCGGCTGCACGAGATCGCCCGGGTGCTGTTCGCCGTCGCGGAGACCGGGGACACGGTCGCCCTGGAGCTGGTCGACCGGCAGGCCGACGAGATCGCCCGGCTCGCGGTCGTCGCGCTGGGACGGCTGGAACTGCTGGACGAGCCGACACCGGTGGTGCTCGGCGGAGGCGTACTCGCCTCCCGGCAGCCGCTGCTGCTCGACAACCTGACCGCCCGGCTGGCGGCGGCCGCCCCGCTCGCCGAGCCGCGTGTCGTCGTCGCACCGCCGGTCCTGGGCGCGGCGCTGCTCGGCCTCGACCATCTCGGCGCGGGGGGCGCGGCGCAGGCGCGGCTGCGGGAGGCGTACGACCCGGCGCGGCGGCTGGCGGCGTGACCCCCTGCTGATCCCTTACCGACCCCTCGCCGACCGGATCGGCCCCGGAGTCCTATCTCTGACCCCAGCCGCAAAGTAGCCCGTGCCTTTGTCCAACGGGCTTCGTTGAGCCAGTCGGGTGATCTGGTGGGCTGAGGCGAGAGGGCGGGGACGTGCGGCAGGAGTGGTCGCCGGAAGACGTGGTGGCATGCTGGACGCTGGTAGACGGCGACTGGGACCTGGTGGCAAACAAGACCGGCCCGACTCGGCTGGGCTTCTGCTTGGCGCTGAAATTCTTCGAGCTGGAGGGCCGCTTCCCGCAGTCCGTGGAGGAGATCCCGCAGGAGGCGGTGGAGTACGTCGCCGGGCTGGTGAAGGTAGCGGCCGCGGACTTCGCGGGGTACTCGTTCACCGGCCGGACGGCCGAGTACCACCGCGCGCAGATCCGCGAGGTGCTGGGCTTCCGTCCCTCGACACGGGCGGACGAGGAACGGCTGATCGGGCGGCTGACGGAGGAGGTCTGCCCGGTCGAGCTGGTAGAGGACCGGCTGCGGGAGGCCCTGCTGGTGCAGTGCCGGGTGGAGCGGATCGAGCCGCCGGGCCGGATCGACCGGATCATCGCCTCGGCCCGGGCCCGGGCGGAGAAGGCGTTCTGCGAGCGGACCGTCGAGCGCCTGGGCGAGGCGTGCGCGTCCCGGCTGCTGGCGCTGGTGGCCGAGGGCAACGAGGCGGGGGCTACGCTGCTGGCTGACCTGAAGCAGGATCCGGGGGCGGTGGGGCTGGAGTCGCTACTGGCGGAGATCACCAAGCTGAACTCGGTGCGCACCTTTGGCCTGCCTGAGGGGCTGTTCGCGGGCTGCTCGGAGAAACTGCTGGCCGCGTGGCGGGCCCGGGCGATCAAGATGTATCCCTCGGACTTCCGTGACACCGCCGAGGACGCGCAGGTCACCCTGCTGGCCGTGCTGTGCTTTGCTCGGCAGGCGGAGATCACCGATGCGCTGGTGGATCTGTTGGTCGCCCTGGTGCAGAAGATCAATGCCCGTGCCGAGCGGCGGGTGGAGCGGCAGCTGACCGCGGAGTTGAAGAAGGTCCGCGGCAAGGAGGGCCTTCTGTTCAAGCTCGCCGACGCGGCGATCGGCAACCCGGACGAGATCGTGAGGCGGGTCCTGTATCCGGTGGTCGGGGAGAAGACGCTGCGGGACCTGGTGGCACGATCTTCGCCTGTGACTACCTGGCCAGCCCCGACCTGCGGCGTGAGATTCACGGCGGCCTCCAGGTCGTGGAGAACTGGAACAGTGCGAACACCGTTCTGCACTACGGTAAGGACGGCGCGCTGACCGGGCCGGACAAGGAGCACGCCGAGACCTCGATGCTCGCCCTGCACCTGCTCCAGTCCGCGCTGGTGCACATCAACACCATGTTGCTGCAGCAGGTCCTCGCCGAACCGGAGTGGGCCAGGAAGCTGTCGGACGAGGACCGGCGAGGTCTGACGGCCTTGTTCTGGTCGAACATTAATCCGTACGGCACGTTCCGCCTTGACATGGACACGCGCCTGGACCTGTCCACGGCGACCATCCCTGGCCAGCGCACTCCCGGAAGCGAGCACGTGCGCGTGGTCGGCTGAGTATCGACCTGCCGGTGCACTTGACCGCTGCTCCGTCCCGTGAGCGCTACCCCGCGTATCCCTTGAAGGACCGGCTGCAGGCAGCAGCGGCGAAGGTCGAAGGGTGTCGTCGAAGGCCAGGCGTCTGGCGGAGCGCAGGGGTCTCTGCTGGAGGCGTCGGGCGACTGCGGTCTGCCATCCACTTGGGGTGTGGCCTGCCACACCCCAAACGGAGGGCCAACCACAACGGCCAGCTGAGGGCCGGTGCGAGATGGGTGTTCGCCGGGCAATAACCCCCCGGCCCACCAACCCGCAG
>NZ_JBVJCO010000033.1:27414-60641 GCF_055588525.1 Kitasatospora sp. NPDC041988
AGGGGAGCGGGGGTGTCTTTCGGGGGTGTCTCGGGCCTTGGTTTTCTCCCCTCCCTTGGGGGTGTGCTCTGCCCCACCAAGGGGGGGGGCCGGACCGCAGTGACCGGCTGAGCGCCGGTGCGAGATGGTCGTTCGCATGGCAATAACCTCACGGCCCACCAGCACGCAGGGAAAATCTCGATCCACAGGTGTCCCTGGTCGCGCATTCGCTGCGCTCGTCGCTCTTGCTGTGCCCCTCGTCCCGGCTTTCGTTTTCGCCCCCGGCCCGCTGGCGTCGAGCATGTCCGGTGGCGGCTTCGGTGACCAGCGTCACCTCATCGATAGCTTCTCCGAGTCGTTCGTTGGCTACTGGAGTTCCGGCGACCGGAACTTTTCCCCGGGTTTGGAGAGGGTTGTTGATTACTGGCTCCATTACCACGTGGTCAAGGCCGTGATCGCTGCGACCCTGCTGGCCGTGCTGGTTACGCTCGGAGTTCTGCTCTGGAAAGCCTTTGTGCGGGCCGGCGGGTTTGGAGCGGGACGCCGGGCGGCCATCGCGTCGGCTGGGGCCGTTGTCACGGCTCTCGGACTGATCTCGTTGGCGGCGGTCATGGCCAACATCCAGGGTGCGATAGCGCCGCTCTCCTCGCTGCTGTCGATGCTACCAATGCACTCGTCGCGCGGAGCGCTCGCCGATACGCTCGGTCAGGTCAGGCGGTATCTGGCCGACTATCCGAACGCCGGCAACCGAACTCCACCTGCTGTCGAGGTGATGGTCGGTGACTTCTCCCGGTACCACCTGGTGATAGCCGTGGCTGCCCCGATGGTGGCGGTCGTCCTCATCGGCCTGAGCGTGGTGTCGTGGAGGCGGTTTGCCAGGACCGAGGCGTCCGACAGGCGAGCCAGGCGCATATTCAGGTCGCTCGGTCTCCTGTGGGCCCTGTTGTCATTGGCCTTCATCGTTCTCGCCGTGGCGAACGTATCCACCGCAGCCGACCCGGCGCCGGCGCTCCTTGCCTTCTTCACAGGCGGATGGTGACGGGAGTCAGGTATTGAGGTAGGCGAGGACAGCGAGTACCCGGCGGTGCTGGGCGTCGTCGGGCGGGAGGCCGAGCTTCGCAAAGACATTGCCGATGTGCTTTTCCACCGCACTGCTGGAGAGCACCAGCCGCCGGGCAATGGCCGAGTTGGAATATCCCTCGGCCATCAGCGCCAGCAGTTGCCGTTCACGCGTGGTCAGCACGCCCAGCGGGTCGCCCCGGCGCTTTCCGGCCAGCAACTGGGCGACGACCTGCGGGTCAAGCACGGTCGCACCGCGGGCGACCCGGTCCAGGGCGTCCAGGAACTCCTCGACCCTGGCGACCCGGTCCTTCAGCAGATAGCCAACGGCGCCGGAACCGTCCGCGATCAGGTCGGCGGCATACGACACCTCCACGTACTGGCTGAGCACCAGCATCGGGGAGCCGGGCAACTGAATGCGGGCGGCGACCGCCGCCCGCAGCCCCTCGTCGGTATGCGTCGGCGGCATCCGTACATCGACGACGGACACGTCCGGGCGGTGCTCGCGCACCGCCTCGACCAAGGCAGGGCCGTCACCCACCGCCGCCACTACCTCGTGACCGTCCTCGGCGAGCAGGCGGACCAGGCCCTCGCGCAGCAGTACGGCGTCATCGGCGACGACGATCCGCAGCGGTCCCCGGGCCCCGGGAGCCAGCTGTGCTCCCAGAGGTGCTTCAGGCGTTGTCTCGTCCGAAATCAGTGACATGGCAGCTCCGCGGTGACCGTGGTCGGACCGTCCTCGGGACTGCTGACCCGCAGGCGGCCGCCGATCGCGTGCACCCGGTCGGCCAGCCCCTGCAGTCCGTGTCCCTTGGCCAAGGCCGCTCCACCCACCCCATCGTCCGTTACCCAGACCCGCAGGAGTCCGTCAGCGTGGCGCATTCCAACCGTGCACCGGCGGGCGTGGCTGTGCTTGGCCACGTTCGTCAACGCCTCGGCGACCACGAAATACGCGGCCGTCTCGATGGCGGCGTCCAGCCGACGGCTGATGGGACCAGCGTCGAGCTCGGCAGGGACGATGCAGCGCGCGCCCAAGGCGGAGAGTGCCTCCCGCAGCCCTCGGTCGGTGAGGATCGGCGGGGCGATGCCTCGCGATAGAGCCCGCAGCTCGTCCAGCGCCTGCTGAGTCTGGATGACCGCGTCGGCGAGCGCGGCCCGGACGAGTTCCGGATTGCGGCCGAAGTGATGCTGGGCGCGGCCCAGCTCCATTGCCAGACGAACCAAATGCTGTTGAGGGCCATCGTGGATATCGCGTTCGAGCCGACGCAGGGCGGAAGCCTCGGCCGTCACCGCTGCGACGGCCTGCGCACGGGCGGTGTCGCGCTCCTGCTCCAGCCCGCTGATCCTGCGGTGCAACGCGGACATGTTGGACAGCAGCGCCTTGCCGAGACCGGCCTGGACCGCGACGCAAACCCGGGTCACCAGCGGCAGGGTGGACAGCAGCAGCACGGCGATCGTGATCGCGAAGACGAGCCGCTCGGTCGGCGACGTCAATCCCAGGCTCAGGGCGATGTGGGACTGGTCACTGCCCGCGTACAGGGTCATGGGTCGCAGCGACCCAGGCGTGACATGGTTGCGCAGGGGGTACGTGGCGGTCGCGACTCCCACGAACCACCACAGCCCCGTCATCACCGAGGTGACCAGTACGACGGGAAGCACCAACACCGCGTGCGCCAGGTCGAGCCACAGCCCAGGGTCGGCCGCGTCCGCCATCTCCTTCGACCTCGGCCGCCAGCCGGTGCCCCGTACCCCGCTGGCCCGGGAAGGCACCTTGCCCATCCGCCACCACTCCAGGTCGCCAGGCCACCGGGCCAGCGCCAGCGCCCGGGCCACAACGGGCGACCCGCTCGGCAACAACGAACCGACCGTGGCGACGCACAGGCTGCCGACCGCCAGAAGCAGACCGACAGCGGCGCTCAACGGTGCGGTGAGGAGATACAGCGACTCCACGAGCGTGCGACGCCCGACACGAACGATGAACCCAGCTCTTGGCCGCCACCGACCCGCGACCGCGAAAGGCAACGACCCAACCATTCCCCCAGCATAATGTCGCTGTGCCCCACGCTTTCCCGACGCCCGTCGGCGTCAGTCAGCCGGAGGATCTACAGGCCGCGCCGGACCGGCATCAGCCCTGCTCATCGCCCAGCTCGGCCACCTGCGCAGTGAGTACGCCGCCGGCGCAGCCGGGCCTCGGCATGAAGCCGATCAGTCTCACCAGGAGTCGTTCCCGGGCCCACCCGGACGTAGACCCGCGTCGCGGTGTTCCACCTCCGGACCGGCCGGATCAGACCTGGCCTTCCTGTGCCGGTAACGACACCTCCACGGTGGAGGGCCGGGCCATGTTCGGAATGCTGTCGGTACTGGCTGAGCTCCAGCGCGAGCTGATCGTGGCCAACACGATAGACGGCCTGGCCGCCGCACGGGCACGCGGGCGCAAGGGCGGCCGACGCCCCAGCCTCACCGACGACCAGGCCGCGCTGGCCCAGCAGCTCTACGACGCCCGGGACAAGACCGTCAAGCAGATCGCCGACCTCTTCGGCGTGCCCCGCTCCACGGTCTACGGCCACCTCGACCGTGAGAAGACTGTGCCCCGTCAGCCCAAAAGCACTGTGATCGCGAATCCCTGACCGCTACTTTGCGGCTGGGGCCAGAGATAGGGCTCCGGGGCCGGATCGTCCGGATCGCGGAGCTGCACCACCTCTGACGACCTGTCGCCCTCAGGGGTGGTACATGCCGCCGTCCGCCAGGTGAGCGCCCCTGCTGCATCTCTCGTTCATCTGATGAGCTGCCCGGCATGGACGACTCACAGGGCGACCGCCGGCGCTGGCTCGTACTCGCCGTCGGGATGTTCGCGATGACCTCCGGGTGCGCGTTCCAGTTCGGGCTGCCGTACCTGATCCCGGCGTTGCGCGACGACGGGCTGTCACTCTCGCAGGCCGGGCTGCTGGCCGCGTGCCCGACCGTCGGGCTGGTGCTGACGCTCACCGCGTGGGGAGCGGCGGCGGATCGCTGGGGCGAGCGGTGGGTGCTGGCGTCCGGGCTGGGGGTGGGCGGGCTGGTGCTGCTGGGGGCGACGACCGTACGCGGGACGGTCGGGCTGGGGGTGTGTTTCCTGCTGGCGGGCGCGGCCGGGGCGTCGGCGCACGCGTCGAGCGGGCGGCTGATCCTGGGCTGGTTCCCGGCGCGGGAGCGCGGGCTGGCGATGGGGCTGCGGCAGACGTCGCTGCCGCTGGGGGTCGCGGTGGCGGCGCTGCTGCTGCCGCCGCTGGCGGCGCACGGGCGGGCGACGGCGTTGGCGGTGCTGGGCGGGCTGAGTGTGGGGGCGGCGCTGCTGGTGGTCGTGGCGGTGCGGGATCCGGCGCGGGCCGGTGGCCGGGCCGGCGCACAGGCCGAGAACCCGTACCGGACACCGGTGTTGTGGCGGCTGCACGGTGCGGCGACGCTGCTGGTGGTGCCGCAGTTCACGGTGTCGGTGTTCGCACTGGTCTTCCTGGTGGACGAACGCGGGTGGTCGCCGTCGGCGGCCGGGCCGCTGCTGGCCTGCGTCCAGGTGGCCGGGGCGGGCGCACGGTTGGCGGCCGGGCGCTGGTCGGACGTGGCCGGCAGCAGGGTCGGCCCGATGCGGCGGCTCGCGTGGACGGCGTCCGGGGTGCTGGCGGTGCTCGCGGCGGGCGCGTTCGCCGGGTCGGGGGTGGCGGTGGTTGCACTGATGGCGGCGGGCGTGGTGACGGTCTCCACGAACGGGCTGTCGTTCACCGCCGTGGCCGAGTACGCCGGTTCGGCCTGGGCGGGCCGGGCGCTGGGGGTGCACACCACCGTGCAGAACGCGGTGGCGGCATGCGTCGCCCCGACGGTGGGCGCGCTGATCGGGGCGGCCGGGTACGGGTGGGCGTACGCGCTGGCGGTGGCGTTCCCGCTGGGGGCGGCGGCGGCGGTGCCGTCACTGTCCGATCTGCGCGAGAGGTCGGACCGGCCGGCTTCCGGTGCGGCCCGGGCTTGACCTCAACCCCACTTCAAGTTGTGGAATGGGTCTCGGCGGTGATCACCGCCGCTGTCCATCAAGGGGAAGGGGCCGGTCATGACTGGCGAGGTTCTGGTGGTGGGGGCAGTTTCGGCGCAGACCCGGGCCGCGGTGACTGGCGTGGTGAAGGCGCTGGAGAAGGCGTTCAACACCAAGGACGCCGTGGCGCTGGGCGAGCAGTTCGGCGAGCAGGCGTCCTGGACCAACGCCCGGGGCCTGCGGCTCGACGGGCGGGCCGCGATCACCGAGTTCAGCGGGCCGGCGATGCGCCGGTTCCTGCGCGACTCGTACGCGCGGTACGACGTCGTCAAACTGCTGGCCATCGCCGAGGACGTGATCGCGGTGAACGTGGCGCAGACACCCACCGATGCCGACGGCAACCCCGTCGAGGGCGCCCACGGGGCGACGCTCTACGTGATCGCCCGGCAGGTGGACGGGTGGAAGATCGTGGCCGGTCAGAACAGTGCGGTCGATGCCCCGCCCGCAGGGTGACTGACGACCGGTCCCGCGGCTGGGGGCCGCCTCCGATCCATCGATCGTGCCAGGAGGCGGCCCTCGTCAACCGCCGGAACGTCCTTGGGGGGCCAAGAAGGATGACTGAACGACGCCGTTGACGGAGCTGTCGGGCAACACGGTGCGCTCGCAGCGGCGCCGGCCGAGGCTGCAAGTAGGTCGACAGACGGGGGGCAGGTGGCGCAGAGTCGCGCCATGCCTCGTGTTTCTCAGCTCTCCCTCCCGGACCGGTACCGAACACGACCGGCGACCGTCGGCGACGCGCACGCGATCCACCGGCTGCTCGCCGCCTGCGAACGCGACCTGCTCGGCGTCACCACGGGCAGCAGCCCGGAGAACGGCCCGGACGGCGTCGCCGCCGACCTCGCGCTGCCCGGCCTCGACCCTGCCCTCGACACGCTGCTGGTGCTGGACGCGGGCGGCGGGGTCGTCGCCCGGGCCTGGGTGCACGGCGGGCGGCGGAGCGCCGTGGACGTCCACCCGGCCCACCGGGGCTGGGGGTTGGGCGGGGCGCTGCTGGACTGGGCCGAGGCGCGGGCTCGGGAGCTGGGCGGCGAGCGGATCTCGCAGACCGTCCAGGACGGCGACCGCGCCGCCGACGCGCTGTTGCGCTCGCGCGGGTACGGGCCGTTCGTCACGCAGTGGCTGCTGGAGATCGCGCTGCCCGCCGAGCCGGTCGTGCCCGCTCCGCCGGCCGGGATCACCGTGCGGACGTTCCGGCCCGGGGACGAGCGGGCCGCGTACCGGCTCACCGAGGACGCGTTCGACGAGTGGCAGGTGCGGCGGAAGCCGTACGAGGAGTGGGCGCTGCACACGGTCGAGCGGGACGCCTTCGCGCCCGCGCTCTCGCCGGTGGCGTTCGCGGGCGGGGAGATGGTCGGCGCGGTGCTGTCGCTGGACGTGCCGGCGTCCGGTGAGGGGTACGTCGAGCGGGTCGCCGTGCGGCGGGACCACCGCGACCGGGGGATCGCCCGGGTGCTGCTGCGGGAGGCGTTCGCCGCGTTCCACCGGCGCGGGCGGGCGGCGTGCACGCTGTGGACGCACTCGGAGACCGGCGCGCTGGCGCTGTACGAGCGGGTGGGGATGACCGTGCGGCGCAGCTCGACCGTCTACGGCAAGGTGCTCAACGCTCCGGGCGGGTGAGACGCCGGGCCAGCTCGGGCGCCAGCGGGTACGGCCGCTCGGGCGGGAGGAGGCGCTGGGCCTGGGCGGCCCGACCGCCCTGCACCAGTGCGGCGATCTTCCGGACCTGCGGGGTGAGGTCGGCGATCCCGGTGATCCACTCCTCGGCGTAGCTGCGGATCAGCGGGATCGCCGACGCCGAGGCGAACGGTTTTCCGGGGCCGCGGCCGCCCCCTGCCGGATTGCGGCGCGGACGGGGCGGCCGGGCCCACCGGAGCGGCCCGCGCACGCCGCCTCCCGGCCGATCCAGGGCGTCATGAGTCCGATAAAGTCCGCCCCCGGTACAACGTGATCACCGGGGGCGGGCGGCATGACAGCGGGGAACGATCCGGAGAACGATCGGGGCATACCCGCCGAGCTGGGCCTTCACTGCCTCGACCTGCTCGACGACGTCTCCCGCACCGGGCGGCTGCTGCGCCGCGCCGAGCTGGAGAGCCTGCGGGCGCTCGGCGAGCGCGGCGCCGAGGCCGGACACGGGCTGCGCGAACTGGTCGCGTACTGCCTCGGCGTCACCCGGCAGGCCTGGCAGACGCTGCCCGGGGTCACCGCCGCCGTGAGCGTCACCGAGCTGCGCCGCACCGGTGACGCCGTGCTGGCCGCCACCGAGGCCGCGCTCGCCGCACTGGGCGAGGGGCACGAGCGGGCGCAGCGGACGGCCGCCCGCCAGGAGGAGGCCGCCCGCCGGGAGTTCATCGACGACCTGCTGTACGGGCGCAGCGACCTCGGCCTGCTCGCCGAGCACGCCGAGCGGTTCGGGCTGCGGCTGGCCGGCGGGTACACCGTCGCCGTGGCGGTCGGCGACGAGCCGTACGCGGACGTCCACCCGCTGGTGCACCGGGTGGAACGGGAGCTGGTCGGCCGGTTCGGCGAGCGGGACGTGCTGCTGGCGAGCAAGGACGGCCGGCTGGTCTGCATCGCGACCGACAACGACCGCGCCGTCCTGGAGGCCTTCGCCGAGCTGTCGCTGCGCCCCGGCCCCGGCTACCGGCCGGTGCTGCGGGTGGCGACCGGCCGCCGGCACTCGGGCGCGGGCGGCGTGGCCCGCAGCTACGAGGAGGCGCTCGGCGCGCTGGACTGCGCGGAGCGGCTCGCCTTGCCCGCCCGGCAGTTGAAGGCGGAGGAGCTGCTGGTCTTCCCGGTCCTGATGCGCGACCGGGCGGCCATGGCCGACCTGGTGCGCAGCGTGCTCGGCCCGCTGACCTCGGCCCGGGGCGGGGCGCGGCCGCTGCTGGACACCCTCGCGGTGCAGGCCGAGACCGGGTACGTGAACGCGGAGGCCGCCCGCCGGCTGGGCCTGAGTGTGCGGACGCTCGGCTACCGGCTGGAGCGGATCCGGGCGCTGACCGGCTACGACACGGCGGACGCCCTGCACCGGTACACCCTGGAGACCGCCGCGATGGGCGCCCGGCTGCTGAACTGGCCCGAACAGGCGCTCTGACCGGCGGTTCCGCCGGTGGGCGGAGGTGAAGGAGGCCTGGCGCCGGCCCCGCGCCCTCCCCCGGCAAGAAGTTACCCTTCGGCAGCATCTCGGGCACGACAAACGGGCCGAGGGGGCGCGATGGAACGGCAGCGGACTGCGGTGGTGTCCGGGGGCGGGACGGGGATCGGGCGGCGGGCGGCGCTCAGCGGCGGGCCGCCGCCAGCAGGTCGGCCACGGTGGCGTACTTGACGCGGGGTCGGCCGGCGGCCGCGCCGAGGGTGCGTTCGGTGCGGTCGATGGCACGGAGCTGCCTGAGACCGATCGCGTCCGGGCGGCGGGTGCGCACGAGGCGGGCGAAGTCCCTGGCGGTGCCGGTGGGGTCGGGGAGGGTGCCGGCGGTGGCGTCGTCGAGGAAGGCGTCGACGGTCTCCTGGGCGCAGGCGCGGTTGGCGCCGATGCCGCCGGAGGGGCCGCGTTTGGCCCAGCCGACGACGTAGGTGCCGGGCAGTGGACGGCCGGTGGAAGGGTCGAGGACGCGGCTGCCGCGGCTCGGGACGGCTGCGGCGTCCTCGTCGAAGGGCAGGCCGGGGACGGGCACACCGCGGTAGCCGATGGACCGCACGACCAGGCCCGCGGCGATCGTGGACCCGCCCGCCTCGACGCCCGTCACCCGGTCCTCGCCGGCCAGCGCGGTGGGCGTGGCGAGGAAGCGCAGCACGATCCGCCGGCCGGGGCGCGGCGGCCGTCCGGTGTCGGTGGTCTCCAGGGGAAGTCCGGCGAGCAGCGCGGCCTTGGAGCCGGGTGCGGCGGCGGCGATGGCGGCCCGGACGTCCGGGTGGTCCTCGACGACCAGCTCGACGCCGGGGAGGTGCCGGAGGGCGAGGAACTCGGGCCGGGTCCAGGCCGCTTCCTCCGGTCCGCGCCGGGCGAGCAGCACCACCTCGCGCACCCGGCTGCCGCGCAGGGCGGCGAGCGCGTGGTCGGCGATGTCGGTGGCGGCGAGGGCGTCGGGGTCGAGGAGGAGGATCCGGGCGACGTCGACGGCGACGTTGCCGTTGCCGATGACGACGACGCGTTCGGCGGTGAGGTCGACGGCGTCGGCGGGCACGGTGGGGTGGGCGTTGTACCAGCCGACGAGGGTGGTGGCGGGCAGGCTGCCGGGGAGGTCCTCGCCGGGGAGGCCGAGCCGGCGGTCGGCGGCGGCGCCGACGGCGTAGACCACCGCGTGGTGGTGGGCGGCGAGTTCGGCGTGGCTGAGGTCGCGGCCGATCTCGACGTTGAGGTGGACGGTCAGGCGCGGGTGGTGGAAGACGGACGCGAAGCTCTCGGCGATCCGCTTGGTGGCCTGGTGGTCGGGGGCGACACCGTGCCGCAGCAGGCCGCCGGCGACCGGCAGGCGGTCGATCATGGTGATCTCGGCGCCGGTGGTGCGCAGCAGCGACTGGGCGGTGTAGCTCGCCGAGGGGCCGGTGCCGACGATGGCGATGCGCAGCGCGCCGAGGCCGTTCGGCAGGCTGCGGGGGAAGGTGGGCGCGTCCCAGGCGTGGTCGCTGGGGTGGTCGCGGAAGTAGTCGCGGTTGAGGTCGCCGAAGACGGCGTCGGGCCCGGCGAGCCGGTCGACGGGGTGGACGGCGTCGACCGGGCAGGCGTCGGCGCAGGCGCCGCAGTCGATGCAGGCGGCCGGGTCGATGTACAGCATGTCGGTACTGCCGAAGCCCGGCTCCCCGGGGGTGGGGTGGATGCAGTTGACCGGGCAGACGGAGACGCAGGAGGCGTCGTTGCAGCAGGTCTGGGTGATCGCGTAGGCCATGGCCGGGGTGGGGTCCTCGCTGCGTGGGGGTTCGGTCAGGGGCAGGTCAGAGCATGTGGACGCGGCGGTAGACCGCCGCTGAGGCCTTGGTGAGCAGGCCGCTCTCGCCGAGGAAGGCCATCAGGTGCCGCGAGCTGGTGCGCATCATCGCCTTGCGGTGCTCGTTGGCGCGCACCTCGGCGACCGCCCGCTCGCGGTCGAGGCCGGCGGCCGTGTAGACGCCGGGGTGGACCATGCTGCTGACGATGACGAAGGCGCCGGCGGCGATGCCGGTGGCGGCGGCCCTCCGGCGCGCGGGCGAGGCGTGGCGCATCCGTTCGCGGATCTGCTGCCGGGCGAACTTCATGTGCCGGGACTCCTCGACCACGTGGATCCGGGAGGTGCCGCGGACGATGTCGAGGACGTTCTCGCCGCGCATCCAGTCGCGCTGCATGACGTCGAGCACCTCCTCGGCCACCAGGATGCCGCCGTAGGCGAGTTCGCCCCGGGCGGTGGCCTTGAAGAGGCGGCCGGCCTGCGCGATCACGCTGTTCGGCCGGTACTGCGGGACGCCCATCTTCTCGCAGGCGCGGGCGAACATGATCGAGTGCCGGCACTCGTCGGCGATCTCGGTGAGGGCGAAGCGGAACTCGGCGTCGGCCGGGTTCTTCAGGTACTGGTCGCGCAGCACCATCTGCTGCAGGATCATCTCGAACCAGATGCCGGTGGTCATGATCGAGCAGACCTCGTGCCGGGTCAGGGTGACCCGCTGCTCCTCGGTCATCTCGTCCCAGAGCCGGGTGCCGTGGAGGGTGCTCCACTCGGGGTTGAGCCCGTACTCGCCCGCGGGGAGCGGGGCGTCCCAGTCGATCTCGGTCGCCGGGTCGTAGGAGAGGGCCGCGGCCGAGTCGAGCAGCCGCTTCGAGACGTTGTCGTCGGCCGCGCTGTGGCCGTGGACCTTGGTGCCGCGGGCCTTGTGGTGGCCGTGGGTTCCTGTCGCCGTGCCGGTCGCGCCGGTCCGAGCCATGGCTGCCTCCAGGTGCGTGCCCTGCGCGGGGCTCCCGCCGACCCCGCTTATTAGACGGAGAGTACAATAAGAGCTCCATGGCGAGAAGCCCTCGCGCACGCCCCTCGCACGCTGCCTGCACGGCCCCCGCGCCGCACCCGCACGCCGCACACCCCTCGCACCCGCCCGCGCCGACGGCCCTGCCCGGCCGAGTCATGACGGCCGAGGCATGATGGCGGGGGCGGACGTGAGAGGCCCGCCGACGGCCGAGGCGGCGAGAACACATCCGAGGTGCGCTCATGGACAGCCGGCGGTTCCCCTTCGTCGACAGCGCGGCCGGGGCCCTGCTCGACGCGGACGGCAGGATCACCCGCTGGACGCCGGCGGCCGAGCAGCTGCTCACCCTCCGCGCCGACCAGGTCTGCGGCCGGCCCGCCCGGGAGCTGCTCGCCGACCCGGCGACCTGGCCCGCGCTGCTGGCGGAGCGGACGGCGGACGCCTGGTCCGGGCGGGCCGTGGTGCGGTCGGGGCGGGGCGAGGAGCTGCGGATCGTCTTCCAGGTGCTGCCGCTCGCGAACGGCGGAACCGGCCCGAACGGCGACGCCGGCGAAAACGGCGCTTCCCGGTACTTCGTGCTCGCCGCCCCCGCCGGCCTGGTCGCCCAGTGGCGGCAGGACCAGGCCTTCACCCAGGAGCTCTTCCTCCAGGACCGGGTCGGCCTCGCCGTCTTCGACGAGCGGCTGCGGCTGGTCAGGACCAACACCCACCTGCTCCCCTACACCGGCCTCCCGCCGAACCTGAACGGCCACCGCTTGGGCGACTTCCTCCAGCCCGACGACGCCGCGACGGTCGAACGCCACCTCCACGAGGTGCTGGAGACCGGCCATCCGCTGGTACTGGCCGAGGAGGTGGTCCGGACGATCGAGGACCCGGGCACCGGCGTGGTGATGGCGGTTTCCGCCTTCCGGCTGCAGGCCCCCGACGGGCACGCGATCGGCGTCACCGCACTGTTCACCGACGTCACCGAACTCCACCACTCGGGCGAACGCCTGGCCGTACTGCACCGCGCCACCGCGGCCGTCGGTGGATCGCTCTCCGTGACCGGCACCGCCGAGGAGCTCGCCGCCGTCCTCGCGCCCGGGCTGGCCGACCTGGCCGTGGTCGAGATCGCCGAAGCCGTGTTCAGTGGTGAGGAGCCGGCACCCGACCGGGACGGCCGGCTGGCGCTCCGCCGGACCGCCGTCGCCACCGGGCCCGAGGACGTCGCGCCCGACCCGTCCGAGCAGCCCGACCCGTCCGACCTGCCTGGGCAAGCCGACCCGGTCGAGCAGCCCGACCCGCGTGGCACCGGCGACCCCGCCACCGAATCCCCCACCCTCTCGCCCGCCGCCATGACGGCCCCGCTCCGGGCCCGCGGCGCCCTGCTCGGCCGGGTGACCGTCCGGCGCGCCCCGCACCGCCCGCCGTACGAGCCGGCCGACCTGGACCTCCTGCGCGAGATCGCCGCCCGCGCCGCCCTCGCCCTGGACAACGCCCGCCGCTACACCCGCGAGCGCCGCGCCGCAGTCGGCCTCCAGCGCAGCCTGCTGCCGCCGTCGCAGGCCGAGACCGCCGCCGTCAGCACCGCCAGCGTCTACCTGCCCACCGACACCGCCACCGGCATCGGCGGCGACTGGTTCGACGTGATCCCGCTCTCCTCCGCCCGGGTCGCACTGGTCACCGGGGACGTCGTCGGCCACGGGCTGGAGGCCAGCGCCACCATGGGGCGCCTGCGCACCGCTGTCCGCACCCTCGCCGACCTGGACCTGGAGCCGGACGAGCTGCTCGTCCACCTGGACGACCTGGTCTCCCGCCTGCTGGTCGAGGCCGACGAACCCGACGAGGAGGCGGACGACGAACTGGACGGGAGCCCGGACGAAACGCCGGACGAGAGACCGGGCCGTCGGCCGGACGGACGGCCGGACGACGAGGGGTGGCCCGCCCGCCGCCACGCCGTCGCCTCCGGCGCGACCTGCGTGTACGCGGTCTACGACCCGGTGTCGCGGCGGTGCGCGATCGCCTCCGCCGGTCACCCGCCGCCCGCCGTCGCCGCCCCGGACGGCACCGTCGAGTACGTGGCCGTGCAGCCGGGCCCACCCCTGGGCGTCGGCGGCCTGCCGTTCGAGGTGACGGAGGTCGAACTGGCCCCCGGCAGCATCCTCGCGCTCTACACCAACGGTCTGATCCACGGCCGCGGCGGCGACCTCGACGAGGGCATGGCCGAACTGCGCCGCCGCCTCACCCTCCCCGGCGTCATCACCGCGCCACTGCCCGAACTCGGCCGGACCCTCGTCGCCGACCGCCCCGCGAACGCGCGCGCCGACGACGTCACCCTGCTCCTGGCCCGCACCCGCGCGGTGCCGGCGGAGGCCACCGCCGCCTGGCCGGTGGACGCCGACCCGGCCGCCG
Organism: Kitasatospora sp. NPDC041988; assembly: GCF_055588525.1. NCBI lineage: Bacteria > Bacillati > Actinomycetota > Actinomycetes > Kitasatosporales > Streptomycetaceae > Kitasatospora > Kitasatospora sp. NPDC041988. Next base: position 40,832 of record NZ_JBVJCO010000033.1, read on the forward strand.
TCGCCCTGGTCCGCGAGCGGGCGACGGAGCGGCTGCGCGCCTGGGGGCTGGAGGATCTGGTGTTCACCACCGAACTGGTGCTCAGCGAGCTGGTCACCAACGCGATCCGCTACGCCGGCGGCCCGGTCGAGGTCCGCCTCATCCGCGCCGAGCGCCTGACCTGCGAGGTCTCCGACCCCAGCGCCACCCAACCCCGTATGCGCCGCGCCCGCCTCACCGACGAGGGCGGCCGCGGCCTCTACCTGGTCGCCCAGCTCACCAGCCGCTGGGGCAGCCGCTACACCCGCCAGGGCAAGACCATCTGGGCGGAGCAGGAGCTGCCCTGAAGATCCCGAACCGCCCGGCCGCGGCGTGCAGGTGATCCGGTTCGACAACCGGGACGCCGGCCGGTCGTCGCACTTTCCCGAGGCGCCGGTACCGGACTTCCGGGCGGCACTGGCGGTGATTTCTCGACGGGCACGGCCCAGGTCGGTCGCGCCGGCGGGATTCCGCTTGTCCGGCCGGGGAGTCCGCTGACATGATCCACGCCATGCCCACCTTCTCCGCGCCCGACGGCACCCTGCTCTCCTACCGTGTCCACGGCGAGGGCGAGCCGCTCGTCTGCCTCCCCGGCGGCCCCACGGACTCCGCCTACCTCGGCGAGCTCGGCGGCCTGTCCGCGCACCGCCGGCTGATCGTGCTGGACCCGCGCGGCACCGGCCGGTCCGCGATCCCGGCCGACACCGCCTCCTACCGCTGCGATCACATGGTCGCGGACGTCGAGGCGCTCCGCGCCCACCTCGGGCTCGAACGGATCGACCTGCTCGCCCACTGCGCCGGCGCCAACCTGGCGGCCCAGTACGTGGCCCGGCACCCGGAGCGCGTCGGCCGGCTCGCCCTGATCACCCCCAGCACCCGGGCCGTCGGCATCGCGATCAGCGGCGGAACGCGGCAGGAGATCGCCGGGCTCCGGGCGAGCGAGCCCTGGTTCCCGGCCGCGTCCGCCGCGTTGCAGGAGATCGCCGCGGGCACGGGCAGCGACTGGGAGGCCATCGCCCCCTTCGCCTACGGTCGCTGGGACGCCGCCGCGCAGAGCCACCAGCCGACGACCGTTCCGACCAACCCGGAGGCGGTCCGGCTCTTCGGCGCCGACGGCGCCTTCGACCCGGAGGCCACCCGTGCGGCGCTCGCCGTCTGGAAGGGCAACGTCCTCGTGCTCGCCGGGGAGTTCGACCTCAACAGCCCGCCGCCGGCGGTGGCCGAGTTCGCCGCCCTGTTCCCCGACGCCACGTACGTCGAGCAGCCCGGCGCGGGCCACAACCCCTGGGTGGACGACGCCGGGCGGTTCGTCGCGACCACGGCGGCGTTCCTGGGCTGAGGGCCCCGGCCGGGGTCGGCCGTCCGTCCGTCAGCCGGCGAACCCCGGCACCACCAGGCCGGACTCGTACGCGATCACCACCGCGTGGGTCCGGTTCTGCGCGCCGAGCTTGGTCAGCACGTTCCCGACGTGCGTCTTCACCGTCTCCAGGCTCACCGTGAGCGAGTCCGCGATCTCCGGGTTGGACAGGCCGGTGGCCATCAGCCGCAGCACCCCCTCCTCCCGGGCGGTCAGTGCGGCCTTCGGCAGGGCCTCGGCGGAGTCCAGCGGGCGGGCGGAGACCATCCGGCGAAGCGCCGCCGGGAACAGGATCGCCTCCCCGGCCGCCGCCACCCGCACCGCCTCCGCGACCTCCCGGACCGGCCGCCGCTTGAGCACGAACCCGCTGGCCCCCGCGCTGAGCGCGGCGGTGACGTAGCCGTCGTTCTCGAAGGTGGTGATCACCACGACCTTCGGCGGTTCGGCCGTCCCGGCGAGCAGGTGCCGGGTGGCCTCGATCCCGTTGCGCCGCGGCATCCGGACATCCATCAGGACCACGTCCGGCCGCAGCCGCAGCGCCTGCTCGACCGCCTCGACACCGTCGGCGGCCTCCCCGACCACCGCGATCCCCGGCTGTGCCGAGAGCAGCAGGCGCAGACCGCTGCGGGTCACCTCGTCGTCGTCGGCGATCAGGAGCGTGACGGGGGTCCCGGGGGTACCGGGGGTACCGGCAGGGCCGGCGTCCCGACCTGCGTCAGGACTCGCGTCCGGGCCCGCGTCAGGGCCGGTCATGCCGACAACCGCACCGGCAGCCGGACCGCCAGCCGCCACCGCTGCGGCCCGTCCGGACCGACCTCGATCTCACCGTGCAGCAGCCGCACCCGCTCGGCCAGCCCGGGCAGACCGTGCCCGGACGTCGGGAACGCCCCCCGGCCCGCGCCCGCCCCCGCACCGGTCCGGTTGACCACAGCGAGTTCCAGGCCGTCCGGCCCGGCCGCCACCCGGACCTCGATCGGGCCGCCCGCCCCGTGCCGCAGCGCGTTCGTCAGCCCCTCCTGCAGGATCCGGTACGCCGCCCGCGAGAGCGTCCCCTGCACCTGCGCCAACTCACCCGACAGCTCCGGCTCCACCACCGCACCCGCGTGCCGCAGCCGGTCCAGCAGCTCGGGCAGGTCGGCCAGGGTCCGGGCCGGCGCCGTCCCCGCCTCCTCCTCGCGCAGCACGCCCAGCACGTAGTCCAGGTCCTCCAGCGCGGCCCGGGCCGACTCCTCGATGCTGCGCATGGCGGCCCGCGCCGCCGCGGGGTCCGCGGAGAGCACCTCGCCCGCCACCGCGGCCTGGATCGTGGCCGCCGTCAGCGTGTGCCCGATCGAGTCGTGCAACTCGTGGGCCAGCCGGTTGCGTTCGGCCAGCAGCAGTTCCCGCTCGGCCGCCAGCGCGAGCCGTTCGGCCGCCGACGGCCCCAGCAGCCGCGGCGCCAGCCACCGCAGGGCGTACGTCACCCCCACGCAGACCGCCGCCGCCATCAGCAGGCACCCGAGCGCCATGACCCAGCTCTGCCAGCCGCCCTCCGCCCGCACCGACCAGTCGAACAGGCTCAGCCGCACCTCGCCACGGAGCCAGCCCCCCGGGAGGCTCAGGCCCAGGACGAGCAGCAGACCACCCAGCAGCGCCCCCGTCCACCCCAGTGCCACGTGCAGTAGCAGCCAGAGGGGGGTCCGCCAGCGGTCGGCCGGGGCCGCCGCGGCCGCCGCCGGGGCCGGCAGCGGCACCCCCAGCAGCCGGCGGGCGGACACGACCAGCACCCGCCGAGAGGTGCGGGCCAACCCGACCGCAGCGGTCAGTGCCGCCCAGACCAGCAGGACCAGGAGGAACTGCACCACCTCCGGACCGGACCGCCACATCAGCGCCGGCACGAGCGCGAAGGGCAGCAGCGGAAGGCTCGCCAACGCGCCGCAGTAGGCGAACAGCACACCCGTGTACGTGGAGCCGCGCAACAGCGGCCGGATTCCCCTGATCATGATCGCCAGTATGGCCGCGCGGGTCACGGGCGGCCTCCCCCGATCGAGGGAGCGGTTTCTCCCGCCTTTCCGCGATGTGCGTCCGGGGCCCCCGGCTCCAGGATCGTGTCCTGCCCGGCCGACGCCGCCGGCTTCCACACGATTCCCCAGGAGTTGACCCATGCGTGAGCGGACGTCCCACATGTCAATCCCCCGACGGCAGCGGGCCGGCCGGCGACGTGCCGTGGCGGCAGCGGCCGCGGTGGCCGTCGCCGTCATGACGGCGGGCGCCCTGGCACCGCCCGCCGCGTCCGCCGCGTCCAGGCCGGACACCGTCCAGCAGGGCCTGACCGCGCTGGTGCAGGACGACGGCCTGCCCGCCGCGCTGGCGAGCGTCAAGGACCTCGAAGGCCGGACCCGCACCTACACCGCGGGGGTTGGCGACCTGGCCACCGGCTCGAAGGTGCCCAGGGACGGCCAGGTGCGGATCGGCAGCAACACCAAGACGTTCACCGCGGTCGTCGTGCTGCAACTGGTCGGTGAGGGGAAGATCGACCTCGACGCCACGGTCGACACCTACCTGCCCGGCATCGTCCGGGGGGAGGGGATCGACGGAGGCCACATCACCGTCCGTCAGCTCCTCCAGCACACCGCCGGACTTCCCGACTACGAGAGCCTCGTGGACGAGGACATCCGTCAGCACCGGTACTTCGAACCCCGGGACCTCCTGGACATCGCGTTCCGGCAGAAGGCCGCCTTCGCCCCCGGGACGAGTTGGGCCTACAGCAACACGAACTACGTGGTGGCCGGCCTGATCGTCCAGAAGGTCACCGGCCGGCCACTCGCCGAGGAGGTGGACCGGCGCATCGTCCAGCGCATCGGGCTGCGGCACACCTACTTCCCCGCCCCCGGTGACATGACCATCCGGGAAGCCCACCCCAAGGGCTACCAGAGGGATTCAGCGGACGCACCGCTGCGCGACTACACGGAGATCGACCCCTCCGTGGGCTGGGCGGCCGGTCAGATGACCTCCACCAACTCCGACGTCAACCGGTTCTTCAGCGCACTCCTGGCCGGCGAGCTCCTCCCGGACGCCCAGCTCGCCCAGATGCGCACCACCGTCCCCGTCGGGGACACCGGCGCCGGCTACGGGCTGGGGATCATGAGCAGGCCACTGTCGTGCGGCGGCGTCTACTGGGGCCACGGCGGCGACCTCGCGGGCTACGAGACCCGGGGCGGGGTCACCGACGACGGCCGAGCCGCCAACATCGCGGTGACCAGCATCCCGGACGACTACGCGGTCACGAAGCACCTGGAGAAGGTCGTGGACACGGCCCTCTGTCGCTGAACCACGCGCCGCACGAGGGCCGCTGGAGCGGACGACCGGTCCGCTCCAGCGGTGCCGTCCCCGTCGGGTCAGCCCCTTCCCTCCCGGACCAGGGAGGGAAGGGGTGAGAAGGGATCGACCGACGGACGTCACCAGTGCATCAGTGCCGCCTCGCCCGCGCCCCAGGCGGAGTAGACGCGCACTCGCACGATGTAGCTGCGCCCCTTGAAGAGCTTGACGCCCAGGCGGCCGTTGCGGTCCTGGCCGCTGTCGTCCTCGGCGGTGACGTACCGCAGCTCACCGTTGATCCGCTCGAACAGGGCCATCACCACATCAACATCCCCGAAGGTGCTGATGGCGTACTTGCGGGTCTCGTTCGGTGCGATCGCGAAGTCGGCCTGACCACCGGTCCGCGTCGGCAGCAGGACGGCTTCGTGGGGTGTCAGGGCGCGGGGCCGGGCCACGAGCGCCGGATACCAGGCCAGGACCTCCTCCTTGTCGGTCGCCGAGAGCGACAGCGGCTCGCGAATGCCCTGGAGACGGAGCTGCTTCGGCCGACGGATCCATCCGGGCGAGATGGCGTACTCCATGACCGAGTCCTTGTCGAAGGTCGAGCCTTCGACCTCGGCCGGGTCCAGCTTGCGGATGATGTTGTTGAAGGTCGTGACCCTGTCCCACCCGTTGGGGGGCTGGGCGAGGGCCGCGTAGACCACCTCGTCGTTCCATTCGATACCGGCGTTCGGGTTCTGGTGTTCGTGCTCGAAGCCCAGGACGTGCCCGAGCTCGTGCAGCGCGGTGGCATGGCCGGAGTCGTCCGTCAGGTCCCAGCCGTAGCTGGTGGTGGGCCGGCTGCGGGGGACCTGCAGCACGTCCCGGCCCACGGCGGACTGGGACTTGTCCCCCTTGAAACTGATCCGGACCTCGGCCTCCGAGCGGTCGTCCACCTCCTGGAAGTCCACGCCGATGCCGAGCGCCTTCCACTCGTCGAAGGCGCCGCGGACGGCGTCCGGCTGACCGGCCGGGCGGTCGGCGCCGCCGCTGTCGAGGAAGCAGTAGTGCAGGACGGTACCGTTCAGCCACTTCTTGCGAACGGTGCGTATCGCGCTGGCCCGGCCCTGGGCGAGGTCTAACCGGGGAGGGGGCGAGGCGGAGGGTTTAACCGAACAGTACTTCGGCGCCGGATAGGCCGCCGCTTTCCTGCCACCAGCCATGAGGAATCCTCCGATCTGCGAACCGCCGTAGGAACACGGGCGGTTGAGGAGGGCTGGGGTGGCTGTCGGGCCTTTGGAATGCTTCCATCATCGTCTCGCCGTCCGAGCCTTACCACAACCCTCGACCGGCGTCCAGATGGGGCAAGGAATCAGAACGCGGAGGAAGAGGGAACCGTGACGCCCCATCGGCCACTCTCCGCAGCAGGACGACTACGCGACACCGTGTCACCGAAACGCTCCGGCGGGTAGTCGCGCCCGGGTCGCCGCGCGGGGCCCGACGCGCGCGCCGCCAAAGCGCCAAAAGCAATGAGGCCGGTCCATCCGACTTTCGTCGGACCGACCGGCCTCATCAGCTGTGCGCGAGGGGGGAGTTGAACCCCCACGCCCTTTCGGGCACTGGAACCTGAATCCAGCGCGTCTGCCTATTCCGCCACCCGCGCATCTGGGTGATGAGGTAAATCGTAGCCCATGCGCGGGGGTGCTCCGAACCGGTTTCGGCAGGCGGGCGGGGTCAGCGGGCGATCTGCTCGACGATCCAGTCGATCAGGACACCGGAGATCTGGCTGTGCGGGTGGTTGTCGTCGTCGAACGCGACGTGGTCCAGGTGGCCGCGCTCGAGGTCGGCGCCGGTGATGGAGAGGTTCAGCTCGACGTTCCACTTCACCGGGTCGAAGTCCAGCGCCGCCGCACTGACGGACGGGACGAAGGCGCCGCTGCGGTACTCGTGGGCGATCTTCGCCTTCAGCGCGTCCGCGACCAGACCGAAGGACTCCAGGGTGCCACCGGGCGCGCCGTCCAGCGCCGGGACCTCCGTGGTGGTGCTGCGGCGCAGCTCCAGGCCGAGGTGCATGCCGCCGATCGCCTTCTTCTCACCCTTGTCCGCCTGGAAGCGGGCGGTCGCGCTGGCGATCAGGGCCTGCCAGTCGAACGCCACCTCACCGGCCGGCAACGGACGGCCGACGCCGTCACGGCGGCCGTTGGAGACACCGAGCTTGCGCGGACGCTGAGGATAGTTGCCGACCGCTGCGAGGTCCCGCAGGAACTCGGTGCGGAGCTGGCTGGCGGTGGCCACCTCGCCCGAGAACTTGGAGTTCTCCACCCACGCCCAGAGCAGCTGCTGCGCGGCGGGGCTCCGGATCAGCTCGGCCTGCTTGACGCCGTCCGGCCCGGCCGGGGTGAAAGCCTCGAAGAAGTACGCCATCTGCTGGAGGATCAGCGGGATCCAGGCGCCGTTGTGCGGGGTGTCGTAGGAGAGGTACGTGGCGGTCTCGTGGTCGGCCTGCTCGGCCTCCATCTTGGCGAGCGCGTAGCGGGTGATCATGCCGCCCATGCTCACCCCGCCGACGGTCAGCGGGATATCGCTCTTGCGCTCCTGGATCGTCCGCCGGATCGCGGCGACCGCGACCTCGGCGTTGGCCTGGATGTGGGTGTGCCGCTCGGTGAAGCCGAGCACGATCACGTCGAAGCCCTGGCTGAGCAGCTGGTCGAAGAAGCCGGCCTTGCCGTCGTACGGCTGGTTGAAGTAGGCGAACAGGCCGGGGAGGTCGCTCTCGCCGTAGTTGAACCCGTCGGCGAAGATGAAGGGCCGGTTGAGCCCGAACTTCGAGTTGGCGAGGTAGACGGCCGCCTTGCCCGTCGCGGTCTGGTGCTGGAAGGGCTCGCCGGTGAGGTCCCAGGTGAAGTCGGGCTCGCGCCCGGCCCCATTGGTGCTGGTCAGCGGGGTGGTGAACCAGACCTCGGGCTTGAGGGAGCCGGCGAGTTCCGCCAGCTCGTCCCGGGTGGGCTCCGCGCCGCCTTCCCGGAGGGTGAGTGCAACGTCGATACGGGCTTCCTGTGCCATGACTACCGCCTCGGTCTAGTCGAACAGGGATCACGTGCGCACTGTTGGTGACCGTAACCGTTTGGTTACGCACCGCACCAGCGAAACGCGCAGGGTGATCGAAAGTGTTCGGCCAGCGTCACCAGACGACCGGAAGTGGTAGTTCGGTCAGGCGGAGAAGTCGCCGGCCCGGACAGCGGCGACGAAGGACTGCCACGCGGAGGCGGGGAAGACGAGGGCAGGGCCGTGCGGGTCCTTGGAGTCACGCACCGGCACGACGCCGGGGAATCCGGGGGCCACCTCGATGCAGTCGCCGCCGTTGGTTCCGCTGTAGCTGCTCTTGAGCCAGACGGCTGCGGCGAGCTCGTTCCTCGTCATCCCTGAACCCTTCCAGCGCATCGATGATCAGCGCGCGCGTGTCCCTCACCGAGAGAACCTGGCCGCGCAGCCGATCATAGGTGCGATGGTGACCCGACACGATTGCCGGAACGTCGCTCGGAGAGCCTCGATCGAGACTCTCCGAGTAGACCCAGCGTTGCCCGTCCGGCATCTCCAGAAGCACCATCGATGTGTTGATGATGGTGGACCGGGATGTGAACGGAGCAACCTGGACAAGGACGTTCGAAAACTCCATGACGCGCAACAGGTGTTCCATCTGGCGGCACATCACCTTCGGTCCGCCGACGACCGATCGGATGCTGCTCTCGTCCAGCACAGCCAGCAGCAGCGGGCCGTCCTGCGCCAGAAAGCGCTCCTGTCGAGCCAGTCTCGCCGCCGTTCGCTCCTCGATCAGGTCGAGGTTTCCAGCATCGTCACCAGCCGCGAACATCGCCCGCGCGTAGTCCCGGCACTGCAACAGCCCATGCATGTAGCCGTATTGGAAGACTCTGACGGCAACCGCCTCGGCCTCCATGTCCGCGTGGTCCCGGAACCAGTCCGGGTGCTCGACCTCCGCGTCCCAGTCGACCCGCTCCCAGAGCCGCTTCAGCAGGCCGCCTGTGCTGAGCAGCCGGTCCGCGTCCTCCACCGAGTCGATCGGCATCCGGCGCTTGCCGCTCTCGTAGCGGGTGATGTTGGTTCGGTTGCAGTGCAGGAGCTTCCCCAACTCCTCCTGCGTGTAGCCGAGCATCTCCCGGTAGAACCGCAGCTCTTCGCCGAACATCACGGCCGAGCTTGCCGTTGGCCCCTGCTTCGCTCGCCGGTGTGACACGTCGTCTCCCCTCACGTGCTGCACATGACCGGTACTCCGGATCGGTCGTCACCGTATCTCCGCACCCCGATGATTGATACCGGAACGCAATCATTTGCTTGCGCAGCGTGATTCCGCACGCCTTCTCGCGAGCCCGTTCCACTCCCCCCATCGCCCCAGGAGGTTGCCACGCCATGCCCAAGAACTGCGCCAACCGCTGGCCGCTCCATCCCGACCCCCGCCGGCCGCGCGAGTTCGCGGCGCGGCTCGACTCCCGGGTCGGGTCCACCCCGCTGGCGCGGCTGCTGCTCCGCGCGTTCCTCGCCGGGATGCCGAAGGGCGAACGGTTCTCGGACATCGGCGAGTTGCTGCTCGGCGAGCTGTTCGCCAACGCGATCCAGCACAGTGACGCGCCGCCGGACCGGGTGGTCGAGATCCGGTTCGCGCTGTTCGCGGACCGGCTCCGGATCGAGGTCCACGACGCGGGCAGCGGTCGGCCGTCCGTCCGCGCCTCGTCCGCCGACGACGAGAGCGGGCGCGGGCTCTTCCTCGTCAACGAGCTTGCCGAGCACTGGGGCTGTTGCCCGCGGGCGGGTGGGATCGGCAAGTTCGTCTGGGCGCTGATCGCCCCGGCCCCGGGCTTCACTGACCTCGGTTTCGGTCAGACCCCGGGCGTCATCGCCGTTTGATCGGCGGGCGCCGACCGGCGCACTCCCCCGCCCCTTCCGCACCACGTTCCCCCCAACGTGGGGTTTGGCTCAACCGACCGCCGTCCGTGCGCCGATACCCCGTCCGACGCAAAGTCCCGGGCGGGGTGGCGGCGCTGAGGGCTGCCACCCCGTCGACCGGTCGTCCGCCTCCGTGGCTCACCGGATTGAACGCGGTCACCTTGGGTAGCACGCTCCCCACCAAACGTATCCATTGGCAAGGGGACCCCGACCATGGCCGATCAGCAGCACACGACACCGGAGACACCGACCGGGACTCCGGGACCGTACGAGGAGGCCGACCTCATCCTCCACGGCGGCGAGATCGTGACCGTCGCCGAGCCGCCCACCGCCGAGGCGGTGGCGGTCAAGGACGGTGTCATCGTCTTCGTCGGCGACCACGCCGAGGCCGTCGACCGCTGGGGCGGCCCCCTGACGAAGGTGCGCGACCTCGAAGGCCGGGCGCTGCTCCCCGGCTTCATCGACGCGCACGGCCACCTCGGCGGCATCGGCCTCCAGGCCACCATCGCCAATCTGCTGGCCGCTCCGGACGGTGACGTCACCGACATCGCCTCCCTCCAGGAGAAGCTGCGGGCCTGGGCGGAGACCGAGGTCGGGCGGGATTCGGAGTGGATCATCGGCTTCGGCTACGACGACGCGATCCTCGCCGACGAGCGGCACCCGACCCGGGACGACCTGGACGAGGTGTCGACCAGCCGGCCGGTGCTGGCGATCCACCAGTCCTTCCACCTGGGCGCGGTGAACTCCCTGGGGCTCGCGGCGCTGGGCTACGGCCCGGACACCCCCGACCCGGAGGGCGGCGTCATCCGCCGCCGGGAGCTCGCCGTCGCACCGTCTCACGGCGAGCCGAACGGGGTCCTGGAGGAGACGGCCTTCAACCTCGCCTCGACGGCGGCCATGGCGGGCCTGCCGCAGGCCGTGCAGTTCGGGCTGTTCGCCAAGGGCGCGCAGTCGGCGGCCTCGTTCGGCTTCACCACCGTCCAGGAGGGCGGCGCCACCCTGACCAACCTCGCCGCGCTGCGCGAGATCGCCGCGGCCGTGCCGTTCGAGATCGACGTCGTCGCCTACGCCCGCGCCGACCAGGCCACCGCGGCGGTGCTGGACCGGGACGCGGACGGCGATCCGGTGAAGGCGAGCCCGGAGTACGTGAACGGCGTGCGGGCGGCGGGCGTGAAGATGTACCTCGACGGCTCGCCGCAGGGCCGGACGGCCTGGCTGACCAAGGCGTACGAGACGCCGCCGGAGGGCAAGCCGGACGACTACCGCGGCTACCCGACCATCCCGCACGACGACGTCGTCGTCCGGCAGGTGCGGACGGCCTACGAGCAGGGCTGGCAGGTGCTCGCGCACGTCAACGGGGACGCCTCGATCGACCAGTTCATCGGCGCGGTCAGGGCCGCCACCGCGGAGGCCGGGCCCGGCGACCGGCGCACGGTCGCGATCCACGCGCAGACCGCCCGCGAGGACCAGATCAACGACTTCGCGCTGCTCCGGATCATCCCGTCGTTCTTCTCCATGCACACGTTCTACTGGGGGGACTGGTACCGGAAGACCGTCCTCGGCGAGGAGCGGGCCGCGAACATCTCCCCCGCTCGCTGGGCGCTCGACCGGCGGATGGCCTACACCTCGCACCACGACGCCCCGGTGGCGCTGCCCAACTCGATCGCCATCCTGTCCAGCCAGGTCACCCGCCGCACCCGCACCGACAAGGTCGTCCTCGGGCCGGAGCAGTGCGTGTCCGCCCTGGACGCCGTCCGCTCGATCACGATCAACGCCGCCCACCAGTACTACGAGCAGGACCGCAAGGGCAGCATCGAGGTCGGCAAGCTGGCCGACCTGGTGATCCTCAGCGCCAACCCGGTGACGGTCGACCCGGAGGAGATCAAGCACATCGAGGTCGCCGAGACCCTCAAGGCCGGCCGGACCGTCCACCCCGCGATCGCCCCGCGCACCGTCAACCCCACGCCCACGCCGGACCGGACTCCGCCGCTCGACCACGAGTGGCACTGCAGCTGCTGACCCGCGCCCGGGGGCGGCGCAACGCCGTGCTGAGCATCCTGGGCGGCACCGCGGTGCACATCGCCCTCGCCGGCACGGCGTTCGCCCACCCCTGACCGGCGGGCGCACCCCGTCCGTTACTTGGCGGCCGCCTCCAGGGTGGCGCGCCACAGGGGGCTGTCGACGTAGTGGTTGTCGTACTGCTCCGAGGAGTCCTTGATCTCCTGCGGGCTCGCCTCGCCCCGCATCACCCGGCCGAGCAGGCGCAGGTAGTCGAAGCGGGGCATGCCGGGCGTGAAGGTGAACAGCACGTCGGCCTCGGAGCCGGGCGCCGCAGCGAAGGCGTGAGGGGTGTGCGGGGGCACGAGCAGGAAGTCGCCCTCGTGCAGCGTCTTGACCTCGTCGTCCACCAGCACCTGGAGCGCGCCGCCGATGACGAAGAACAGCTCCGAGGCCCGGGTGTGGAAGTGGGCGGGGGCACCGACCGCGCCCTTGGCGAAGGAGGAGCGGTAGCTGGTGATCGGGCTGCCGTCGGTGCCGCAGTCGGCGAGCAGGGTCATCGTGCTGCTCGGGTCACTGGTGGTCTCGGCCTCGGCGGCACGGGTCAGAACGGGCTTCAGCGCGGCGGTGTTCACGGTGGTGTTCGCGGTGCTGCTCATGGTGGTTTCTCCCCTGGTGATCGGCCGCTCCGGCGTTCCCTCGCGGCCTTGTGTTCACAACTCTATGCCGCCGAAAGACCCATCAGATGGTTCACTTCCGCAGCAGAAATATGGGTCAATTATCAGGATGTCGAACGCTCGGCGAGGAACTCGCGGACGGCCCTGCCGAAGCCGACCGGGTCACCGTCGTGGGCGAAGTGGTCGGTGTCGAGGACGACGAGCCGGGTGTTGGGGCGGCGTTCCGTCATCGCCGTGGCCAGGTCGGCGTCCAGGCAGGGCATGCGGTTGCCGGCCACCAGGAGGGCGGGGCAGTCCGTGGCGAGCCAGTCGGCCCAGTGGTCGCCCCGGACGAGGGTCTCGGAGTCGACGGTGTCCTGCGGGTGGAAGGGCAGGCGCCGGCCACCGTCGGGGAGTCGGCGCAGCCGGGCGCCGAACATCGGGCCGAAGACCGGGCCGAGGGAGGCGATCAGCTCCTCCCTGCCGGGCGCGGTGTAGGGGAAGTCGAGGACGAAGGCGAGCGGGCTGGGGCCTTCGGCGGGGAGCGCGGCCGCGCCCTCCTCGTTGATCAGCGCGCTGACCAGGTGCGGGTGCCGGGCGGCGAGTTGGTAGGCGGTGATCGCGCCGCCGGAGTGGCCGAGGACGGGGACCGGGCCGAGGTCGAGGCGCTCCAGCAGGGCGACGACGTCCGCGACGTAGCCCTCGCGGGTGTACTCCGGGGTGCGGTCGGAGTCGCCGTGGCCGCGCAGGTCCGGTGCGATGACCCGCCACTCGGGCCCGAGTTCGCGGGCGACTCCGGCGAAGCCCTGGCCCTCGGAGAGGTGACCGTGCAGGGCGAGCAGCGGGCGGCCGGGGCCGCCGAAGTCGAGGTAGGAGAGGCGGCGGCCGGCGAGGTCGAGGTCGGCCCGGACGGGCTGCGGGTCAGCGGTGGTGGTGTCGTTCATGATGGCGTCCTCCGTCGGACTATGACTGTGCGTCAGCTTGCGGCGGGTGCGGACTGCGGCTCAGCGGTCGAGCTCGATGGCATTCTTGGCCCGCTCGACCGACTCCTCGGCCGCCGGGCCGCCGGGGTTCTCGGTGGCGAGCGCCTGGTTGAGGGCGACGAAGGGGCGCATCCGCTCCTCGTACCGCTCGTACGCCGCACGGTGGTCCTCCCCCACGGCCCGGGCGCGGCCGAGTTCGTCGGCCAGCAGGTAGGCGCCGACCAGGGCGAGACTGGTGCCCTGGCCGGAGAGCGGCGAGGCGCAGTAGCCGGCGTCGCCGAGCAGGACGGTGCGGCCGGTGGACCAGTGGTCGAGGTGGATCTGGGCCATCGCGTCGGCATAGAAGTCGGGAGCGGCGTGCAGGGCGGCCAGCATCCGGGGCGTCTCCCAGCGCAGCGCCGCGATCCGCTCGGCGACCAGCTGCCGGCTCCGCTCCGGGTCCCGCTCCGCCGGGTCCTTGCTCTCGTACCCGAAGCAGATCCGCAACTCGCTGTTGCCGCGCACCGGGTAGACGCCGTAGCCGGCGTCGCCGTCGCGCTGCCAGACCTGCCAGTCCTCCAGGCCGAGGAAGTTGTCGGCGTTGAAGATGGCGACATGGGTGCCGAGGTGGTGCAGGAACCGCTCCTCCGGGCCGAAGGCCAGCTTGCGGACGCGGGAGTGCAGGCCGTCGGCTCCCACCACCAGGTCGAAGGTGCGGGGCCCGCCGTGGGCGAAGGTGACGTGGACGCCGTGCTCGTCCTCGCGCAGCGCGGTGACGGTGTCGCCGTGGACGAACTCGACCTCGCCGGAGGTGTGTTCGTGCAGGATCGCGACGAGGTCCTCGCGGAGCAGCTCGACGTCGTCGCTGTCGAGCCGGCCACTGCTGAAGGTGGCCTCGGTGGAGCGGTGCACCTCATTGCCGTCGGGGTCGAGGACGGACATGCCACGCATCCGGGTGCGGACGGCGCGGACCTGCTCGGTCAGGCCCATCCGCTCGATCACGCCGAGGGCGACGCCCCGGATGTCGACCGCCTGGCCGCCGCTGCGCGGGGCGGGGGCGAGCTCGACGACGGTCGGGGCGAAGCCCTGGCGGTGCAGCCAGAAGGCGAGTGCGTTGCCGGCGATGCCGCCGCCGGAGATGAGGACGGTCTTCATGTGGGCTCCCCCGTTGCTGTGTCTGTACTGCCGCGTCTGCACGGCTGCGGCTGTACTACTGCGCCTGTACTGCCGTGCCTGTACGCTGTAAGCAAGGTGAATGTACGACGTAAATTCAGGCCGCCGCAAGAGCCTCACCAGCGCCGAAAGAGCCCATCTGACCTAGTACAGAGGGCTCGTGACAGGCATCCGCGCTGGTAGGGTCTGAGCTAGTACAGGGCAGACGGCGGCGAAAAATATCTTTCAAGGAGTTCGGCAGCATGGCACCGCAGACGGACCCGCCCTTCCAGCGCATCGCCGCCGAGCTGCGACGGCGCATCACCACCGGGGAGCTGGCCCCCGGCGAGCGCGTGCCCTCGACCCGGCGGATCGCCCAGGACTGGGGTGTCGCCCTGGCCACCGCCACCAAGGCGCTCACCGTGCTGCGCCTGGAGGGCCTGGTGGAGGCCCTCCCGCGGGTCGGCACCGTCGTGGCGGGCGCCACCCCGGCCCCCGTCCAGCCTCCCGCTCCGACCCCCACCCAGGCGTCCATCAAGTCGAGCCAACCCGCGACGTCCGAGGGCGAGTTGAGCCGCGAACGGATCATCCGGGCAGCCCTGGAGCTGGCCGACGCCGAGGGGCTGGCCGCGCTCTCGATGCGCGCCGTCGCGGCCCGGCTCGGGGTCTCCGCGATGTCCCCGTACCGCTACGTCACCAGCAAGGAGGAGCTGGTCCTGCTGACGGCCGACGCGGCCTTCGGCGATGGCACCTACCCCGCCGAACCGCCCGCCGGCTGGCAGGCCCGCCTGGAGCTGGGCGCCCGGACCCTCTGGGCGGTGTTCCGCCGTCACCCCTGGCTGGCCCAGATCAGCCCGGTCACCCGGCCGCTGCTGCTGCCCAACCTGATGACGCACGCCGAGTGGTCTCTCTCCGCGCTGGACGGCCACGGCCTCTCCGCGCCGGACGTGCTGCAGATCCATGTGCTGCTGTACAGCTACGTCGAGGGCATCGCCGTCCACCTGGAGCGGGAGGCCCAGGCCCAGGCCGCCACCGGCGTCGACGAGGACCAGTGGATGGACCGCCAGCTCCCCACCCTCGGCGCGCTCGCCGCCTCGGGCCGGTTCCCGGTGTTCAGCCGGCTGATGGCCGAGTTGGCGGACGGCTACGACATGGATCTGGACGCCCTGTTCGAGTTCGGCCTGTCCAACCTGCTGGACGGGCTGGCCCCGCGCATGGATCGCAAGGCACCGGTGAGCGCCCGGCCGCCGGGAGGGACGATCCGCTAGCCCGCCGCCCGCCCCCGGAAGGTCCGCCGGTACTCGCGCGGCGCCACCCCGACCCGGGAGACGAAGGCGGGCCGCAGCGACACCGCCGAGCCGAAGCCGCAGCGGACGGCGACGGTGTCCACCGGCAGGTCCGTCTCCTCCAGCAGGCGTTGGGCGGCGAGCACCCGCTGCTCCAGCAGCCAGCGCAGCGGCGTCGTGCCGGTCGCCTCGACGAAGCGGCGGGCGAAGGAGCGTTCCGACATCAGCGCCGCCCCGGCCATCCGGCGGACCGTCCACGGGGTGTCCAGCGAGGCCAGGATCTCGGCGCGGGCGCGGGCCAACGTGTCGTCCACGGCGTCGTCCGGGACCGGGGAGGGGATGAACTGGGCCTGGCCGCCGGTCCGGAAGGGCGCGGTGACCATCGCGCGGGCGATGGTGGCGGCGGCCTGCTGGCCGTGGGCGGCGCGGACCAGGTGCAGGCAGAGGTCGATCCCGGCCGCCACCCCGGCGGACGTCCAGAGGTCGCCCTCGCCGGTGAACAGCACCTCCGGGTGGACCTCCACCTCCGGGAAGCGGCGGCCCAGTTCGGCGGCGAGCGCCCAGTGCGTGGTGGCGGTGCGGCCGTCCAGCAGACCGGCCTCGGCGAGGACGAAGGCGCCCGCGCAGAGCGAGGCGATGGTGACGCCCTGCTCGTGCGCGGCACGCAGCGCGGCGAGGACGGCCGGGTCGCGCGACACGTTCATCTCCATCCCCGGCACGATGATCAGATCGCACTCCAGCAGCGCGTCCAGCCCGAAGTCCGGCACCCGCTCCAGCCCGCCGCCCAGCCGTACCCGCGAACCCTCCGGCCCGCAGACCCGCAGCTCGAAGGCCGGCAGCCCGGGCCGGGTGAGCCGGTTCGACCACACCTCCCCGATCACCGCGTAGTCGAACGCCCGGACACCGTCGAAGATCAGGCAACCCACAATCCGCATGGCAGAAAACTATCGATGGGTGGCGGCAGCGCCCATCACTAAGGTCGCCCGGGGCGCAGCACGATGGACGCATGACGAACACCAGCGCCTTCGACGCCCCCCTGACCCTCGACTCCGACGCCGTCCTCGTCGTCATCGACGTCCAGAAGGGCTTCGAGGACTACGCGTTCTGGGGCGAGCGCGACAACCCCCGGGCCGAGCAGCGGATCGGCGAGCTCATCGACGCCTGGGAGAGCACCGGGCGGCCCATCGTGACGGTGCAGCACGCCTCCAAGGGCGGCCCGCTCGTGCCGGGCACCCCGGGGTACGAACTCAAGGACTTCGTGGCGGCCGCCAAGTCCGACCTGCACATCACCAAGCAGGTCAACAGCGCCTTCTACGGCACGCCCGACCTGCACGCCTGGCTCCAGCAGCGGGGCGCCCGGCAGGTGGTCATCGCCGGGATCATCACCAACGTCTGCAACGAGACCACCGCCCGGATGGCCGGCAACCTCGGCTACGACGCGATCTTCCCGGTCGACGCGATGCACGCCTTCGACATGACCGGCCCCGACGGCGTCACCGTCCCCGCCGCCGAACTCGCCCGCGCCACCAGCACGGTGCTGCACGCGATGCGGTTCGCCAAGGTGGTCACCACCGAGGCCGTGGTGACGGCGGCGGCGAACACCGGGGAGCCCGCGGTGATCGGCTGACCCGGCGGATCAGCGCAGCAGCGCGTCGTAGGCGGTGCCCTCCGCCGCGTTGAGCAGCACGATGTCGCGGCCGGGCCCCGGCCCGGTGGCCACCGCCCGGAGCCGGGCCAGGGCCTCGGCGTCGGTGGGGAGTTCGAGCCCGAGGGCGGCGGCCGCCGCATCCCGCTCGGCGAGCAGCTCGGGCTCGTCCTCCAGGTACCACTCGGCCGCCTCGGCGCTCTCCTCGGCGGTGAACCGCGGGCAGTCCCGCCACCACGGGATGGCCAGCAACAGCCGTACCAGCTCCGGCAGTCCGACCGCCACCAGCGCGGCGCGACCCTCGGAGTCGGCGTAGAGCACCGGCCGCTCCTCCCCGCCCTCCCCGCAGAAGAAGTAGGTGCCGCCGGAGCCGTCCCCGGCGATCGGCTCCAGTGGTTCACCGGAGGCGAGCACGACCTCCTCCACGTGCTCGGTGCCGCCGAGGTCGAAGTCCGACGTGCAGCGCAGGAAGTCCTCGGCGGCCTCGGTGTCCCGCACGGCGGCGAGCAGTGAGTGCGACATGCCCGCCACCCTAGGCCGCGCCACCGACACGGCGTTCAGGCCGCCCGCTCGGCCAGGAAGGCCTCCCAGGTCCGCCGGCCCGTCTCGGCGCCCCTGAGGGTCAGGTTGTCACCGGCCCGGTAGGCGCGGCCGACCTTGCCGGGGACGCGGACGGGCAGCATCGGCCGGCTCTTGCCGCGCGCCTTGAGGTAGCTGCGGACCAGCTCGCCCATCGGGTACACCGTCGGCCCGGCCAGATCGGGGACGTGGCCGGCCGGCGCGTCCAGCGCCAGCTCCACCAGCCGGGCCGCCACCTCCCGCGCGTCGACCGGCTGCCAGCGGATCCCGCCCGGGGCCGGGACCACCGGCAGCTTGGCCATCCCCGCCGCCACCTTCAGCGCCAGGTCGTGGAACTGGGCGGCGCGCAGCGTGGTGTACGGCAGGCCGGAGTCGGCGACGGCCTGCTCGGCGCCCAGCTTGGAGCGGAAGTAGCCGAGCGGCAGCCGGTCAGCCCCGATCACCGAGATGTAGACGAGGTGCTCCACCCCGGCCCGCTGGGCGGCGCGTACGAGGTGCCGGGTGGCCTCGTCGTCGCCCTTGGCGCCGCCGGCGAGGTGCAGCACGGTCGAGACGCCGTCCACCGCGTCCTCGATGCCCTCGCCCTTGAGCAGGTCGCCGGTCACGTACGCGACGCCGTCCGCGGCCGGTCGCGCACTGCGGGTGAGCACCCGGACGTCGCGGCCGGCGGCCCGCAGCAGCGGGAGGACGTGGCCGCCGAGGGTGCCGGTGCCGCCGGTCACCAGGATGGGAGAGTTCGACATGATCGTCTCCGATTCGTCCCGGCCGAAAGTTGATCTCCCGGCCACAGCCGTTAGGTTTCGTGGTTCTGCAGCTTCGTAGTTCTGCAGCTATGACCCGCGGCGACGAAGGAATGTGACACGGTGGACGAGAAAGTTTTGCCGGCCGGCCTCTCGGGCGAGCGTCGGACCGAAGACCCGGCCGGGTGTTTCGAGGAGCACCGGCCGCATCTGCGCGCGGTGGCGTACCGGATGCTCGGCTCGATCAGCGAGGCCGAGGACGCCGTCCAGGAAGCCTGGCTGCGCTACGACCGCACCGACACGAGCGATGTCGAGAACCTCGGCGGCTGGCTGACCACGGTGGTCAGCCGCGTCTGCCTGAACCTGCTGCGCTCGCGCGAGCAGCGGCGCGAGGACCCGCTGGAGTCGCGCATCCCCGATCCGCTGGTCGCCCGCGAGGGCGTGATCGACCCGGAGCAGGAGGTGCTGCTGGCCGACTCGGTCGGGCTGGCGCTGATGGTGGTGCTGGAGTCGCTGTCGCCGGCCGAGCGAGTGGCGTTCGTGCTGCACGACCTGTTCGCGGTGCCGTTCGAGGAGATCGCCCCGCTGATCGAGAAGACCGCGGCCGCCACCCGGCAGCTGGCCAGCCGGGCCCGCCGCAAGGTGCAGGGGCAGGCGCCCGCGCCCGACCGGGACCTCGCCCGGCAGCGGGTGGCCGTCGACGCCTTCTTCGCCGCCACCCGCACCGGCGACCTGGACGCGCTGCTCGCCGTGCTCGACCCCGACGTGGTGCTGCGCGCCGACGGCGGGGTCGGCCGGGCCCGCCTCCGGACGGTGGTGCTCACCGGCGCCGAGATGGTGGCGAGCCAGGCGGTCACATACCGCTCGCTCGCGCCGTACGCCCGCCCGGCGCTGATCAACGGCGCCGCCGGGGTCGTGGTGATCGGCGCCAACGGCAAGCCGGCCTCGATCATGGCGTTCACCGTGGTGGACGGCGCGATCGTGGCGATCGACGTCCTGACCGACCCGGAGCGGCTGAACGGGCTCGACCTGGCGGCGTTCCGGGAGTAGGGGCAGGAGCAGCCCGGAGCAGAACGAGGACCGGCCCCACCACGCAACCCCGCCGGGGGGGTCCCCGTTCCCCCAAGGGGGCTCCCACCTTCCTCGCCCTAAGGGCATCGGGACCCGCTGCCCCAGTCTCCC